>NZ_NEJZ01000017.1:0-178615 GCF_002113215.1 Pseudomonas sp. B15(2017)
CCCGCACCCGCCCCCAACCACTCAACCAATCCACCCCCCACACAAGCACCAACATCGCCAAAATCACCGTCCCCGCCTGCGCTTCCTGAAACAGACTCAAGCTCACATACAACATCTGCCCCAGCCCCCCAGCGCCGACAAACCCCAGCACGCTGGCCATCCGGATGTTGTTCTCCCACCGATACAAACAGTACGCCAGCAACTGCGGCGCCAGGTTCGGCAGCGTGCCGTAGCAGAACGCCGTCACCGGATTCCCCCCTTGCAACCGAATCGCATCCGCCGGTTCCGGTGGCGTGTTTTCCAGCGCTTCAGCAAACAACCGCCCCAGCACGCCCGTGGTGTGCAGGGCCAGGGCCAGTGTCCCGGCATTCGGCCCGAGCCCAGCCGCAAGCACCATCAACGCAGCCCACACCAGTTCGGGAATCGCGCGCAGTGCGTTCAGCAGCAGGCGGGCGACGCTTTGCAATGGCCAACCAAACCGGCCAGCGGCGGGTAGCGCCAGTAGCAGGCCCAGCACGGCGGCGAGCAGGGTGCCAAGCGCAGACATGGCCAGGGTTTCCATCGACCCGCGCAAGATGGCAGTCAGGTAGCCGGGGCTGAGGTCGGGGCTCAGGAAGCGGGCGATGTAGGAGCCCATGTGTTTCAGGCCGGTCGGGCTGCCGAGTTCTTTGAGGTCGAGGCCCAGGTAGGTGAACGAGGCAATGACGGCGGAGACGATGGCGAGGATCAGCGCCGTGTTGATCAGGCGTTTCATGTCAGCCTCCAGCGCAGCAGGCGGCTGAGTTGGTCGGCGCCGAGCACCAGCAGGAGGAAGGTCAGGAGCATGCTGGCGACTTCGCCGCCGGCGAACATGCGGATCGACAGGTCGATCTGTTGGCCGAGGCCGCCGGCGCCGACGAAGCCCATGACCACCGAGGCGCGGATGGCGCATTCCCAGCGGTAGACGGTGTAGGAGAGCAGTTCCGCCGCGACGTTGGGCAGTACGCCGTAGGCGAAACTGGCGAGGCGGCCGCTGCCGGCCTGGAGCAGGGCGTGGGCCGGGCGTTGGTCGGCGGATTCGTAGATTTCGGCGTAGACCTTGCCGAGCATGCCGCTGTAGGTGATGGCGATGGCCAGCACGCCCGCCGCCGGGCCGAGGCCGACGGCGCGCACGAACAGCAGCGCCCAGACGATTTCCGGCACGCTGCGCAGGAAGATCAGCAGCCCGCGCACCGGCCAGCGCAGCAGGCGGCCCAACAGGCTCGGGCGGCCGCTGCGGGAGGCGGCGGTCAGCGACAAAGCGCGGCTGGCGAGCAGGCTGGCCGGCACTGCCAACAACAGAGCCAGGGCCATGCCGGCGGTGGCGATGGCCAGGGTTTGCAGGGTGGCTTTGAGCAGTATCTGCAGGAACGCTTCGTCGTGTGCCGGCGGCCAGAACATCGACACGAAGCGGCCCATTTCACTCTGGCTGTCAGCATGAAACAGCACGCCCAGATCCAGTTCGCTGAGCTGGATGCCGGGCCACAGCAAGGCAATCGCCAGCACGGTCAGCAGCACCCGTGGCAGCGCGGCGGGGTCGCGGGTGTCGGCGCTCAGCATCGCGGAATCTGCACAATCAGTGGGGTGACGGCAGGCGCCGGCGATTGCAACTGTTCATTGGCGTAGAGGGTGTCGAGCATGTCGCGGCTGACCTGCGCGGACGGGCAGTCGAACAGGATCTGCCCCTCGCGCAGACCGACGACGCGCGGGAAGTGCGACAGCGCCAGCTCCACTGCGTGCAGGCTCGCCACCAGCGTCACGTTATGTTCCTGGGCATGGCGCGACAGAATCGACAGCGTGTGTCCGGCCAGCACCGGGTCCATCGCCGAGACCGGTTCGTCGGCCAGCAACACCTCCGGCGCCTGATACAAAACGCGAGCAATGCCGACCCGCTGCAATTGCCCGCCGGACAGTTGCTGGCACTGGCTGAAGAGTTTGTCGGCCAGATCCAGCCGCGCCAGTGCGGCGCGGGCACCGGGCACGTCGAGCGGGTGGAGCAGATTGATCAGGCTTTTGCCCAGGCTCCATTGGCCGAGTTTGCCGGCCAGCACCGCCGTCACCACCCGTTGCCGGGGCGGCAGGGGCGGCGCCTGATGCACCAGGCCGATGCGGGCGCGCAGGCGTTGCCGCCCACGGGCGGACAAATGCCAGGCGCGTTCGCCCAGCACTTCGATGTCGCCGCTGCTGGGCCGAATGGCGGTCGCCAGCAGATTCAGCAGGCTGGATTTGCCGGCGCCGGACGGGCCGATGATCGCCACCTGCTCGCCGGCATCAATTTGCAGATCCACACCGCGCAGCGCTGCGACGCCATTGGTGTGGTGCAAAAAAGCTTGTTTGAGACGCAGCGTCATTTCAGCAAGTCGGCGGCGCGGGCGGCTTCCTCGATGCCTTTGTAGTTGTCCGGGCTGGTTTCAATGAAACGGCTGGCGGCTTGCAGGTCGAGGATTTTCTTGTGCTCGGGGTTGGCCGGGTCGAGGTCGAGGAAGGCTTTTTTGATCTTCGCCGCCAAAGCCGGGTCGAGGGTGCCGCGCACGGTCCAGTTGTAATCGAAGTAGGCCGGGGTGGTGGCGAAGACCTTGACCTTGTTGGTGTCGACCTTGCCGGCGTCCACCAGTTTTTGCCAGACGCTGGCGTTCAGCACACCAGCGTCGACCTTGCCGGCCTGCACCCAGGCGACGGTGGCGTCGTGGGCGCCGGAGTAGCCGACGCGGCTGAAATAGCTTTCCGGTTTGATGCCGTCCTTGAGCATGAAGTAGCGCGGCATCAGGCTGCCGGAGGTGGACGACACGGAGCCGAAGGCGAAGGTCTTGCCCTTGAGGTCGGCGAGGCTTTTGACGTTCGGGTCGGCGGTGATGAATTTGCTGGTGAACTGCGCGTCCTGTTCGCGCTGCACCAACGGAATCACTTTAGGATCACTTTTCAGTTGCGCCTGGACGAAGGTGAAACCGCCGAGCCACGCCATGTCGAGGCGGTTGGTGGCCAGGGCTTCGACCACTGCCGGGTAGTCGGCCACCGGCACAAACTCGACGTCCATCCCCAGTTTCTGCTTGAGATAAGCACCCAGCGGTTCGAACTTGCGCAGCAGTTCGGTCGGGGCTTCATCGGGGATTGCGCTGACCTTCAACACGTCGGCGGCTTGCGCCAGCACGGCGGTAAAGGACAGGGCCAGACCTGCGGTCAGTGCCAGGGTTCGCTTGAGCATGGAATTCTCCGTTTCGTGGGCTTCAGGAACGATGCGCCGACTGGGGCAAAGGTCATCGTGTGCACCGTCAGGTTAGCCGAAACGGGGGACTTGTTGGGGATGTCCATGAGTGTGCAGTGTTTGAACCATCGCCTTCGCGAGCAGGCTCGGTCCCACAGGAGTACGCGTTTAAGTGTAGGACCGAGCCTGCTCACGATGACGTCAGCCCGGGCAAACCCCGACCAGTGTCGGGCCCGGAACCGGCAATCACTTCAACCGTTCAACAAGCGTCTTGCCGACACCCAGTGCAGACGCCGGGTTTTGCCCGGTTATCAGTTCACGATCAACCACCACATGACTGGCCCACGCCGAAGTGTTGCTGCTGAATACACCGCCGGCTTTTTCCAGCGCGGTCTGCGGGTAGAACTTCATCGTGCCGCCGTTCAGCAGTCCTTTGGCGATCTCTTCTTCCTGATTGCTGATGACCGTGAACTTATAGCCGGCATACGTCCAGTCGTTCGCCGTTTTGGCTTTGCCGGTTTCCAGTTGCCGGGTGAATGCGGTCGGATCCGTCAGGGTCGACAGCAGCGCAATCGGGCCGTGGCAAACCAGCGCTGTGGTTTTGCCTTTTTGATGGAAGTCGTTCAGCAGTTTGCCCAGCGCCTGGCTGTGCAACAGATCCTGCATCGGTGCGTGGCCACCCGGAATGTAGACGGCATCGAAATGGTCGTAGCCGACTTGCTCGACCCGCGAGAGGCTGATGACCGGCGACTCGCCGGGCGAGGTGATCTTCAGTTGATCCAGCAGCGTTTTGTGGGTCTGCAGGGCCGCGACGTCATTGTTGAAATACATCTTGTCGTCGGAGGACCGGTCCAGCGTCGGCGCCTTGCCGGTCGGGGTGGCGAAGGTCACGGTGTGGCCCGCATCGAGCAGCAGCTTGACCGGTTGCATCAGTTCGTTGAGGTAGAAACCGGTGCTGAATACCTTGCCGTCTTTCAGATCGAGATGGTCGGAATCCGACAGCACCACCAGCACATTGGCGGCTTGGGCGTTCAACGCGGCAACGGAGAGAGACAAGGCGAAAGCAAGACGAGTGAATGAGCGCATGGCGATTCCAGAACGTGAAGGAAAGTGCGGCTCACTGTATTGATGCTCATGGCGGCGATAAACTCTCGCCACAGCAAAGCATTTGTTCTCTGGGGATCAAGATGAGCCGCCGATTCGATTATCTGGCTGACGTCGAAGTGTTCGTTACGGTGGTGGAAAAGGGTTCGCTTAGCGCCGGTGCGGTGTTTCTCGCAACCACGCCGTCGGTGGTCAGCCGGGCGATTTCGCGACTTGAAGCGCGTCTGGGCGTGCAGTTGCTGCGGCGCACTACGCGGCGCTTGAGCCTGACCGATGCCGGTGTGTTGTATCTGGAACAATCGCGAGCCGCATTCGGCCTGATCGATGATGCGGAGCGCACGATCCAGGGGCAGGACGGTGAACTCAGTGGCCGTGTGCGCCTGAGCGTGCCGACCACTTACGGACACTATCGGTTGCCGGCCATGCTTGCCCGATTCACCCGGCAATATCCGCAAGTGCGTGTTGAGTTGAGTATCAGCAATCGCAACGTCGATCTGGTGGCCGAAGGGTACGACCTGGCTATTCGGTTGGGCGCGCTGCCGGACAGCGGATTGATCGGGCGCAAGCTGGAAGATGCGCGTTTGTGTGTGGTTGCCGCGCCGGATTATCTGCAACGGGCCGGGACGCCGCAAAGTGTCGACGATCTGCAGCGGCATGCGTGCCTGCCGTTCGTGATGCCCAGCACCGGCCGCGTCGGGCCGTGGCTGTTTCGTGAACAGGACGAAGATCGCGAATGGCTGCCCAGCGCCAATATCCAGGTGTCCGACGATGTATTGGGGATCGTGTCGCTGGCGGAACAGGGGCTGGGCATCTGCCAGACCTACGACTTCATCGTTCGCGAGCGGATCGAAAGCGGGCGGCTGGTGCGATTGCTTGAACAGTCGGGCGGGCGCTCCCGACCGTTCTCGGTGATCTACCCGCCACATCGGCAGCTGTCGGCATCGGCGCGGGCGCTGATTGATTGTCTGACCCGGGAGGTCAGTCAAGGCGCAAGGGAAGGCCTCGACTGACGCGCTTCAAACGGCGGGCAGGCGCGCCACCCATTTCCCGCCGCCGGCGCCGTCCTTCAAGGCGCGCAGGGCCTGGGGCAGTTCGCGGAAGTCGAACGTTTGCAGCGCCGGGCCGATCAGGCTGCCGTCGAGCAGGGCTTGCAGCAGCTGTTCGCCGTTGCGGCGCAGCGTCTGGCGATCCTGCAGGCTGGCGTGGGTGTGGTAGCTGTTCAACGCCACTTCGTGCAGCGAAATCGCAGAGCTGAACGCCGGAACCGGCGCGGTTTCCTGGCGATCCTGAATGCACACCAGATGACCGTTGTAGCCCAGCATGCTGGCCATTTCTGCTGCGTGAGCGCCGCTGACCGTGTCGAACACGGCGTGCAAACGGCGTTCGCCGAGGCTGGCGGTGAGTGTGGTTTTCCAGTCCGGTTCGCGGTAATCGAATACGCTCACCGCCCCCAAGGATTTGAGCTTTGCATGATGCGCGCCGGACGCGGTCGCCCAGACCCGCCAGCCGCGTTGCACCGCCAGCTGCACCAGCAGCAGACCAACCGCACCGCCGGCGCCGATCACCAGCACATCAGCGGCCTCGCCGGCAGGGACTTTCTCCACGGCTTGCCATGCGGTCAAACCGGGGCAGGGCAGCGATGCGGCAGTTGCATCATCAAGCGCGGCGGGCACCGACAGTACGGTGGCGGCGTCCAGCAGGCAGTACTCGGCGAAGCTGCCATCGCTCGCCAATGATTGGTGATACGCCACGCGACTGCCGGGTTGCAGCGTCACGCCGGCGCCGGCCGCGACCACCACGCCCATGCCGTCGACACCCGGCACACGCCCGGTGCTCCATGCGGGATGGCCCCACTCGATGATTTTCCAGTCCACCGGGTTCAGGGCGATGGCGCGATTGGCCACCAGCACTTGGCCGGGGCCGGGTTGCACGAGGGGTTTGCGGGTCAGTGTCAGGCCATCCAGCCCTTGGCCGGACGTCCAGGCCCAGGCTGCGTAATCGGTTTGCATTGTGCGGTTCCCATGATTTCGATGGCCGTCAGTATCCCGGTCTGCGGACATGAGAAGAACCGGCCCTGGGTCAAAGGTGTTTTGCGTAAAAATCAGCAATGCCCCGCAACGCCTTAATCAACCTGCGCAAATCGCTCCACCAGCCAATCGATAAACACCCGCACCCGATTGCTCAAATGCCGGTTCGGCGGGTAGAGCACATGAAACGGATACGCCGACGGCCGCCAATCCTCAAGGATCGGCACCAGTTCGCCACGCTCGATCGCCGTCCTCACCGTGTAGCTGAAGGTGTGGATGATCCCAAGTCCGGCGAGGCCGGCCGCCAGGTGCGCGTTGCTCTCGTTGACGCTGATCAGGCCTTTGCCTTCGATTTGATGGCGTTCGCCGTTGCGCTGGAAGTTCGACGGCAGGATGCGCCCGGTGGAGGCCGAGCGGTAGGCGATCAATTGATGGCTGGCCAGTTCGAGCGGGTGACTCGGGGTGCCGTGGCGTTGCAAATAATCGGGCGTGGCGCAGGTGGTCCAGGACACTTCGCCGAGGCGGCGCACGGCCAGGGTTTGTTCGGTCAGAGGGCCGCCGCGAATCACGCAGTCGACGCGTTCGCTGATCAGGTCCACCGGGCGATCGCTGACACCCAGATCAATCTGGATGTCCGGATAGCGTTCGAAGAATTTCGGCAGTTCGGGGATCACCAGCATCGTCGCGGTCGAGCCACCGATGTCCACGCGAATCTTGCCGCGCGGCAGGCCTTGCGCCTGGCTGAAACCCTGATCGATGTCGTCCAGTTGATGCAGCAGTTGTTGGGTCAGTTGGTAATAGGAAGCGCCGTCGGCCGTGACGGTGAGGCGGCGGGTGGTGCGTTGCAGCAGGCGCACGCCGAGGTGGTTTTCCAGTTGGCCGATCAGTTTGCTGACCGTGGTTTTCGGCAGGTTCAGCGAGTCGGCGGCTTTGGTGAACGAACCGCTTTCCACGACGCGGGCGAAGGTGCGGATCGCCATTAACTGATTCATCGGTTCGGGCTCAGTGGTGTAGATGCGCTGAGTATTGTGCATGTCTGTGTACAAACAAAACTGATTTGGCGGATTTTTCAATTCAATCGATCAGCCTAAAGTCGCTTTCAACGGCTCACCTAAGACCCGTCACCTACCTCGAAACGGTTACTGGAGATTCATCATGAGCAACAGACTTGAAGGCAAAATCGCACTGATCACTGGCGGCACCACCGGCATCGGCCTGGCGTCGGCGCAGGAATTCGTCGCCCAGGGCGCCACGGTATTCATCACCGGCCGTCGTCAGGCCGAGCTGGACAAAGCGGTCGCCGCCATCGGCCCACGGGCCATCGGCATTCAGGGCGATGTGGCAAAACTGGAGGATCTGGACCGCATCTACAGCGAGATCGCCGCGAAGGCCGGACACCTCGACATCCTGTTCGCCAACGCCGGCGGCGGAGACATGCTGCCGCTGGGCTCGATCACTGAAGAGCACTTCGACCGGATTTTCGGCGCCAATGTGAAGGGCACGCTGTTTACTGTGCAGAAAGCACTGCCGCTGCTGCGCGATGGCGCTTCGATTCTGCTGACCTCATCGACCACTTCGGTGCAGGGCACGGAAAATTTCAGCGTCTACAGCGCGAGCAAAGCGGCGGTGCGCAATTTCGCCCGGTCGTGGCTGCTGGACCTGAAACCACGGCGCATCCGCGTCAACGCCATCAGCCCTGGCCCGGTGCGCACCCCTGGTCTGGCAGGGCTGGTGCCGGCGGAACACACGCAAGGGTTGTTTGATCAACTGGCGTCGATCGTGCCGATCGGGCGTCTGGGCGAGCCGAGCGAGATTGCCAAGGCTGCGTTGTTCCTGGCCTCGGATGACAGCAGCTTCGTCAATGGCATCGAGTTGTTCGTCGACGGCGGCACCGCGCAGATCTGATCAGATCTGAGTCAAGTCGCTTGATGCCCCGGCACTTGTTCAGTCGAGTGCCGGGGTTCTTCCGTTTCTTCGTCCGGCGCGTTGTCCCAGATCAGGCGCGGATCGAAGCTCATCGCCGAGAGCATGGTGAACACCACCACCAGGCCGAAGAACAGAATCCCTACGCGCGGCTCGATATCCCCCAGTGCCTGGAATTTCACCAGCGCCGCCACCAGCGCAACCACCAGCACATCGAGCATCGACCAATAGCCGATCAGCTCGACGAAGCGGTACAGCTTCGAACGCTCCTTGCGCGCCCAATGGCTGTCCCGTTGCACGGTCACCAGCAGCAAAGTGAGCGCGACGAATTTCACTCCCGGCACCGCGATGCTGGCGATGAAGATAATCAGGGCGATGTCCCACGCGCCGTGATCCCAGAACTCCAGCACGCCGCTCATGATGGTGCTGTCGGCGCCGTTGCCGAGCAGGGTGGTGTTCATCACCGGCAGCAGATTGGCCGGCACGTAGAACGCCAGCGCGGCGAACATGTAGGCCCAGGTGCGCGCCAGCGAATTGGTCTTGCGCCGATGCAGCGGTGCGTCGCAACGCGGGCATTGGTGCGGTTCGCCGGTCATGTCGCAGGCCAGCCCGCAGCTGTGGCACAGGCACAGGTTGAGTTCGGTTGCCGTCGGTGGTCGTTTCACAGGATGTCCCACAGTTCACGTACGTCGCGCCCGGCGATGCGGATCAGCAACAGGCTGAGCACGGCCAGCGCAAACAGGCCGATGCCGGGAATCACGTCGAGCATCCCCGCCAGTTTGAACACCGCCACCATCGCGCCGAGCAGGCACACTTCGAGCATGCTCCACGGCCGCAGCGTTTCCAGCCAGCGCATGCACAGCTTGAACCCCGGCGAACGGCGCGAGGCGAGGGCGAAGCTCAAGACCCAAATCAACAGAACCAGCTGAAAGGCCGGGGCGATGATGATCGAGATCGCCGCAACCATCGCCATGAAGGTGATCGGCCCCTGACTCAGGGCCAACACTGAATCCCACAGAGTCGCGCTGTTTTTCAGGCCCTTCATGCTGATGCTCATTACCGGGTAGAAATTGGCGAACAGCCACAGCATCGCCGCCGTGAAACTCAGGGCCAGGCGTTGCTCCACGCTCAGGCCGTTGTAGCGCTGGAGCACGCCGCCGCAGCGCACGCAGAGAGTCTTCTGGTGCTTGGCCAACGTGACTTTTTCGTACACGCAGTCGCAATGCTCACAGATGATCGGTAGATCGGTGCTGGCCATGGGGCGCTCGATGGAGGAGGGCATGAACCTTTTCACTATAGAAGCGCCGGGGCATTCGGCAACCGGGGCGCCATTCGTCCAAAACGGGGCACTAACCATCACGCGCTTGTTTCACACGTTCAGGTACGCATATCCCGTAGCAGAAAGGAGAGCCCCATGGAAATCGATGAAGATGCACCCGGCAACCGCTCGCAACAGGCCGTGACCCGCACCACCGACAATGAAACCGGCCATGATCCCCGCAAGGATGAATCGCCAGTCCCATTGCCGCCGGACGATGAAGCGCCATTGGAGGAAGACATGAGCGATGTGGCCGCCACCGATTCAGTGGCGGTTGAACATCCACACGACGGCAACCGCTCAGCAAGCGCCAACGCCGACCCGCAGAGCCCCGCCAAGGATGATGAAGACAGAGAAGCGCGTGGCCTGCCGGCGAGCGACCCGGAGTCGGGCGCCTGACTGCGCGACGGAGGTCGGCAAGGTATTGCAGAATCTCCGGGCCTACGGTCAGCACCTCACCGTTGTCCAGCATCAGCGCGGCCAGATAGCCCTTCGGATTGACCTGGCGAAGATCGTGGCGTTCAGAAGCTGGCTTTCACAGGTGCTGGCCCAACCCTTTGTATGACCGTGTATCCATCTCGCCGCCATACACAATCGGGTAACAAACCCCGTCCTCAGGACACATCCCGCGTACATGCCTCGCCCAAAGTAGGTGCCAACACATCACTACTTCCAAGAGGGCAACACCATGCGCCGTACACTTCTGATGACCGCTGCCGCCGTACTTGTTTCGATGACCGGCCTTGTCCACGCGGCTGACACCCCATCCGCCGCCCCGGCGAAAAGCTGGCAGCAGGGCCTGAGCCGTACCGATCTGGTGCATCAGGACCTGGGCGCTGCGAATCGCGAAGTCATCCAGGCTCGCGTTGATTTCGAACCGGGCGTCACGTCGCCCAACCATGCGCATCCGGGTGTGGAAGTGGCTTACGTGATCAGCGGCACGTTCGAGTACCGGCTCGAAGGGCAGGCGCCGGTGACGCTCAAGGCGGGGGATTCGCTGTTCATCCCGGCGGGTGTGGCGCATATCGCCAGGAATGTCGGCAACGAGAAGGGGTCGGAGCTGGCAACGTATATCGTCAAGAAGGGCGAGCCCTTGTTGATTCTCAAGCAGTAACGGTCGCCGAAACGAAAAGGCCTGCCGATCTGGCAGGCCTTTTTGCGTCCGCCGTTCAGCGTATCAGTGGGCGTGCACCGGGTAGTCGGTATAGCCACGCTGATCGCCGCCAAAGAACGTGCTCGGGTCCGGTGTGTTGAGCGCCAGGCCTTCGCGGATTCGCCGAGGCAGATCGGGGTTGGCCAGGAACGGTCGGCCGAACGCGATGATGTCGGCGCGACCGTCGGCCAGGGCCTGTTCCGCCGACTCGGGGTCGTAGCCGCCGGCGATCATCAACACGCCACCCCACGCATCACGCAACTGAGCGATGATCGCGTCCCAGCGCGGGTCGAAATTCTCGTCTTTGACGGTGCCGACCACGGCCGGCTCGACCAGATGCAGATAGGCCAGTTTCCAGCGGTTCAACGAGCGCACGATGTAGCCGAATGTGGCTTGCGGCGATTCATCGCCCATGCCCATGAAACGGCCCATGGGCGTCAGGCGCACGCCGACACGGTCAGCGCCGACTTCGTCGACCACCGCCGCCACGACTTCCAGCAACAGACGCGCGCGGTTTTCCAGGGTGCCGCCATAACCGTCAGTGCGCTGGTTGCTGTTGCTGTTGATGAACTGGTCCAGCAGATAGCCGTTGCCGGCGTGAATTTCCACGCCATCCATCCCGGCGTTCAGCGCATTGCGTGCGGCGCGGCGGTAGTCGTTGATGATGTCGGCGATTTCCGAAACCTGCAGTGCGCGCGGCACTGGCACGTCGCCCCAGACACCATTGCCGTCGGCATCGACGATGAAAGTCTTGCCCGGTACGGGCAATGCGCTGGGGGCCACCGGCAGTGCATTGTCCGGTTGAAAGCTTGGGTGCGATACCCGGCCCACATGCCACAGTTGCATGAAGATCAACCCGCCGGCCTCGTGTACCTGACGGCTGACTTCACGCCAGGCTTGCACCTGTTCATTGCTGTAGATGCCAGGCGTCCACGCATAACCCTGACCCTGACGGGAAATCTGCGTCGCCTCGGTAATGATCAGCGCGGCACTTGCTCGCTGGCGGTAGTACTCGGCGTTCATGGCTGTCGGGATATCGCCCGGCTGCCCGGCACGGGAGCGCGTCAACGGCGCCATCGCCACCCGGTGGGGAAGTGTGTAGGGGCCGAGGGCGATGGAGCGGAACAGATGCTGCGTCATGGGTGTTCTCCAGTCTTCGAAATGGGTCGGCAGGGCGGTGTCGGACATTGGCTCCGGCACCGGATGGCCCTACGTTAAGCGGCTGTCCGGCGCTTGATAATCCACCCGCGACGCCACGCTGCATTGCGTGAAATGCAACAGGGCGCGACTCAGGAAGGCTGTTGCGAGCGGGTCAGAGGGAGGTTCAACCAGCGTCGTCCGGTGGCGTTCGCCACGGCGTTGCCGATGGCTGCCGCCATGGGGCCCTGAACGATTTCGGCGGCCCCCAGAAACGGTTGTCCCGGCTGGTCGAGCAGGTGAACGTCGACCTTCCTGGGGACTTGCGAGAAGCGCAGGATCGGGTAGCCGCTCCAGTCGTAGCTGCGGATGCCGCCGGCGTCATAGGCGACCTTTTCATACAGCGTCCAACTGGTGGACTGAACGATCCCGCCCTCGACCTGGTTGCGCAGGCCATCGGGACTGACGATCTGCCCCACGTCCACCGCTGTGACGACGTGATCGATCTGCACTTCGCCGGTCTGCGGATGCACTTGCAGGCGCACGGCGATGGCGCAGTAGCCCATGATGTTTTTGTAGCGCGCGAACGCAAAGCCAATGCCCGCGCCGGGTTCGCTGCTTTTTTGTGGCCAGCCGACGGCATCGCGAACTTGCTCGACAACGGCCCTTGCCCGGGGATCGGTCAGGTGCGCCAGACGCAGGGCAACCGGATCAATTCCTGCCTTGGCGGCCATCTCGTCGATACAGGCTTCGATGGCGAAGACGTTGATGTGCGCCCCCAGCGAGCGCATGGCAGAAGTGCGGAACGGCATCTCGGTAACGAAGTTCATGTCGATCCGCGAAGAGGCCACGGTGTACAGCGGCACGGCGTTGCGATCGCCATCGCCTTCGGGCTGAGCGATCGGCACCGAGGGTGCGGAGGTGAACGGCCGGGCCAGCAGGCGTGCGGGCAGCAAGCGCCCGGCGTTGACGATGCGTTCGTTGTGCGGCGTGGTCCACAGCTCATAGTTCCAGTCTTGCAGACGTCCCTGGGCGTCGAGGCTGGCTTGCACTTCGGTGACCATCGCCGAGCTGTAGGGCTCCCAGAGGTTTTCCTGCTCGCGCATCCATTGCACCCGCACCGGCGTGCCCGGCACGCGCATGGCAATCAACGCGGCGTCAGCCGCTGCATCGTCTGCGCCGTTGTGGCCGTAACAGCCGGAACCTTCGGTGTGGATGCAGCGCACGCGCTCGGGTGGCAGCCGCAGCATTTCGGCGATCCCGGCACGCAGCGGATACACGCCCTGGGTGTGTGTCCAGACGGTGAGGGCACCGTCCTTGAACCAGGCCACGGCGCAGGACGGTCCGATGGAGCCATGCATCAGATATTGCTTGGTCACGCGGGCGCGATATTCGATGTCGGTCGCGCCCAGGGACGTACCTTCATGGCTGATCGGATAACGCCGTGATGGCAGGCGTTTGAGCAAGGTGTGGATGTCCCGCGATTCGGGGATCGCCTGTCCGCCGCTCCAGCGCGCTGAAGCGTATCCGTGGCGCATGGCTTTGATCGCTTGCCATTCGTCCCGCGCCACCACGGCCAGGTAATTGCCGTCGCGAATCACCTGCACCACGCCGGACAGCGCCTGGATCGATTCAATATCGATGGTTTCCAGCGTGCTGCCGGGACGCGGCGGGCGGATGACCCGGGCGTGGAGCATGCCCGGCAGGCGAATGTCCTGCACGAAGGCGGCGCCGCCGCTGACTTTACCCGGAATATCCAGGCGGGGCAGCGAATGGCCGATGAGCTTGAATGAGCTCGGCGGCATCGAGGGCGATTCGGATTTTGCATAGCGGTGCAGATCGACATGCTGGACCGCATCGGCGTAGGACATGCGCTGCCCGGTCGGACCGAGAATGAAACCGTCCCGAGTCGTCAGCAGTGCCGGCGCAACGTTCCAGCTGCGCCCGGCCGATTCCAGCAGCATCTCGCGCACCTGTGCCGCCGCGTTGAACAACGCGGTGCCACTGTCGAAAATCGTGTGGCTGCCGGCGGTGTAGCCTTCGTTCGGTGTCAGTGCGGTGTCGGCGGTGAGCAGGTTGATTGCTGTCGGCGAGACCTCCAGGCGTTCAGCGGCAATTTGCAGCAACGCGGTTTTGACTCCGGTGCCCAGTTCGACCTTGCCGGTGTAGACGGTGATGCCGTCAGCGCCGACGCGAATCCAGGCATCGAGCCAGGGGTTGGTGCGCAGGCTGCCGGGCAGGTCCGGCGCCAGCACGACTGTGCCCAGGGTATCGACTTCGGTGTCGGCCAGGGCGCGGCGCGCGACCGGCACCAGAGCAAACGCCACCAGCAGGGCGCCCCCGCGCAGGAACGCACGGCGACTGTGATCGACCTCGTTGATTGTCGTCATAGCGCGCTCCCGTTCTGCCGGGCGACAAGGCTGATCGCCTCGATGATGCGCAAGTGTGTGCCGCAGCGGCACAAGTTGCCTGCCATGTATTCGCGAATGGTCTGCTCGTCGGGATGCGGATTGCTTTCGAGCAGTGACTGCGCACGCATCAACATGCCGGCGATGCAGTAACCGCATTGAGCGGCCTGTTTATCGATGAACGCTTGTTGCAGAGAACCGGGGCGTTCGGCGGTTCCCAGGCTTTCGACCGTCCGAACCTTTTTGCCCTCGAGACCGGCGCAGGGTGTCAGGCAGGAAAACACCGGTTTGTCATCGACGATGACGGTGCAGGCGCCGCATTGGCCCAGGCCACACCCATACTTGGCGCCGTTCAGGCCCAGGTGATTGCGCAACGCATAGAGCAGCGGCATGTCGGGTTCCAGCTCAAGAGCCTGGGAGGATCCGTTGACGTTGAGGGTGATCTGAGTCATTTCGTCTCCTGACGTAGTGCTTGGAGGGTGGCAGGAAGGTCGGTCCAGGGTTGCTCGGCGTTGGCTTGATGGCGCAGCCAGGTCGCCAGAACAGTGAGTTGAGCGTTGTCGAGACTGGCGGCGAACGAGGGCATCACCGGGCCCGGATGGCCGGGTTCTGCCGGGATGCCTTCGAGTACGGTTTTCAAAAAGTTGCGCGGGCTGGCGGCTTGCAACGCCGAGGTTCGATCCAGTGCCGGACGACCGTCGATTTCACGCATCGGCGCGCCTTGGGCATGGCAGCCGGCGCAGGCGCTGGCGAACAGCAGCGCGCCAGAGGAGCGATCCGCAGGTTCCGTGCTGGCGCTGACGTTCGGAATCTCGTTGATTGCAGTTTTCGCCGGCAGACTCAGCAAGTATTCGGCAATCGCCTGGGCATCTTCCGCCGGCAGGCGCGCCAGACCGAGGCTGACCGGGCGCATCGGGCCCGCCGCCGTGCCGTGTCCGTCGACCACGTCGCCCCGCAGGTAACTCACCAGTTGTTCGCGGCTCCACGGGTTTGCCCGGTGCGCCATGCCCAGCAGTGACGGCGCGTCCCAGCCATCCACGCTGCCGCCCGCCAGGCTTTCGCCGGACTTCTCGGCACCGATCATATTCAACGGCGAATGACAGCCCGCGCAGTGACCCGGACCTTCGACCAGGTAACGCCCGCGATTCCACGCCTGCGATTGCTGCGCTACCGGCGTCAATGGCTTCGCGTGCAGGAACAGCAGGTTCCAGAACGACACCAATGGCCGGATGTTCATCGGGAAGTTCATGCGGTTCTGTTGTGGCGGCGAGTCCACGGCGGGGCCGCTCATCAGGTACGCATAGGCGTCGGCGATGTCGTCCTGGCTCATGCGCCGGTAATGAACGTAAGGGAAGGCCGGGTACAGGAAGTGGCCGTCGCGCGAGATGCCTTCACGCATCGCCCGCTCAAAGGCCGGCAACGACCACTGGCCGATGCCGGTCTGTGGATCCGGGGTGATGTTGGTGCTGTAGAGGGTACCGAACGGTGTCACCAGCGGCAGTCCGCCGGCCAGGTATTGGCCGCCGGGCCGCGTATGACACACCGCACAATCGCCCGCCTCGACGACGCGCGCGCCGCGTTGCAGTTGGGCGGAGTCGAAGGTTTGCGGACGCTCGACCGGCGCGATTGCCGGACGCCACATCAGCGCCAGGGCCGCGATTGCACCGATCGACGCGAGGGCTGCCGCGCTGATCCACAGCACTCTGGATCTCATGAAGTGGCCGTTCATGAGCATTTGCCCAAGAGGCACGCGGTGGGCGTGAAGAACGGATTCGGCATCTCGACAACTCCTTGAAAGAGCGGGAAAGGGCGCCGATGCAAAGCCCTGCGCCAAGTGCCCAAGGGTAGAGAAGGTGTATCCGTCCGAGTATTGCCAGACCGCGCAATAGCACGTTGCGCCAAGTGCAACGCCTGGGGACCGTTGCACTTGGCGCATCACTCAATTGCCCGGCAGATGGATACTCGAAGGCCGGCGCAGCCCCTAGCCTTGGCGTCACTTTCCAAACTCATCGAGGTGTCATCATGCTTACGGGCAATCCGGCAGCGGCGGGCAAGGCCGAACAATCCGCTTCTCTTTCCGGCCTGATGGTCGCGTTCCTGGCATTCTGCTGCGGCGCGGTCGTGGCCAACCTTTATTACGCTCAGCCGATCGTCGAACTGATCGCGCCGCAAATCGGCCTGTCCAGTGCCAATGCCAGTCTGATTGTTTCACTCACGCAGTTCGGTTATGCATTGGGCCTGCTGTTGCTGGTGCCGCTGGCCGATCTGATGGAAAACCGTCGGTTGGTGGTGGGCTTCACCCTCGCGGCGAGTGTGACGCTGTTGTGCGCCGGTCTGACGCATTCGCCGTCGATGTTCCTTGTCCTGTCGTTGCTGATCGGCCTCACTTCGGTGGCGGTACAGATCCTGGTGCCGCTGGCCGCGCATCTGGCGCCCGAGGCGAGCCGCGGGCGGGTGGTGGGCAACATCATGAGCGGCCTGTTGCTGGGCATTCTGCTGTCGCGGCCACTGTCGAGTCTGTTGGTGGAAGTGTTCGGCTGGCGCGGGGTGTTTTTCAGCGCAGCGGCACTGATGGCCGTCATCGCCCTGGTCACGGCGATTGCCTTGCCGCGCCGCGTCCCGACTCATCAGGCGACGTATGTGGCGCTGATCGGTTCGGTGTTTGCGCTGGCCCGTCGGCACGCGGTCCTGCGTCAGCGTTCGCTGTATCAGGGCTTGCTGTTCGCCAGCTTCAGCCTGTTCTGGACCCTCGCACCGATCGAGCTGATGCGACACCACGGTTTCAGTCAGGCACAGGTGGCGATTTTTGCACTGGTCGGCGCCGTGGGCGCGGTTGCAGCGCCGATTGCCGGGCGGTTGGCCGATGCCGGGCACGGTCGGCGCGGGACGCTCGTTGCACTGTTGTTGGCGCCAGCCTCCTTGCTGATCGCCGCGCTGCCGGGCAGCAGTTATGTCTGGCTGGTGGTTTGCGCGGTGCTGCTGGACTTCGCCGTGCAACTGAACATGGTTCTGGGTCAGCGCGAGGTGTACGCCATTGATCCGCACAGCCGGGCCCGCCTGAATGCCGTGTACATGACCAGCATCTTCGTCGGCGGCGCGCTGGGATCGCTGGTCGCAAGTCCGCTCTACGAGCATTTCGGCTGGAACCTGTCCGCCGTGACCGTGGCGTTGCTCCCGGCGCTGGCCCTGGCGATGTTTCTGAGCCGCAAGACCGATGCCTGAGCCTCAGACACCGGTGAGTCCGATCAAGCACGGTCTTACAAGACGATTGGCGAACGGTGATGCACAATCATCACCGTTTCCTTTCGATCGGGCTCCACTTATGGACAAGTTGCTGGCACTGAAGATGTTCGTTGAAACCGTCCGTTGCGGTGGTTATTCCTCGGCGGCGCGCAAACTCGGCATCTCCACCTCTTCGGTGACACGCCAGGTGGCGGGGCTGGAAAACGAGCTGGGCGCCAGCCTGCTCAATCGCACGACACGCAACACCAGCGTGACGGTCGCCGGCCAAACCTATTTCGAGAAAGCGGTGGCCATTCTCGATGCCATCGACGAGGCCGACGCGGTTGTCGCCGACCGTGGCAGCGAGGCGCAGGGCCGGCTGCGCATCAGCGTGCCGGTCGAGTTCGGTCGCCAGATCATTGCACCGCAACTGGGGGTTTTGCTCGACCGCCATCCGGGGCTGGAAGTCAGTGTGTCGTTGAGCGATCAGGTCAGCGATCTGCTGAGCGAGCAGATCGATGTCTCGGTGCGACTGGGATCGTCGGTGGTCAGTGACGATATCGTCAGCAAGCGCGTGGGCGGCTTCCAGCGCTGGGTGGTGGCGAGTCCGGATTACCTGACTCATCACGCTGCGCCTTTGCATCCGCGCGATTTGCTTGAGCATCAATGCCTGCGCTTCGACTACGGTGGTTCGCACCAGCACTGGACATTCCAGGGCGACGAGGAAACCATCCAGCTCAATGTGCACGGCCGCCTGCAAAGCAACAACGCCGACATCCTGCGCGAAGCGGCGGTGGCGGGGCGCGGGGTGACCCTGCTGGCCGACTGGCTGGTGCGCGCCGATGTCGAGGCGGGTCGGTTGACGCGGCTGCTGGCAGGGTATGAAGTCAACCCGGGTAATGCGAGCTGCTGCATCAATGCGTTGTACCTGCCCAATCATCGGGGCTCCAGTCGTATCAATGTGTTCATCGATTTTCTGGAAGAGATTCTGGCGGCGCAGCCATCGAGTCAGCGCTAGATTGCCGTTTACTGTCGCTGCGTTGCCGGTGGGTCAGGTTTGTCGCGCCGGCCGTGGTCCATTCCCTTAACACCTTCGTTTGATTGCCGCGCGTCGGTTTTACTGCAAAGATTTTCGTTGGTTTTTCTCCCTGCCTTTCCCTCAGCTACGGTTAGCAAAGGGTGCCAAACGGCATACAGGTAACGGTGCCCCATGATCCAGCGATTACCAACGGCTGCGACGGCGATGAATGAAGGCATGCAGATGCTGTGGGACGACGCAGAACGCATTCTCCTGCGGGGCAGACGTGCTTCTGGCGGTCATGAGGTTGATGTCCTGATCGCCTCGCTCGCTACGGAGCAACCTTCGGGCGCCAGCGTCGAGCGGCTTGCCCATGAGTTTTCCCTGAAAGACCAGTTGGAGAGCGACTGGGCGGCCCGTCCCCTTGAGTTGTTGCATGACGAGGGCCGCCTGCAGCTGGTGCTCGAAGACCCGGGCGGCGTGCCGCTGGCCCGTTTGCTGAAGGCACCCCTGGACGTTGCGACGTTTCTGCCGCTGGCCATCAGCGTGGCGGTTGCACTGGGCAAGTTGCATCGACGTGGCCTGATTCACAAAGACATCAAGCCCGCTCACCTTCTGGTGAACTGCCCCGATGGGCACGCCCGACTCACCGGTTTCGGCCTCGCATCGCGTCTGCCCCGGGAACGGCAGCCCGCGGAACCGCCAGAAACATTGTCCGGGACCCTGGCCTATATGGCCCCGGAACAGACGGGCCGGATGAACCGCTTGGTGGATTCGCGCAGCGACCTCTATGCCTTCGGCGTCACGCTCTATCAAATGCTCACCGGGTCGCTGCCGTTCAGCGCTGCCGATCCGATGGAATGGCTGCATTGCCATATCGCGCGTACGCCGATGTCGCCGAGTGCGCGCGTGGCGACGGTGCCCGAGATGCTGTCGCGAATCGTCATGAAGCTGCTGGCCAAGACCGCCGAGGAGCGCTATCAGTCTGCGCTTGGCGTCGAGCAGGATCTGCGCCATTGTCTGGCAGGCTGGCACCTGCAGAATATGGACGAGTTTGCGCTGGACGAGCAGGGGACGTGCGACCGTTTGCTGATCCCCGAAAAGCTCTACGGCCGAGAGCCCGAAGTCCAGACGCTGATTGCCGCGTTCGAACGGATTGCCGTCAGCCACCGACCGGAGCTGGTGCTGGTTTGCGGCTATTCGGGCATCGGTAAATCCTCGGTGGTCCACGAGCTGCATCAAACCCTGGTGCCGGTGCGCGGGTTGTTCGCCAGCGGAAAGTTCGACCAGTACAAACGCGACGTACCTTATTCGACTCTGGCCCAGGCGTTCCAAGGGCTGGTGCGCACGCTTCTGGGCCAGAGCGATTCGCAAATGGCCGAGTGGCGCAACGCGCTGCGGCAAGCGCTGGGCGCCGAGGCGCGGCTGGTGAGCGACCTGATTCCGGAGCTGAAACTGATCATCGGCGATACGCCGCCGGTAGCAGACCTGGAGCCGCCACAGGCGCAACGCCGGTTCTTGCAGGTATTGCGACGGTTTATCGGCGTGTTTGCCCGCGCCGAACATCCACTTGTGCTGTTTCTGGATGATTTGCAATGGCTGGATGTCGCGACACTCAATTGGCTGGAGGAACTGCTGACGCATTCCCACTTGCAGCACTTGATGCTGATCGGCGCTTACCGCAGCAATGAGGTGGATGCCTCGCATCCGTTGACCACCCGGTTGAGCGCCATCAAAGCGGCTGGGGGGCGGATACATCAGATCACCCTGTTGCCGCTGGCCCGATCGCACATCGAGCAGTTGATCGCCGAGTCATCGCGCTCCGAGCCGTCGTACATCGCGCCGCTCGCGCAGCTGATTCTGGACAAGACGCAGGGCAATCCTTTCTTCGTCATTCAGTTCCTGCAAACCCTGGTCGAACAGGATCTGCTGACTTTCGATCATGACCGCCGGCAATGGGTCTGGGACGCACAGCGCATACACACCAGGGGCTACACCGACAATGTGGTCGACCTGATGCTCGACAAGATGGCACGGTTGCCCGCTGAAACGCAGCAGGCGTTGCAGCAACTGGCGTGCCTGGGCAACCTCGCCGATGTCGCCTCCCTGTCTACCGTTCTGGACTTGCCTGTCGCACAGGTTCACGGGGTGTTGTGGCCGGCGGTTCGTCATGAATTGATCACGCGTCAGGACAGCACTTATGGGTTTGTTCACGATCGGGTCCAGGAAGCGGCGTATCTGCTGATTGATGAGGCTGCCCGTGCGCAGCATCACCTGCGGATCGGACGTTCGCTGGTGGAGAAGACGCCGGCAGACAAGCATGCAGAAAAGATTTTCGAGATGGTCGGCCAACTCAATCGAGGTGCCGCGCTGATGAATCGACAACAGGAGCGCGAACACCTGTCGCAATTGAACCTGCTGGCGGGCGAACGGGCCAGAGCGTCAACGGCCTATGCTTCGGCGCTGACGTACTTCGCCCAGGGCGCAGCGCTGCTGGGCGAGGGCGGCTGGGAACATCAGCGTGAGTTGATGTTTGCGCTGGAGTCCGGCCGGGCCTTTTGCGAATTCCTTACCCGCCAGTTGGGGAGCGCCGAAGCGCGTCTGCGGCAATTGTCACGCCGTGCGCTGACGCTGATCGAACGCACCCGGGTCGCCTGCCTGCAAGCGGATCTCTACCTGGTTCTGAATCAGAGCGACAACGCGGTGACGGTCTGCCTGGCTTTCCTGCGTTATCTGGGGATCGAGTGGTCGCCTCATCCCGATGACGACGAGGTGCGTGACGAATACCGGCAGATCGGGCAAAGGCTCGGCGAGCGTCCTATCGAAGCATTGATCGATCTGCCGCCCATGGTGGATGAAACCGCGCTTGCCACTCTTGAAGCCCTGACCAAGCTGATCGTGGCAGCGGTCCATATGGACGGCAATCTTCCGGGCCTGGCCATGTGCCGGGCGATCAATCTGAGCATTGAATACGGCAACAGCGATGCTTCGTGCGTGGCCTATGCCAACGTATCGCGGATCGCCGGGCGGCGGTTCGCGGACTATCCGGCCGGCGTGGCGTTCGCCGAGCTGGGCTGTCGACTGGTCGAACGGCGCGATCTGGAACGCTATCAGGCACGTACGCAACTGGCGTTCTGGTTGTTTGCCAAACGCTGGGCTCAACCGATACGAACCTGCCTTGAGCCTTTGGCCCGTATATTTGAAGTGGCGAACCGCACTGGTGATCTGCCGATTGCCGCGTTCACCGGCAACAGCCGGGTCTCCAACCTGTTGGCCACCGGCGAACCCCTGGCCGAATTGCATGAGGAGGCCGAGCGCGGGTTGGCTTACGCCAGAAAAATCGGGTTCGGCGTGGTCATCGACTTCATCGAAACGCAGTTGGCGTTTATCCGGATGCTCCGGGGCCAGACGCCAACTTTCGGCAGTATCGGCCCGGGCGCATTTGCCGAGCGCCACTGCGAGGATCACCAGACCTCATTGGTTGCCATTTGCTGGCACTGGATTCGCACCTTGCAGGCCTGTTATTTCGCCGGCTACTACGAAGCAGCGGCAGAGGCCGGCGCCGCCGCTCGACAATTGCTCAGGTCATCGCACTCGTTTCTTGAGGAAGCCGAATATTGCTTCTACCAGGCCTTGACCCTCGCTGCCCTGTGCAGCACCAGGCCCGCCGGTGAACGGCAGGCGCAACTCGACGTCATCACCGCGCAACACCGGCAATTGCAGGTCTGGGCCGAACTCTGCCCGGACAATTTCGCCAGCCACGCCGCATTGCTGGCGGGTGAAATTGCCCGTCTGGAGGGCCGGCTGCCAGAGGCCGAGCATTGCTTCGAACAAGCAATCGAATCAGCTCAGCGCAGCGGCTTCCTGCATATCGAAGCGCTGGCCAACGAGCTCGCCGCGCGTTTCTATGAAAACCGCGGGCTGCACAAGATTGCCCGGGTCTATCTTCAGGATGCGCGCTACGGCTATCAGCGCTGGGGCGCCGAGGGCAAAGTGCGACAACTGGAGGCCGAGCACACGTTCCTGCGGGTCGAAAAACCGCTGCCCGGTCCCACCAGTACCATCGCCACGCCGGTGGAGCATCTGGACCTTGCGACCGTGTTAAAGGTGTCGCAAGCGGCCTCCAGTGAAATCGTCCTCGAAAAGCTGATCGACATGATCATGCGCACCGCAATCGAACAGGCCGGCGCGCAGCGTGGCGTGCTGATCCTGACGGAGCAGGGCAAGCAGCGGATCGTCGCCGAGGCGATCACTCGTGACGACGCGACGCAACTGGATCTGCGCGATGCGCCGGTGGCTGCGAGGCTGTTGCCGGAGTCGGTCCTGAACCAGGTGCTGCGCACTCAGGAAAACCTGGTACTGGCTGATGCCTTGGCCGAACCATCGTTCGCGGCCGACCCGTATGTTCGCCAGCATCGTGTGCGCTCGGTACTCTGCCTGCCGTTGCTCAATCAGGCGAAACTGATCGGCGTGCTGTATCTGGAAAACAACCTGACTTCGCGGGTGTTCAGCCCCTCACGGATCGCCTCGCTGAGGCTGATCGCCTCACAGGCGGCGATCTCGCTGGTCAATGCACGCCTGTACCGCGATGTCGCCGAGCGCGAGGTCAAAAGCCGCGAAAGCGAGCAGCGTTATCGCGAGATACAGGCTGAGCTGGCCCATGCCTGCCGCGTCGCGACCATGGGGCAACTCGCGGCCTCGATTGCCCATGAAGTCAGCCAGCCGCTGGCCTCGACACTCGCCAGCGCCCAGGCAGCGCTGCGCTGGTCGGGTGCGGCGCCACCGAACCTCGAAGAAACCCGCCTGTGCCTGGAGCGGATCGTCAGGGATGCCCATCGGGGCAGTGAGGTGCTGGATCGTATTCGCGGGCTGATTCGCAAGGCCCCTCAGCCAAAGGAGCCGGTCAACCTCAATGAGGTGATTGGCGAAGTCATCGAGATCACCCGGAGCCAGGCGCAGAAGGCCGGGGTTTCGGTCGAGGCGCAGATGGCGGCCAGTTTGCCACGGGTCGATGGCGACCGGGTCGAGCTGCAGCAAGTGGTGCTCAATCTGGTGATGAACGCACTGGAAGCCATGAGCGGTGCAGGTGTCGTCAAAGGAGAGCTGCGCATCCGCACGCAAGCCAATGAAGCGGAGCAGGTGTGGGTGTGTGTCAGCGATTCGGGGCCGGGGTTCGGCGCGCATTCGATCGGGCAGCTGTTTACACCGTTTTACACCACCAAACCCACGGGGCTGGGCATGGGGCTGTCGATCTGCCGTTCGATCATCGAGACCCATGGCGGTCAATTGTGGATCGAGGCCAATCAGCCGTGCGGTGCCGTCGTGCAGTTTGTCTTGCCGGCCGATCCCGTTCTGCTTCCGTGAGCAGAAAAAAGCGCCCGCCAAAAAAACCGTGGCGGGCGCCTGGGAATGCGCGCAGCAGTAGAGAAGGGTCAAGCGTCGCGGGATCAGGCCACCGGAATCAACGGGTCGGCAGCGGCCAGTGCGGTTGCACGATCGGCGGCCGGCGGGTAGATCCAAACGGTATTGATCTGAGTCTTGAGGTCTTTGGCTTCTTGCCCGACCAGTTTCAATTGACGGTCCCAGCCCTCGGTGAACACGGCGCCCCAGGCGCCGAGGTCAAGGCAGGTCACGTACTTGGGCTGGCTGTAGGTCATCGGCGCGACACCGATCAGGTCAGCCGCCACATTGTTGCCGGCATAACGGCCCAGGCTGATCGCATGCTGGCAGGACATCGCGGCGTAGTTTCCGAGATCATCCGTGGCGGCATAAGCGACGTCGCCGGCAGCGAAGACATCCACATGCCCCAGCACTTTCAAGTGGCCGTCGACGTGCAGGCGCCCTTGCGGATCACGGCTGCCCGGCACCTGTTCGGTGAGCGGGCTGGCGCGGAAACCAACGGTCCAGACGACGGTGCTGGATTCGATACGTTGGCCGTCGGCCAGGGTCACGCCGCCGGCATCGACCGAGGCGACCGAGGCGTCGACTATCCATTCGATGCCCAGCTCCCTGGAAGCTTCCACGATGGAAGGGCGAATGCCTTCACCCAACGTCGCGGCGATTTGCGGCGAACGATCCACTACGATGACTCTGATCGGCGCATCGTCACCCAGAGCGGCACGCAGGCGGGCGGGCATTTCGGTGGCGGTTTCGATCCCGGTAAAACCACCACCGGCGACCACCACGGTATTTCGCGCAGCGCTCGACGGCTGGTTCTTCAAGGATTTGATATGGGCTTCGAGGCGGGCGGCTTCTTCTATCTGGTCGACATCGAAAGCGTGTTCGATCATGCCTTTGAGCGGTGGGCGAATCACGCGACTGCCGGCGGCCAATACCAGCCGGTCATAGTTCAGCTTGCCTTGCGCGCCGAAGGCATCGCTGTAGGTCACCTGCTTGCTTTGGGTGTCGATGTTGTCGGCGATGCCTTTGACGAATCTCACGCCGACCGCATCGAACAGTTCACCCAGCGGCGCCTTCATGTTGTGGACGTCCGGCTCGTAGAAGCGTGGGCGGATACGCAGTTCTGCCTGGGGCGCCAGGACGGTGATCTGCACGTCGTTACGATCATGCTGGTCCAGCAGTCGTGCGGCGCTCAAGGCGCTCCAGACTCCACCAAATCCTGCGCCTATCACTAAAATGTGCTGTTTCATCGGATGACTCCTGAGAAATTCTGATCGTTGAACGACTTGACTGTTCACGCGTGACCGTCTCCCGGTCTGCACGAAGCAGGTTGTTGTGAGCAACCGCAGAACCGGTTCGATTCGCTGGAGAAAATGCTATCGAGGAAGGCGCGGCGGAACACTTCTACATAGGGTCAGCGCCGACATGCTTAGGTGTGAGGCGGGTATACACAGGTATAGGAAGAGGGCATTCAAACGGTGCGATTGAACGCGCTTTCGATGCAGGTGATGAGTTCGCCGCAGGGAAAGGGTTTCGGGAAGTAGGCGAGCGGCTCGGGAAATGCTGCGTTGACCTTTGGCGGTGGGCCCTGGTAGCCAGTGATGAAAATGATCGGGATGCGTAGGCCTCGGGCGCACAGTGCGTCGTACATCTGGATGCCGGACAGTCCGGGCATCTGGATATCCGAGATGATGCAGCCGGGGCGGGGCGGTGCGGTCATCGCCAGAAAAGCCTCGGCGTTCGGGTACAGCCGCACGCTGTAGCCGTGAGAGCGCAACAGGCTGTCCAGCGCCATGCGCACGGATTCATCATCATCGACAACCGAAACAACAGCGGTGTGGGACATTGCTTTACCAGGGCTGATCTCGGGTAGCCCGTCGAGGACGCCCGCCATTGCCGCACGATACGCCGCTCGATCCGGCGGCGTACTTATACGTGTGTATAGCGACAGTATTTGAACGCCTGCGAGCCCGATGCCCTTGCGGTGTGTGGCGTCAGCGCGAGAACCGGCTGCGGTATTCCCGAGGCGAGACCGAGAGATGACGGTAGAAGGTGTCGCGCATGCGTTCTTCGTCGCCGAACCCGCACAACTGCGCGATCTGGTCGATGTTGCGCTGGGAGTCTTCGAGCATCCGTCGCGCCGCTTCCAGGCGAAACAGCTCAAGCGCCTTCGCCGGTGTGCGACCGGTCTTGCGTTTGTAGACTCGAGCGAAATTGCGCGGGCTCATCTGTGCCTGTCGGGCCAGGGTTTCGACGTTCAGGCCCGTGTCGCCGAGGTTTTCGCTGATCCACAGGTGCAGTTCGTCGAAGCTGCCGCGGTCGTCGATCTGTGATTGCAGCAACTGGCTGAACTGCGCCTGACCGCCGGGCCGCTTGAGAAAAACCACCAGCTCCCGCGCGACCTGTAGAGCTATGGCCCTGCCGCAATCGGCTTCGACCAGTGCCAGCGCCATGTCGATTCCGGTGGTGACCCCGGCGGAAGTCCAGACCTTGCCTTGCTGGATGTAGATCGCATCAAGATCGACATCGACACTGGGAAAACCACCCTTGAGCATGTCGCACATCCCCCAGTGGGTGGTCGCGCGCAACCCTTCCAGCAGCCCGGCCTGGGCCAGCAGAAAGGTGCCGCTGCACACCGAGGCGGTGCGTCCCGCCTTAACCGACGCCGCGCGCAACCAGTCCACCAGCGCAACGTTGTCGAGCATGGCCTGCCGGATGTTCGGTGCACCGGGCACGATCAGGGTATCTATCGCGGTTTCGTCAAAGGTGTTCAGTGGGACGGTGTTGACCGCCAGCCCTTCGGCGGTGGCAATCAATCCGCCGGCGAGGCTTGCGGTGTGCATCGCGTAGCCAGGCAGGCCGCGTTCGGCCCTGGCTTTGGACGCTGCCCAGAACACGGTCTGTGCGCCGGTCAGGTCCAGCAAGCCCATTTGCGGATAGGCCAGGAACACCAGCGTGCGCGGCTGCGCGAGCAGACAGGTGAGTGGGTCGGGGTGATGAAAAATTGAGTTCATGACGGCTTTGAGGGCTTGGTGACCGCCAGTTTTCGACGATCCGGTGTGCCCTAGTGTCCGCGTTTGCGGGCGCCAGCGCGAATATACATTGGTATGGGACGCAGCCACTTCAGCGCCGGCCGTACTCGCTCGATCCGGCGCAATCCCTATACCCGCGTATGGTATTGGTCGTCAGGGTCGCGATGCACACTCGCTTTCAAGGAGCTTTATGCCGCTCTTGCGGCATTGCTCCGAGCAATTTCGACTCAGCCAACAGGAAAGCGACCATGTCTACCTATCTGAATCACTCCCAACAAACCCACTCAGCCACCAGCCTGCCATTCACCTCGAATTTCGGCCAGGCTCAGGAGCTGGTGCCTTCGCGCTACGCACTGCAGGTCGGCGACATCGACGTGGTGGTGATCAGCGATGGCGTCCTGCCGCTGCCGACCTCGACCATGTCGACCAATGCTGACCCGCAGGCTCGTGCCGCCTGGTTCAAGGACATGTTTCTGGGGCCGGACGCGTTCGACTGGGCACTCAACGTGCTGGTGGTGCGCAGCGGCGAGCAGATCATCCTGGTCGACGCCGGACTGGGCGGGCAGTTTCCCGGCTTTCCCCGGGCCGGCCAGCTGCCGAAACGGCTGGAAGCGGCCGGCATTGATCTGGCAGCGGTGACCGACATCGTGATCACGCACATGCACATGGACCATGTCGGCGGCCTGCTGGTCGACGAAGTGAAGAGCCGGCTGCGTCCGGATGTGCGGATCCATGTTTCAGCGAAAGAAGTCGAGTTCTGGGAAACTCCGGACTTCACTCAGACCGAGATGCCGGCGCCGGTGCCTGACGTTCTGCGCGCGACAGCCAATCAGTTCATCAACGATTACCGGAGCCGGGTGCGCACTTTCGACGATGAATACGAGGTGGCGCCGGGCGTGGTGGTGAAGCTGACCGGTGGGCATACGCCGGGCCACAGCATTGTTTACGTCAACTCCGGCGGTGAACGCCTGACCTTTGCCGGCGATGCCTTGTTTCCGGTGGCCTTCGAACACCCGGAATGGCACAACGGCTTCGAGCATGACCCTGAAGAATCGGTGCGGGTGCGCGTGCGTCTGATGCGCGAGGCGGCGGCGAGCGGTGAGTGGTTTGTCGCCACGCACCTGCCGTTCCCTTCGGTGGGCCGAGTAGCGGTCGATGGTGACGCGTTCCGCTGGATTGCAGCGTTCTGGGATTACTGATCGGCTGTCGGCGGCCCGGCTGCATTCGGCCGGCCTCGCTAAAAATCAGGCCCCGCAAGTGATGAGCTTGCGGGGCCTTTTTTTGCTTTGAGGTTTATCGAACGGGCAGCGGCAGCTCTGCATCGCCTTGTTCGAGGGGGCCGCTCAACGTCGGCGCATCAGCACCTGTTCGATGCAGGCCAGCAGTGCGTCGGTATGGAACGGTTTGGAGAAATAGCCCTCCGGCGTCTTCACACGGCTGCTGAACTCAGGGGGCAGGCCCGGCTTGCCGGTGATGAAGATAGTCGGAATGTGGATCTTCCTGGCCGCCAGCGCCTCGTACATTTCGACCCCGCACATGCCGGGCATCTGAATGTCGGAGATCAGGCACCCGGTCTGCTCTGGCGCGCTTGATTCAAGAAAAGCAAACGCGCTGGTGAACGTCTTGACTGTATAACCGCAAGACCGCAACAAGCTGTCCAGTGAAACCAGAACAAGTTCGTCATCATCGACAACTGAAATAATAGCTGAGTTGAACATGGGGAAACCTTGCGTCTTTGCGGGTGGCTGTAGCGCCCGCCATACTTGCAAGATACGCCTTCAAAAGTTGTGGAATAGTATACGTGGGTATGTTTGGTTGGTTTTTTTGTTAGTTGCGACAGTTAATTAATGTTCAGCAAACAAGTGGTTGTTGATTAACGAAAGAAAGTACCTGTTATGCCGAATGCAGGCTTCAAAAAGTTGTCGGCTGGCGTAGTCGTTATTGGCAATTGCACTGGCGCGACAGTCGCGGAACAAGGCGTCGGCGGCCCCGAGCCGGCGTATGGCGCGATCAATGCCTTTCAGGCAGTCGGCGAAACACAACGGTTCTGCCGCGTCATTGAGGCGGTATAGCGCGTCACGCTGGGCATGGCCACCCAGATCCGTGATGCCGGTGACGAGAAAGTCGGCGTATCGGGTATTGGCATTCAGCAACCTGCGCAACAGTGTCTGCACCGGTAAGAAACTGACGGTGCGCAATGTCTGCTGGCTGTGTTTGAGTCGCGCCAGAATATTCAGCGTAGCGCCAAGAGTCTGCGTCAACGCGTCGATGATCTCCACGCGCTCAGCGGTGCATAGCGATGTGTGCGTGCCGTAGCGGCTGACGCAGGGCGGGTGACTGACCAGGAGCAGTTTGTGCGGTGCGTTCATGACCACCGTCTCCAGCTAGCGCTCGAGCGCGATTGAATGTTGTGAGTGCAACAGTGGACTCCACTGTTCCTGGTTGTCCGGGCGCCGGTAGTAAACGACCATGCGCCGGGCGACCTGCATGGCCACATCACGGCCGTTGTCGGCCTCGACCAGTGCCAGTGCAAGATCGATTCCCGCGCTGACCCCGGCCGAAGTCCACACCGATGCCTGGCGAACGAAGATGGCTTCGCGATCCAGTTCGACCTTTGGAAACAGCCGCTCGAACGTGTCAGCCATCAGCCAGTGTGTCGCCACGCGCAGGCCGTCGAGCAGTCCCGCCTGAGCCAGGAAAAATGCGCCGCTGCATACCGACGTTGTACGGCTGGCCGTGGCTGAGGTGACGCGCAACCAGTCCACCAGCGGCGCGTTGTCGAGCATGGCCTGGCGAATGGATGCCGAGCCCGGAACGATCAGCGTATTGATCGGCTCGCCGCTTAGCTCATCCAGCCGCCGGGTTTGCACCACCAGGCCTTCGCCGGTCTGCACCGGCCCGCCATGCAGGCTTGCGGTGTGCAAGGCGTAACCGGGCAAGCCGAGTTGCGCCAGTCTGCAGCTTGCCGCCCATAAGACGGTCTGGGCACCGGTCAGATCCAGCAGGCCCATTTGCGGATACGCCACGAAAACCACGGTTCGTTCTCGTAGCGGATTTTCGGATTCGGGGTCGGGGTTTGTGCGTTGAGTAGACAATGCGGATCTCCATATCGCCGGCCGGCGACGTCAGGGGTGGATGACAGTCATTGATCGTGTTCGGGCGCCGCCAACGGAATTGCAAATACGAACTGCGTACCGACGCCCTCGGTACTGTTGACCCAGATGCGCCCGCCGTGGAATTCAATGATCGACCGGCAAATGGAGAGGCCCATTCCGAGGCCGGTCGGTTTGGTCGTGAAGAACGGGTCGAACAGCGAAGGCAGGATGTCTGCGGCAATGCCGACGCCGGAATCGGCGATTTCAAGCACAGCCTCGTTGTGCAAAATCGAGGTGTTGATCCGTAGCGTCCGGGCTCGTTCTTGCACGTTGGCCATGGCCTGGCAGGCGTTGATGATCAGATTGATGATGACTTGCTGCAGTTGCACACGATCGCCTTTGATCAGGGCGCCGCGAGTGCCCAGTTGTGCGTGCGGGCGAACCTCGTGAAAGCAGATGTCGTGTTGCATCAGCGTCAGCGAGTCACTGACGATCTCGTCAAACACTTCGACATTGCGCTGCACCTCGCTGTGGCGCGACAAGGCCCGGATACAGGCGATGACGTCGGAGACCCTGACCGAGTTTTGAATGATCCGGTCCAGCGAACGGCGTGCTTCTTCCAGATTGGGCTCGGGACGGTTGATCCAGCGTTTGCAGGATTCGCCGCTGGTAATGACCGCTGCCAGCGGCTGATTGATTTCGTGGGCGATGGAGGCTGCCAGTTCGCCCATGGAGGTCAGGCGTGTGACGTGGGCGAGGGTGGCTTGCGAGTGAAACAGCGCCTCTTCGGACTGTTTGCTGGCGGTGACTTCCATCAGCGCGCCGGCGTATTGCGTGCGCCCGCGATGCCTGGGCAAAGGGCTGGCGATCATCTGCACATGCTTGATCCGACCATCCGGCATGACCAGTCGATGCTCGGCTTCGATAAGCTCCTGGCGGCGCGCAAATTGGTCCAGCACCTGATCGATCACCGGTAGATCATCGGGATGGGTGCGTGACTTGACCAGGGCGAGAGTCGGAGTGACGTTCGGTGGGTACTCGAAAATGCGTGAGGATTCTTCCGACCAGGACAAGGACACGCTGACCTTTTTATCGATGATGAAACCGATGCTGCCGGTGTGGCTGAGTTTCTGTGCGCCGAGAAAGAAGGCTTCCTTGCGCCGCAACGTTTCAGTGGCGCGTTTACTGCGCAGCGCCAACAGGGAAATGGTCGTCAGCGCGATCACGCACCTGACGAATCCGGCGATGCTCCTGTGATCGCGATAGCCTTGGTCGATCAGGAAGTCGGCTGTCAGGAGCGTGAGGCAACCCAGCGCAACGGCCAGGAATACCGGAACCGGGAAGATGTTCGCGGACATGAACACCAGCGTGATATAGAACAACGTCGGCGCAACGTCCAGATCAAGGTAAGCGTTGGTGATATAGATCATGCTGCCGACTGCAATGGCGGCAAGCCAGGCGAAGGCGTCTGAGCAAAGAAGTTGTGCGCGACGTTTGATGATAGACATTTATTCTTCCAGATTTTTGCTATCGGACGGCAGGTCGTGTTCTCTCGATGAAACAGGCAAATGCTATGAAGGGCGTATTAATGAAGAGGTTGAAAAGTCTGAACTTGTTTTTCAGGCATGACCGTTGTTGGCGACTGTCTGTCATTCACCAATCGTTGTATTGATTAATATTGATTTGAATAAAGATGTTATTCGAAGAGTTATTCTCTGGCATCGCTGCATTGGGTCAATCGAAGTATGACTACGTATGAACGGGATATACCTAAGTGTTAGTTGTGCCGAGTCTTTCGATGCCTTGCCTGATGGCACAAACGTGCGCCATCCCGGCCCCTTGAGCCGTCCCGTTCTGGTTCATGTGGTCACCGATTGACAGGCTGCGCCGCGATGACCTCGGCCATGCGCACCAGATCGGCAAATGAGCGCGCGCCCATCTTGCGCATGGCCTGGCCTCGGTGGATTTTCACGGTGATTTCGCTGAGGCCGATCTCCCCGGCGATCTGCTTGTTCATCAGGCCTGAGGCTGCCAGCGCCATGACCGTCTGCTCACGGGGTGTCAGCGTCCCATGGCGCGCGCGCAGTTCATCGGCATGGCGCCCGGATTCGCGACGTTGCCTGTCTCGCGAATGTGCGGCGCAGACAGCATCGATCAGGTCCTGCTCGCGAAACGGTTTGGTCAGGAAGTCCACCGCGCCGGCTTTCATGGCGCGCACGGTCATGGCGATATCGCCGTGCCCGGTGATGAACACGATCGGCACGTTGATGCCGGCAGCGGCCAGTTCATTCTGGAAATCCAGCCCGCTGCTGCCTTGCAGGCGCACGTCGAGTACCAGACAACTGACGGTGTCGGGACGTTGATGTTTCATGAACTCGGCGACCGAACCGAACAGTTCGACTTTAAGGCCAATGGAGCGCAACAGGCTGCCGAGGGATTCACGCAGCGCTGCATCGTCGTCGACGATGAATACCACTGGCTCGCTGGGGTTATTGCTGATGGGATTGTTGTTCATTGCTTTTTTCCCAAGAGGTTGTGACGTTGTGGAGCTCGTCGTGGTATCGGTGAAGCCCCATCAAAAATATGCCTATCCCTCGGCCCGGGTACCTGTGTTTGCTCTTTCGAGTGTATGCCCGACCAAAGACACGGTCACGCCGCAGGTTTGGGCGGGGAGCAGATAAACGGTTCAGCATCGTAGAGGGGCAACACTCCGTCAGCTAGGACAAAAAACCCGAAAAAACGGCCATCGCAGCGGTCTATTCGCAGCCCGATGCAGCTGTCAGGTTCAAACAGTTCATACGCAAGTATCAAAACACTCACCTTACGCATGATCTCGCTGTCCCCAAGTACCACAGACGCCCGGCAGGCACGCCCTTAACCTTTACCTGCTCTCCGTCGATCTCAATGGCCGCGTGCCGGGTGGTGAACTTCATGAACAGAAATGATCTCCGTCGTGTCGACATCCATCTGCTGGTGGTCTTCGAGACGCTGATGCATGAGCGCAATGTCAGCCGGGTCGGCGAGAAGCTGTTTCTCGGCCAACCGACCATCAGTGCGGCGCTTGGGCGTTTGCGCGTGCTTTTCGACGATCCCTTGTTCGTGCGCGCGGGGAGGGTGATGGAGCCGACTGCTCGGGCCGAGGAAATTTTCGCCAATCTGACGCCGGCGCTGGATGGCGTGGTCGCGGCGTTGAGCCGTTGCCAGCCGTTTGATCCGGGCACCAGCGAAGCGACCTTTCAGGTTGGCCTGTCCGACGATGTCGAATACGCGCTTCTTCCTCGACTGTTACGCCAGCTTCGTATCGAGGCACCGAACATTGCATTGGTGGTGCTACGGGTCGATGAGCAGCAGATGGCGCAGCGGCTGTTCAATGGCGAGATCGCTCTGGGGATCAGCCCTACGCTCGATCTGCCAGCCAACGCGCGACGCAAGAGTCTGCGATTGATCCGGCCGATGCTTTTGCGCTCGGACACGCGGCCGGGCCTGCTGGCACTCGATGAGTTCTGCGAGCGACCGCATGCCATCGTGTCGTCCATGGGCAAGGTCAAGGATGACACCGACCATGCCCTGGATCTGCTGGGGCGTCGGCGCAAAGTGGTGCTGGCGGTGCCGCAGTTCAGCGCCTTGCCAAGACTGTTGGCGCAAAGCGACATGCTGGTCATCGTGCCGGATTATGTGGCGAAGGCCATGGCCTCCGTGGAGGATATCAGGGCCGAACCGGCCCCTCTGTTACTGCCATCGCGGGAGCTTTCCATGGTCTGGCGCGCGGCTGCGCACAACGATTGTGCTCAACGTTGGCTGCGTTCGCGTTGCCAGGCGTTTTTTGGCACACCGCTTGAGTTGCAGGTAGTGCCCAGGTTGCGCCAGGCGTTGCCCCTCGATCAGACGTTGACGATCGCCCGGTAGGAAATGGCAATGGCTGTGTCAATCGCCCAATAAAAAAGCTCCGACTGGGTCGGAGCTTTTCTTTTTAGAGGGTCGTACGTGATTTGTCGTGAGGACGCGGCCCCGGAACATCACGCATTGATAAACGCCAGAAGGTCTGCGTTGATGGTGTCGCCGTTCGTGGTGCACATACCATGGGGCTGGCCGGGATAGGTTTTCAGCGTGCCGTGCTTGAGCAGTTTGATGGACAGATGGGCCGAATTCGCGATGGGCACGATCTGGTCATCTTCGCCGTGCAACACCAGAGTCGGCACCTCGATGTTTTTCAGGTCATCGGTGAAATCGGTTTCGGAGAACGCGCTGATGCAGTCGTACTGCGCCTTGATCCCGCCGTTCATGCCCTGACGCCACCAGTTTTCGACAATCGCTTCAGACACCTTGGCGCCGGGACGATTGAAACCGTAGAAAGGCCCGCTCGGGAAGTCACGATAAAACTGGCTGCGGTTCTGCGCGAGTGCTTTGCGCAATCCGTCAAACACATCCATCGCGAGGCCACCGGGATTTTTTGCGGTGCGCAGCATGATGGGGGGCACGGCACCGATCAGCACGGCCTTGGCCACCCGCCCGCGTCCATGACGCGCCACGTAGCGTGCCACTTCACCGCCGCCGGTGGAGTGGCCGATGTGGACGGCGTTGCGGATGTTCAGGTGCGCCATCAACTCGGCAACGTCGGCGGCGTAGGTGTCCATGTCGTTGCCACTGGCCGTCTGGGAAGATCGCCCATGGCCACGTCGGTCATGGGCGATGACGCGGAAGCCCTTGCCGAGGAAAAACAACATTTGCGCATCCCAGTCATCACTGGAAAGGGGCCAGCCGTGGTGGAACACGATCGGCTGCCCTTGACCCCAGTCCTTGTAGAAAATTTGCGTGCCATCCTTGACGGTGAACATTCCCGAGCCACTGCCGTTGCCGGCGCTTTTGCTGACCCCTGACGCGGAAGTCGGTGTCTGCTGTGTGGCCAGCGCCGGCAATGCCATCGCCAGGGTTGCGGCCATGGCCCCGGTCGTGATCAAGCCACGACGCGTGGTCCCGTTTTTCTCGTCAGTCATTTTGAACACCCATTGAGTTGTTTAAGTCGCACAGGCGGCAAGGGCTGCTGCCTTGGCCGAAGGCAATCTTTGGGCAAAGGAGAGCCGCTGAAAACCAGACATGGGTTTTCGAAATTAACGCTTTGGTATGTAGGGCGTGGCGGGAGGAATCCTGGCGGGGTTGGCGCGTCCCTGCGCCAGAACAAGTCAGAAGCTGTACTTGGCCGTCAACATCATGTTGCGCGGGGTGCCGTAGCTGTCGCCGCCGTAACTGACGGAGTTGGCGATGGCGGAATAGTACTTGCGGTCGAAGATGTTGTTGGCGTTGAGTTGCAGATCGAGGTTCTCATTGACCCGGTAGCCGGCCATCAGGTCGGTCACGGCGTACGCACCTTGCTTGAGGCGGTAGTTGCCGCCATCGAGCAGTTCGATGTCGTTGTACATGCGGCTCTGCCAGGAAATGTTGCCGCCCACGCGCAGTTTTTCCAGCGGGCCCTGGAAGTCGTAGCGGGTGGTCAGTTTGAACAGGTGTTCCGGCGTGTCAGTGTCGAACTGCTTGTTCACGTTCTGCGGATTCGCTTCGTCCTTGATGGTATGAGTGCGGGCGTAGGTGTAGCCGCCGCCGATCTGCCAGTTGTCGGTGAGCGCGCCTTGCAGTTCCAGGTCGATACCCTGGCTGCGAATTTCGCCGGAGGCTTCATAGCAGGACGACTGCGGGCAGTTCGGCACGAACACCTGCACTGCGCGGTTTTCCTGATCGACCCGGAATACGGCGAGGCTGGCATTCAGCGCGCCGCCCAGGTATTCGCCCTTGATGCCGACCTCGTAGTTCTTGCCCACGATCGGTTTGACCGGGCTGCCGGAGGTGTCCTTGTTGCTTTGCGGCGTGAAGATGTCGCTGTAGCTGGCGTAGATCGAGTGATGGTCGTCCAGTTCGTAGATCAGGCCGGCATAACGGGTGACGTTGCGGGTGACCTTGTAGTCGCCGTCGCCATCACGGTTGTCGTAGTCGTACCAGTCCAGACGTCCGCCGAGGATCAGCTTCAGCGGGTCAGCCAGGCTCAGGCGGGTGGTCAGGTACACGCCGTCCTGAGTCGTGACTTCACGCGTGTTGTTGGTGTGGACGAAGTCCGGCTTGCCGGCGTTGATCGGCCAGTTGGTGTCGTACGGCGAATAGTTGTGGGTGGTCAGGTCGTAGATGCGTTTGCTGGCGCCGACCACCAATTCATGGCTACGTCCGAAGGCCTCGAACGGGCCGCTGAAGAAGGCGTCCAGACCGGCCTGGTTTTCATCGGCCCTTGACTGGTAAACCGTGCGGGCCAGGGTGTTGTTGACCCAGCGCGACTGGTACGAACCGGAGAACAGCGCGTCCTGTTCGGAGTAGTTGGCATTGACCTGCAGCTTCCAGTCATTGGCCAGTTGCTGCCGGATCTCGGCGAAGACGGTGTTGATCTCCTGATCCTTGTTCTCCCAATAGGTGCCGGGGTTGTAGGAGCGCGGCAGATCGAGGTGATGACCGTCGAGACCGATCATCGACGAGCCCCAGAAGTAGTTGGTTTTGTCTTTCTGGTTGGAGAAACCGAAGGTCAGCGTGGTGTCATCGCTCAGGTCGGCTTCGGTGACGGCGTAGAACAGGTTGTGTCGCTCGCCCACGTCATCGATAAAACTGTTGGCGTCGCGATAGGACGTGACCACCCGGCCGCGCAGGGTGCCGCTGTCATTGAGTGGGCTGGAAGCATCGAGTTCGCCGCGATAGTTGTCCCACGTCCCGGCAGCGCCGGTGAGGGTGACACGCTGCTCGGCCAATGGCCGTTTACGGACCAGGTTGATCGCTGCCGAAGGGTTGCCGGAACCGGTGACCAGACCGGTCGCGCCCCGAACGACCTCGACCCGATCAAACATCGCCAGATTCGGCTGGGAGCCGAGTTTCACGCCGTTGTAGCCGCTCGGAATGCCGTCGTACATCAGGTTGTCGATGTCGAAACCCCGGGCTTTGTAGGACTGCCGGCCGGGGCCGTCGGAGTAGTTGAGGAACAATCCCGGCGTGGCGTTGACCACGTCATTGATGCTGGTCATCGCCTGATCGTCCATGCGCTGGCGGGTGATCACGGTGACGGCCTGCGGCGTTTCGCGCAGGGTCAACGGCAGTTTGGTGGCGGTGGCCATGGTGCCGGTGGTATAGGAGTCGGAGCCTTCGGTGGTGCTGCCCAGTTGGGTGGAAGTGATGGCGGTTGCGCCGAGTTCGAGGGTGGCGGGTGGAGCGGTGTCCTGCGTCTCGCGGGTTTCATCGGCCAGCGCCGGCGTCATGACGGCCATGCAGATGGCCATGGACAGAAGGTTGCGTGACGGGTTGAAACGATGTTGCGAGGTAGGACGCGACATGAAATTTCCCTGATTTTAAATAGCAAATAAAGAGCAGTTGAGAATCATTGCCAATAATTGTGTCAGGGTTTTTTACAGCGACAAAGCGATTCGTGAAAAAAATGTGAAATCGCGTTCGCGAAAAAACAAAACGCCCGAGGCACTGCCTCGGGCGTTTGAGGATGAAACCGGCGTGACCTGTTTCAGATCAGGCGCAGGGTGACATCGATATTGCCGTGAGTGGCCTTGGAGTAGGGGCAAGTCTGGTGCGCGGCTTCCATCAGCGCCTGGGCGACCGAAGGCTCCAGCCCCGGCAGGCTGACATTCAAACGGGCCCGCAGGAAAAACGCATCGCCGGTCTTGCCCAGATCGATTTCGGTTTCTACCGCCACATCAACCGGCAGTTTGAGCTTCAGTGACACGGCCGCTTTGCCCATAGCGCCGATGAAGCAGGCTGACCAACCTGCCGCCAGCAGTTGTTCCGGGTTGGTGCCGCTGCCGTGCGAACCGGGTGGTGACAGTTTGATGTCCAGATTGCCGTCCGAACTGCGCGAAGCGCCATCGCGGCCGCCGGTTGTGCGGGTCTTGCCGGTGTACAGCACAGTGTCGATTTGATTGATCATGAATTGCTCTGCCTGAGTGAGTGAGGGAGTCGGAACGTCAGGTTCCGATGGCCCACACTTTTGCATCGGCATGTACCTGGGATGTGTCGTGCCAAGGGAGGTTATGTATCGTTGTGTAGCCCAGGCCCGGCAGCCTGGGAAATGGATTTGCTGGAGTGGTCGCGGGCAGTGTTTCGAGTTCTCGCAGATCCTGGCCCTGAGCACCAGCAACTACTCGAAACCCCGGATAAAACTGCGCTCGTCGAAGCGGAAGTGTATCGATGGTACAACCTCTTTTTTCCGTGGTCGCGCGGCGTGGCTTCCCAATCGGAGGGCGCCATAAAACCTTTGTACGACGCATTGGCCATGCGCCTCGACCCGGCCTCGCCGTCGGGAATCTCGTGGATTTACGTGCATGAAAGCGAGCACGAGACGTCATTCGCCTAAGGTGCTCGATTACCCGGTCGCGGTGTTCAGCGCCGCGACCGGCTTGCTTGGTGTTACCCAGCAGGGCAGCCCCGTCAATAGACCCGTCAACTGTCGTCGCGAACTTGCATAAGCGCGAACCCCAGCAGATTCCCTGGCTCGTCAGTTCGTGTCGTCATCACCTTGAAATATCTCTGCGTAAAGTCGCGCGACTGTAGGGGTAAGGTTATGAGCGGAAGGAATCAGAAAGTCGGCGTGTGGGGCGAGGCGTTTTACGTAGATGACTTCGTAAATCCTGCGCACGATTCCGGGCGCTGTTTCTTCCTGATCGAGGCCAGGCATTATCCCAACGGCCTTGTAACCGGCTTGCTCCAGTGCTTGTTGCATATACGGCGTGCGGGTTGTTGCCATGCCATAGATCAGCCCCGCACCGATGAACCTGCCGATTTTTTCTCCCAGGTCCTGGGCCGCAACGGCCAGACTGGCTTGTCTATGCGGTTTGGCTACCGCGCCGACCCTCCCGAAAATAACGTCAGCACCGTCAATTTTTTCCCACGTGGCGATAGCGACAATCTCATCGTTCTGGCGGACGACTATGGCGATTATTCTTGGCTCCGGATCGTCTTCGAGCACCACGTTGTCTGCGTAGAACTGCGGGTCCAGAAATGGGCTTCCCAACCCCACCGCAATGGAGGGAAACCATGCGCGGAAAAAATCTGTCGCGACATTGATCTCCTCACGTTTCAGGTAATCCCAACTGTAGCCGGAGGGTAAATCGGTAAAGCTGCGAATTTGCTCGATCGTTGGCCATTTCATGCGGTTCTGCTCGTCTGATTGCTTCGATAAGTGGCGCCGGGGTCAGGCCCACCTCATCGGTACAGCGAAACCGTTCCGCGAGCAGGTGGATGAGGGCGGCGTCGATATTGTCGATGGTTTTCCTGAATGTTGTGAGTTGACGCGCGATGTCGGAGTTTTCCATGAATGACCTCGTGGCAGGTGTTCGAAAGAGCTTCTCAATGATTCGTCTGCTGAGCGAAAACCGACCAGTCCTTGTCGCCATGCCCCCGGGCTACCGCCGACGTCATTTTCAATCGCACGGCATCCGCCGCTGGCAGTTCCAGCCCCTTAAGACGACCCGCATCGATCGCCAGATTTATATCCTTGAGGCCAAGCGACAGTTTGAAACCCGGTTCAAAATTGCTGCTGACGATGTTCCGCCCGTAGCGTTGATAACTGGGGCAGGCGAACAGGGTCTGGGTCATGAGATTGATGAAAATCGAAGGACTCAGTCCGTGGCGTTGAACGAGTCCGCTGGCTTCGCCCAGCGACTGGATGGCTTGGGTGATCATCATGTTGCCGGCGATTTTCGCGATACAGGCCTGTTCAGGTTGGTCGCCCAGATACCAGGTGTTTTTCCCGAGCAGGTCGAACAGCGGTTGGACGGCCGAGACCGCTGCCTGCGATCCGGCCGCCAGGATATTCAGCTCGCCCTTGGCCGCCACGGCAGGCACCCCGAAGACCGGTGCCGCGATCAATGGCATGCCGACGGCGTCATGTTCGCGCTGCAACTCCAACATCAGCGAAGGCGACAAGGTCGACATCACGACATGCACGCAAGCTTTGTCTGCAGTTTCCAGAGCAGCGCTGGAGAGCAGCACTTGTCTGACGGCGGCATCATCGGCCAGAAGAGTGACGACCACCTCTTGCTGGAACGCCGAGGCCGGCGATTCGAGAACGCTGATGCCTTCAAGATCCTTGATCGCCGCGTAACTGCGGTTCCATGCAGAGACGTGATGGCCAGCGCGGACGAGCAGTGGAATGATCGCTCTGCCCATGCTTCCCACTCCGATAAAACCAATCTTCATTTGCAGTCTCCGGTTGGTATTCGACGACGGTGAATGCAGACAAGTATGTCGGGCACGGGATTGCTACGGCACTGCCATTGCTGCACTCTCACTGTTCATTTTTGTACGGGGGCAGAGCATGGACTGGAGTGATGTGCGGGTCTTTCTCGCGATTGCCCGAAGCGGGTCATTGGGCGCCGCCGCCAAGCTGTTGGGGGTCAGCCATCCGACCGTGGGGCGGCGCTTGCAGGTGTTGGAACAGTCCAGTGGCCAGCCCGTTTTCCTGCGTACCAACCAGGGTCTGGTCCTGACCGAAAGCGGAGAAAAGCTGCTCAGCCTCGCGCAGGAAATGGAGCAAAGTGCGTTGGCCATCGAAAGACGCCTGGCGGGGGACAGCACACAGCCCGAAGGTGTGTTGCGCATTTCCTGCGCGGACTGGTTCGCCTGTTATGTGCTGGCCCCGGTGCTGAGTGAACTGGTCCGGCGCTATCCGTTGATCGTGCCTGAGGTGATCGCCGGGCATCGATTGTTTGACCTGGCTCGCCGCGACGCCGACATCGCGTTTCGAATCGTTCCGTTCACCGAGCCCAATATCGTGCACCGCAAGCTGATCTCCCTGACTTACGGGTTATACGCAGCCGTTGGATCTGCTGACCCTGAGCCACAGGGCGACGGGCTGGGGCTGATCACCATGAGTGTTGCCCAGTCCCATTATCCCGATGTGCAGTGGCTGCAGCAGCGTTACCCTCTGGCGCGTACCGTGTTTACCAGTAGCAGCCGCACAGTCCAGGCGCAAATGTGCGCGCAGGGGCAGGGCGTCGCGGTATTGCCCCGCGCGTTGGGCGACAAGTTGACAGCGTTGCGACTGATCGATTCGGATGAACCACCCCCAGGCCGCGACATTTGGATGGGCTACCACCAGGACATGCGCCAGATGGACAGTCTGCGCGCGCTTGCCGACCTGGCCTCCGTCATGATCGGCACTCAGGCAGGCGGTTGATTCACGCTGCCGGCTGCATGGCCACCGTTTGGGGCTATGCAGCAGGTTGACGTGCCAGCGTCAGGCTCAGTCCTGCGCCTGCCGCCAGACAGGCCGCGATGCACAGTATGGCGACGGTGAAGGCGTGGGTGACGGCCGCCGCATCCGTGTTCGTGCCCAGAAGCGTGTAAAAGATGCCACCGATGATCGCCACGCTCAGCGACGTGCTGATTTGCAAGGTGGAACTGGTGATGCCCGCAATCATGCCGGAATACGCCGGTGCCACGCGTCCCGTGATCATGCGCATCAATGTCGGAACGGCAAGTCCTTGTCCGAAGCCGATCAGAAAGAGAATCACGGCAAGGGACAGCGCAGAGGGCGTGACGGCCGTCGGTGTGTGCGCCACGAGCCAGGCCAACAGCACAAAACCCAGCACTTCGAGCGCCATTCCGAAGGGATTCACATAAGACCCCAGCAAACGCCGGAACTGATGGGTGGCGAGCGGACCCAGCAAGAAACCGGCGCCGAATGGCAGAAAGACCAGGCCTGCACTGAGTGGGCTCGTATGCAGGGCTCCCTGTAAATAAATGGAAAACAACAGGAAGAACACGCCGATCGCGTAGAAGGTCAGCGCGACCAGCAATGCGCGACCCAGCCCGGGCGCACGCAGTGCAGCAGGGCTCAGCAACGGCGCGCCTTGCGCCTGATACAACCGGGTTTCGTAGCGCCAGAACAGCCAGGCCAGCAGTGGCGCCGCTGCCAGCGACAGCCAGGCCCACAACGGCCAGCCTGCTTCACGTCCCTCGATCAGTGGAACGATCAGCGCCGCAAGCGTCACCATCGACAACAGCGTTCCTCCCAGATCCAGCTTGCTGGGCTGGGGGGCGCGGGTTTCCTTGACCACAGGGATGGCGATCAGGATGACCAGCAACGCAATCGGTAGATTCACCAGAAATATCGCCCGCCAGCCCAGGTTCATCAGATTGAGCGAAATCAGAATCCCGCCAAGCGCCTGGCCGATTACCGACGCCAAGCCAAACACCGCGCCATACAGGCTCAGCGCCAAGGCCTTTTCGGACTCCGGAAATATCGCCTGCACTGAGGCGAGTGCCTGAGGCGCCATGATGGCTGCCGTCACGCCTTGCAGCGAGCGTCCGGCGATCAACACCCAGGGTGACTCGGCGACACCGCAGATCAGTGAGGCAACAGCAAAACCAATCAGGCCAACGAAGAACATTTTCATGCGACCAAAGATGTCCCCAAGGCGTCCGCCGGTGATCAGTGTCACGGCATAAAGGGCTGCATACGAAGAGATGATCAACTGTTCAGCGGAGGAGGCTGTGCCCAGCGATTGCTGAATCGAGGGCAGCGCTACGTTGACGATAAAAAAATCCAGCGGCGGCAAGAATGCACCGACCAACAATATGGCGAACATCAGCCAGCGCCGCGGTTCCGCCAGAGCTACTTCTTTGTGAGGCATAAGGTCTCCTTTCTGGAACCCTTCGGTTCCGGAATATTCTCGATTGCGGGTCATGCTTTTAATCAGCTGACCTCAATCTAAACGATCATCCCTTCGCTGACGCCTCACATAAATGAACGGCCAATGTTCATTTATGGCAGTGCCGCTGCGCGCCTGACTCCTCGCAAAATGGCCGCACTTTGGTTCCAGTCGAGCCATACAACCGAGATTGAGGAGTCAGTTATGTCAGGTAAATTCGCTGATCAGGTTGCCGTCGTTACCGGCGCGTCCACCGGGATCGGGTTTGCGATTGCACTCGCACTCGGATGCTCTTTGATAATCTTGCCGCGTGTACCTTCAATGGCGAAAAAAGCGCTATCTGCTCTGATGTTATTGGCACAGGGGGACTGAATGCGTTCGCCATTGCAGTGGCTCTCTCGCCTATAACCACCACTTGGGCACCGACCGAGATTGTTCGAGCGCCACTGCGTTCGCCTGGAATAAGGGCTTTTCGCCGTCGCAATCCCTCTTCAGCCGATTAGGAGCGCACTGCTCAGAGGTGTTCCCCACACCCGTTGAAGGTGCCCATCAAGGGCACCGTTTTTCAGCTATATCCCCCCTGTGGTCATACTTGAATCAAGTCTTCAGGTCGCATCGTCAAAATGATTTTCCCGACGTTCCGGGAAGATTCCATCCGGCGGTGAGCATCGGCAGCCCTTGAGAGCGCAAACGTGCTGTCGACAACCGGCTCAAGGCTTCCGGCACCCTCGAAGCGATCAAGCCAGTGCTCGCGGAAACGCTTGATCATCGCGTGCTTCTCCGGCTGCGTGCGCGACTTCATGACCGTACCGATGATTTGCAAGTGGCGGTAAAGGATGTTCTCCAGTGCCACCGTGACGTTCCCGCCACCGGCGAGAATCCCGACCTGAACCAAGCGACCGCCCCGTGCAAGGGATGCAATATTGCGGGCGAAGTAGGGTTCTCCGATAAAGTCGATGATCACATCGACGCCGCGACCCTGGGTTTTGTCGGCGATCACTTCAGCGAAGTCCTGCGTCTTATAATCGATCGCCACGTCAGCGCCCAAATGCTCGACACGCGCCAACTTGCTGCCTTCGGTTGTCGCATACACCGTGGCGCCGGTGGCGTAAGCCAACTGCACAGCGGCAGACCCGACGCCGCCAGCGGCCGCGTGAATCAACACTGAATCGCCAGCCTTGAGCCGAGCCAGATGCATCATTGCTTCATGGGCCGTGACGAAGACCTCGGGAATGGCTGCCGCGTGTACATAATCAAGCTGCGCGGGGATGTGCATGGCCATGCGGTAATCGACGCGGGCCAACTCGGCGTAGGCACCGCCGCCGACCACGCCCATGACTCGATCTCCTACCTCGAACCCTGTAACCGCACTCCCTTTGCCGATCACTTCGCCGGCGATTTCCAGGCCGATGATCAGGGAGTCACCGAAGTTCGGATGGCCGTACCCACCGGTCCGGTGAGTCAGGTCCGCACGGTTCACCCCGGCGGCATAGACACGCACCAGCAGGTCGTCAGGACGGACTTCAGGATTGGCGACCTCTACTAATTCCAGGACGTCTGGCGCACCAAACTGCTTGATGTTGATGGCTTTCATTCAATTGTTCTCCGTTTCGCTGAACGTGGCGTTGGCGATCGCCGATGCGGTAATGGCGCCAGGCAAGCCCACATAGAAAGCCAGGTGCGTGATCGCTGCTTCCATTTCGTCGCGGGTCACTCCGTTGCCAGCCGCCCGGCGCAAGTGGGCAGGCAACTCTTCCGAGTGACCACCGGCTATCAAGGCCGCCACGGTGATCAGGCTACGGTCGCGCGGGGACAGCGCCGGGTCACTCCAGATCTGCGGATAAAGCGTCGAGTCGACGAATTGCGACAGCTTCGGCGTGAACGCGCGCGCTGCTTCGCGAGGGCTGCTGAAATCGAGCTTGGACATGGGCGAGTTCCTTAAACCTGGCTGATGAATTTGTGGGTGAGATAGTGCTCGATGCCTTCAATGCCGCCTTCGGAGCCGTGACCGCTTTCTTTCATGCCGCCGAACGGGAGCTCGGTTGCGACGATGCGATATTGGTTGATGCCGATCATCCCGGCCTCCAATCCGTCAGCGACATCAATGGCCGTGCGCGCGTTGGAGGTGAACGCGTAGGCCGAGAGTCCGTAGGGCAGGCGGTTGGCTTCCTGCAGCCCATCGGCCAGTTCATCGAACGGCATCAGTACGGCAATGGGGCCGAAGGGTTCTTCGTGCATGACGCGGGCGTTCATCGGCACATCTGCCAGAACCGTGGGTTGGAAGAAGTAGCCTTCGCCTGACAAGGCTTCACCACCGACCAATACCCGTGCACCTTTCTCGACGGCATCGGCGACCAGTTCTTCCATTTTTGCCAATTGCCTTGGGTTGGCCAGGGGGCCGACCTGAGTGTCCGGATGCAGGCCGTCACCGATCCTCAGGGCTTCGGTCGCCGCGACAAAATGATCGACGAAGGCTTGATAGGCGCCACGCTGGATCAGAAACCGAGTGGATGAAATGCACACCTGCCCGGTGCCGCGAAAGCGGTTGGCGACGCCTTCGATAGCGGCTTTTTCAATGTCGGCATCCTCGAACACCAGCACCGGTCCGTGCCCCCCCAGTTCAAGGGTGATGGGCTTGACGCCTTCAGCAGCTCGCGCAGACAGCAAACGACCGATGGGCACCGAACCGGTGAAGGTCACTTTGCGAATGACCGGCGAGGCGATCAGATGGCTGGACACTTGGTCCGGTACGCCAAAGACCACTTGCAACACACCCTTGGGCAATCCTGCATCGTCGAGTGCACGCGCCAGGGCCAACGCTGTGGAGGGACTTTCTTCACCAGGTTTGAGAATGACGCTGCAACCGGCGGCCAGCGCTGCCGAGAGCTTGCGTGCCGGGGTAATGGCCGGAAAATTCCACGGTGTAAATGCGGCCACTGGGCCGATAGCCTGGCGTTTGACCAGTTGCAATACGCCTGGCCGGTTGGCCGGGACCACACGGCCATCGATACGCCGTGCGCTTTCGGCGAACCATTCGAAATACTCTGCCGCGCGGGTCACTTCATCCAGGCTTTCACCCAGCGGTTTACCTTCCTCCAGGGTCATCTGCGCGGCAATCTGCGGTGCACGTTCGAGGATCAGGTCGGCGGCACGCTTGAGGATCCTGGCGCGTTGGTCAGGTACGGTCTGGCGCCACTGCTCGAAGCTCAGGCGAGTCACTTCCAAGGCGTGATCAAGATCGCCTGCGGTGGCAAGTGGGACGCGCCCGATTTCCCGGCCGGTAGCCGGGTTAACGACGGCGGCAGTATCGCGCCCGTCGGCACTGATCCATTCACCCCCGATGAAAAGATAAAGCGGATCGTAGGAAATCTTCATGATGTGCCCTTCAGTTGGTTGTCGGAGATTCGTATCAAACCCGGCGCCTGTTCAGGCGGCCTGTGCAACCAAGTCTATGGAAGGAGCGCCCATCGATTTAGACGGGCCAGAGGGAATGATTGTTGTCGCCAGAGGTAATATCGAGCCTCGGGCCGAACGTGTAGCATCCGGAAAAAATGCGCCTTATCACGGGTGAGCGTCAGATCTACAGGAAGGTCGCGATGGATAAGCTTTCGAACATGTCGGTGTACATAAAGGTTGTCGAGATGGGCAGTTTCACGGCCGTGGCCAATCATCTGGACTCAACGGTCGGTAACGTATCGCGTGCGGTCTCTGCGCTGGAAAACGTGCTCGATACGCGCCTGTTGCAGCGCTCGACCCGACGCCTCTCGGTCACCGATGCGGGGCGACGGTTCTACGAGCGCTGCACGAAAATTCTGGCTGACCTGGAGAGTGCCGAAGCCGAAGCCAGCAATGCCGCGCTGGAGCCTCGGGGAACACTGAGGGTACATTGCGTCCCTGGACTGGCTCGGCATCTGGTCACCGGGGCTGTACTGGAATACCGCCAGCAATTTCCTGAAGTGACCGTGGATTTATTGCTCTCGCAACGCATGCCTAACCTGTTGGAAGACCAACTGGATGTCTCGATTCTGATCGCCCGCGCGCTCCCCGATTCGGCGTATGTCAGCCAGAAGATCGGTGTCAGCCATTGTGTGCTGGTGGCGTCGCCAGATTACCTGGCACGGCATGCGGCCCCGCAGACGCCTGAAGATCTGCGCGATCACCAGTGTCTGTTGTTAAGTACCGTGGACTATGTGCGGGATGAGTGGCAGCTAAAGAGCAAAGCGGGGGACGCGACATTCGTCCCGACAGGGCCAAGTTTCAGCGTCAACGATATGGATGCGATGGCGCATGCCATTCGAGAGGGGGCGGGGATTGGCTTGCTGGCCGGGTTCACGGCCATCGACGATTTGCGTTCCGGCAAGCTCATGCGGGTTTTGCCTGACTACCATACCTATGAGCGCAACGTGTACGCCGTTTATACCTCCCGGCAGTTTGTCGATGCGAAAATCACCCGGTTTATTGAAGCGCTGAAAGATCGTGTTGGCAGTCAACTGGCAGCCACGGCCAAAGAACTTATCGATTGAAATGCCGCAGGGCAGAAAGTGATTTGCGCCTCGATGAACAACGCTTCGAGGCGCAATGATCGGCGAACAGGTTGCTTTCCTTGGCTGCGTGGCGGCACGACTGCGCATACATCTGGCACCGGGTCTTCAGAAATGACCTTACGGCCCTGTCCTCTACAGACCGCACTCTACAAGGGGCCTGCTTTGAGTTATGGAACGGACGTCGCTCACATCGCTGATCTCTGACGCGCATTTGGGCGAATGTCGCAAAACTGGAATTCCCCGATCCGGTCGGCGAGCGGCTCGTCACCTTTCTCAAGCGCTTCCAGTTTTGCTTTTTCCCGCGCCGCGTCCCGATGCTTCGAAGTCGGGCATGTCGGGGTGCTGGTACATCCCGTTTTCATCGCGCACAACCGGGGCCGGCTGAATCAGTTTTATCGTTTCCATGGGCGAGCTCGTCCTTGACGCTATAACGGCTGACTGTGAAGGAGAGGGGGATTTCTCTTTCGTATCTAACCTATAGGGTTAGTGCCATACTGATTTCATAGGAATAGCGGCTCGTAATTCCGAGCCAGCCCTAATCGGTTAGCGTGTCCTAATGAAGGCTTATGATGATTTTCGCTTCAAATCCCATCAACATCTGATCGATCTGGAAGCCACAACAAATCATCTGATGATGCTGGTCGTGTCAGATGAGATGACCGGCAAAATTTGGGAGGATGCGCTGAGCAGGCAAAAGTGTTCCTACGCAGCCTGGATCGCGTTTGCAGACAGCCTGACGTGTCCAGACGTGCCAGCCATCGACGAAGAACTTATCGATGAGTCTTCCAGCAATAATTTCTTAAAACCCACTCAGTAAGAGTTTTCGCGCTGATGAGTTCATCTTGTTCATAGGATGCGGAATGTAATGTGATGCATACTCGATCACCGAAATTGGAGATCAGAAATGCGCACACGTGGAAGCGTTTATTGGGGTTGGGCCAATCCCGAGATCCATTTTCGAAACAAGGATGAAATACTCCCGGGCGGGAAGCTGGTAAACGTGCAAGTTCGCACGTCCAAAACTGGCGACGTTCAGCTGTTTCTGGGGGTATACGGGCAAGCCGGCACCATGCTCCTGGAGGAGGGTTTCGATTCCCGACCGGGCGAAACGATGACCGGTGCAATGGCATGGGGGTTCGAGCGAGCTAAAGAGTTCGTCGCAATGATGAGCCAAACCGCACCAGCACTTGGATCTGAAAGCCTTCCTCGCAGACGATCGCGTCAAGCCATTTGAACCTCTTACGTCACTGCTGCGGATGCGCCTGATTCAGGCGGCATCCCGCTGCGGTTGCTCTTGACGGAGCGCCTGCTGAAGCGCGAGGACGATTCGCCCAAGGTAGGCGTAGTCGTGGATTCGACGTCAACGTTGCCGGCAGCCTGACGCCTGAATGGCGGGTAATAGGGAAAACGTGCTGCGCTCAGGCTCGCGGCTGATGAACATCCCGAATAACAGCTTCAACCTTCGGAATATCGAAGTGAAAAACCTGTTCGACGCGTTTGGCAACATCTATGGCTGTCCGGGGGCGCCGCGAACCGTGCAAAGACGGTAATACCTACATCTTGTACCGTGCAGCGCTGGTAGACGCCTCACCTGCCGCGTTATTGCAGCAGGTGAGGCAATTTGCGCCGGCTGTAGCGGTCGCATACGCAGCACTGATTTGTGGGCGGATCTGATAAACCGCTGAGCAAGTTGCGGAAACTGGCGAAAAGATGTGGAAATGATCCTTAGACAGAGGAGAATTTTTCCTGAAAGCCAGAAACGACAAAGCCCTGAATAATCAGGGCTTTGTCGTATCAAATATGGCGGAGGCGATGGGATTCGAACTCATGGACCTGTTACAGTCGACGGTTTTCAAGACCGTTACATCGACGCAATCAGGCTGCGGCTTGTAGAGATTTTTCGTCCCATTACTTTCATTTTTCAGCACCTCTACAGACCGCATTCTACAAGGGGCCTGCTTCGAGTTATGGAACGAATTTTCGGGCTATTTCGATGGTTTGGCTATGGCACCGATCCGATGGTAAGCCAGATCGGTGATGTCGCCTTCGGCGTGAACCAGCAGCCTTGCCTCACCGGGCAATCGGGATTATCTGAAGAGTGATTAAGCCTTGGCAGCTGGCTTCAGCCTGAAAGTGACACCCATACGGTTGAATGCATTCATGGCGGCGATTGTCGCGGTCAAATCGACTAGATCTTTAGCTGTAAATACGGCGGAGGCAGCCGCATATGCGTCGTCGGATACGTGGGTTTCTCCAACCCGAGTCACTTCTTCAGCCCAAGCCAGCGCAGCACGTTCCTGATCGGAAAATAGATATGCTGCTTCGTGCCAGACCGGCACCATAAGGACTTTATCCACCGACATGTATTCTTTGATGAGATCGCGAGAATGCAAATCTATGCAATAAGCGCATCCGTTGATCTGCGATACCCGAAGAAACACCAGGTGGATTATTGAAGGCGGTAGGTCCGTACCCGTGGTGACGTAATGATGCAAACCGGTCATGGCTTTTGCTGCACCAGGAGATACTTCGAACCAATTTTCGCGAGACATTAGAACTCCTCCAGATTGAGTAGATAGACAAGCTAAGCTTTTGAAAGTGCTTATTTTGTTGACTCTAAAGGCTATGTTTGGTGGGGTGTAGATCCAATTTTATTATTTTTTATTAGTCCATTTTTGGAAGGACGGGGATTCCTGAGAGTTGTGAAAACGCTACCAATACTTATCAGAGATGCAGATCACACTCAAAAGGGGCCAGCTTCGAGTGATCCAACCGATATTCGGGCTATTTTGATGGTTTGGCGATGGCGCCGACACGGCGGTAAACCCGCTCCGTGATGTCGCCTTTGGTGTGCCCCAGCAGCAGACTCGCCTCGCCGACGTCGGTGATTTCCGATGCAGCTTTTGGCCGAATATCTCGGAATTGAAAGCCGCCGATCTTGGCTGCAAACAACTCGTCGCCGACTTCAAGCGCTGCCGCTTTCGCCTTTTCTCGAGCAGCATCCCAGCGCTTTCTCAGCATCGTGTCCGTCATCCGTTTACCGCTCCGATTGATGATCAGGTAACTCGAAAGGTGCTGGGCATTTCGCTCTGTGATTGCCGTGATCAGCTTGCCCAGGCTGTTTGCTTCTCCGGCGGTCGTTATCTGTATGCGCAGCTTCTTCTGCGTTTTGTTCTGCTGAACGGTTAGATAGCCCCCTTCAACATCATCCTTCCTCATGACAAGCACGTCTGCCGGCCGTTGTCCGGTCAGATAGGCCAGGTCCATCGCGTCTTTCAGCTCCTGAGCTGCCTTTCTGTACACCGCGTCCCAAACCACATCATTTGCGTAATAGTCCCTCGGCGTTTCCTTGTTCTTGCGCACACCCTGGCAAGGGTTTTCCTTTGTCGTCAGGCCCCACTCCCGAGCAATGTTGAAAATATGGGAGAGGGTAGCGATCTCGCGATTCGCCCGAACCTTTGCCGATCTGGCGTCACGGTAGCCGGCAATCGTTGCCGGCGTGATCGAGTCGATCGGTGCGCTATCGAACATCGGCCGCAACTGCTTGATCTCTGCCAGATTGTCTTTCTGTGTGCGCGGCGCCTTCTTCGGCACCACGTCTCGGATGTACCGATCGAAGATGCCTTTCATGGTGCGCAGGTCGAGCGGCTTTTCCTTGGCTTCCAGCTCGGCCCACTTCAACCGGGCTTTATCGAGATCCTTGCCCAGCGGTATGTCTTTGCCGAGCAGGTCACGGTAGTAGTAGGCCGTCCAGGTTGTGCCGTTCTTGCGTTTTCGGGATCGTTTGTACATCCGAGGTGGCAGGTGATGATGCTCGGTCTTGCGGGGGCGCATATCAGTTCACTCGCGAAAAGTCTGGCGTCCATGCCGGCGCGGCCGGCGGTGGGTTCGGGTCGGCAATGGTAGGGCTGATCATGCCCAGCTTCATGCGGGCGTACATGCGACCCACTAGCGGGCGCTTGCCCCGGCTTTCGACAAACACCCACTGGCGATCAATCAGCCAGCGGCGTTGGTAGGCCCTGGCCTTGTAGCCGGTGAGTTCGGCCAGTTCCTCGTCAGAGAGGATTTCGGTTTCCATGGGATTCTCCACGCCGCCGGCGGCGGCAGAAGGTTTTAATGAAGGGTCACGCTGTCCTGCCCTGGGGCGATGGCGCGAGCCTGTTGTTCGGTGCGGAAGGACATGTGCTGTTTGGTGCCGTTGCAGTCAGCGGTTACCCACCAGAGCCCGAATAGCTTGTGCGGGCCCTTGATGATCTTCGTGATGGTCATGGCGCACTTCCTTGCCCGGGTGGGCGGTGCCGCGCGGGGCGGCAGAAGGTGGTGATGGTTCAGGGTTTGAACTCTTCGGCGGGGCACAACTTTCTCGCGTAGTCGAGCAGATCGGCCGACCACTCACGGCCGACGCCATCGTCAAAGGCGAAAAGCATTCCCGCGATGGCTTTGCGCAGGCTTTCTTTCTCAGCGGTCAAGCTGTCCACCAGAAGGCGAAGCCTCTCGGCCTCATCCTTTTCATCCTCTGCCAGCAGTTCGAAGTGTTCGGCTGGCTCCCACGGCGAAGGGATGACATTCGTCACCCAGTCGGACCAATGCTCGACGCTTTCGCCGCGCGCGATCCGCTCTGCCTTCAGCGTTTCGCCAATTTCACGTAGTTCCTTTGCCCGCTGGGCCGCATCCTCCTTGTTGACGCATGGCGATACGTCACCCGGCCCCACGCTGTGGATCGCCCAAAGCTCGAGCTTCGGCTCCGCCAAGACTCGCCGCAGGTAGACCACCGCAGCCCGGAGAGGATCTTTTTCCTCCATCTCGCTGAGGATCTGCTCGACCGTAGCGCGCTCAAGGGTTACCACCTCAGTGGCTGGGCCGGGAGCGGCAGTCATTGCCTCGATGATTCGTTCGATTTCAGACATACGAATTCCTCGCCCGCCGTACACCGGCAGGCTGTTGAGTAGGGGGAGGGGTTACTGCTGGATGAGTTCGGCGGGAACTTCGACCGTGGCGCCGCGCTTGGCGAAGACCACGGCGCGGAACACGGCGACAGTTCTGGTTTCGCCGATCTGGCGGTTGAACGGATCGTTCGTCGCATCGGCCAGCCACGAGTGCCGGTGGCCAGCGTCGACCCAGACGCCGTACTTCGTGATCAGTTGCTCGGCGTCGGGAAGGGCGAAGAGATCCAGCTGGCCCGCCACGGGCTGCTGGTCACCCTCGATTGCGTTGATTGCCCAGTCCAGCGCTTGGCCAGCCAGTTCCTCGGTGCGGACGCTTATGTATCGGGTCATAGGTCGTCAACTCGCTTTCAGGCGGTAGCCTCGAACAGATCAATTTGCGGTACCGGGGCGTCGCGCACGGCAATCGCGTCGATGATTCTCGCGTGGGCGATATCGAGGTAGCCAAGCCGGTTTCCTTGTTCGTCGAGATCTCGTTCGATGCCGATGAACTGCCGGCCGAGCTGCATGCACGCAACGCCAGTGGTTCCGCTACCCATCGAGTTATCGAGAACTGTTTGCCCAGCATTGGTGTAGGTGCTGATCAGGAACTTCATCCACGCGACAGGCTTCTGCGTAGGGTGGAAGCTGCCGGTCTGCTTGTCGCTCGAGAAGAACTGCACCGATCGCGGGTACCGTTCCGTAGAGTCATACTCGGTGAGTGCCAATGCCTTGCCGTAGCACTCTGAGTTGACCGTCTTGCGCTTCGCCGTCTTTCGCTCATGCCCGGTTGACATCTGCGGGTTGTACACCGGCTGCTTGCGATAGAAAACTTGAGCGCTTTCGTGTGCCCGCAGCGGCTGCTTCTTGGCGTTGAGGAAGCCAGTTGCGTTGCCTTTCTCCCAGATCCACTCGTACCGGTATAGATTTGGATTACTCGCCACCAGCATCGAGGCGAACGGCTGAGCGGCGCACAGCACGATGGCAGCCTCGGGCTTGGCGATTCGCAGGTACTCCCGCCAGAGCGGTTCGAGGGGGATTATGGTGTCCCAGGCACATTGCGTGGAGCCGTAGGGCAGATCGGCCAGCACCATATCGACGCTGGCGTCAGGCAATTGCTTCATGACCTCCAAGCAGTCGCCGAGGTAGAGCTGGTATTCGGTCATCGCCGCGGCCCCTTGTAGATGAGGTAGGCCATGTAGAGCGGGGCGAAGATCATGGCGTCACCTTCTTTGCGGCGCGCTGCGCTTCGTGGAATTTCAGCACCTCTTCCATGCCGGTGTTGACCGCAACAATCTCCCGATCAAAGTAGGCCTGGGCGTCAGTTTCGCCATCCGGCGGGAGCTGACCCGGCCCAACCAGTGAGTTGTAAATCCACTCCATGGCTGCGACAGGGCCTCTCCCGTGTTCCTCCTCGATGAGCGCCGAACGCATAGCCAAGATGTAGCGGCCGAACATCAAGTCCATTTCCTTGATCAGGACGCGGCGCGTTTCACTTTCAGAGATGAGGGCCAGCACCACCTCGGGCGAGCACTCCTTGAGGAACTGCTCGTCGCGGTGCAACAGGCCGGCGTCCCCGATCATCCCCGCCCAGCCGTCCGAGCGGATGACTTCGTCGCGGCAACCTTCGGCCAGTTCTTTGAGTTTTGAATAGTCGTTCATCCGATCACCGCCTTTATGGTCAGGGCCAATGGAAGCCAGAAGAAGAGGGTGCAGCCGGCCATGCATTTGAGGATCATGGCGATAACTCCAGTTCGGCCGGCGCCGAAGCGGCCAGAGTTTCGACGGCCAGGGCGTAAACGTCCGGGTGCTGCTTGTCGAAGGCCGGCATGTGTTCAGTTTCGATCCAGGTGCCGCGTACGGTGCCCTTGGCCAGCCATGCCGGCTTGCTCCCGGGCGCCTGCGTCCACGCGGTGACGCCGATGCCGTGGCTGGCGATCTGTTTGGCGGTGATGAAGCCCTGACGACGCAGTTGGGCCAGCACCTTCAATGCCGACTCTTTCCACGGCGTCAGGCGAACAGGAGAGGGAACGCCGGCGGGCAAGTTCGTGACCAGCACCGGCACCTGGCAACGCTCAGGCGGGTTCCAGTCGAACATGTACCAGTCATAAAACGGTTGGTGATTACTGACCTCCAGCAGCGAATGATCGAGGCTGAAGGTGAAACAGTCACCGTGGCGCGTCCAACTCGACCTCGGTACGAGGACCCTCACGCCGAGGTGTTCCAGCATCTTCACGATTCCTTTGCTGGCGTCGGTGATTTTGCTCACGATCACCAGCCGGTAATCCGGCCCGGCGCGCCCGTAGAGCTCGTCGCCGCGACACGGCAGGATCTGGTCAGCTACCTTGGCGTTCAGCTGCATCTTCGCCTCGACGCCGATCTGCCGGCCGTCCTCGTGCACGACCAGAACGTCGAAGCCGGCGGCCTCGGGGTAGCACGTCCAACCGGGCAGTTCTTTGAACTCCTGGATGAACAGCGCGCAGAGGTCAGCCTCCTTTTCGATTTTCTCGATAGGCATGTCTCGTCCTTGCCGCTATAGCGGCTGACTTTGAAGGGGGAGGGAGTTACTGCGTTTAAAGTGTTTTCTTTGCTAAAGTAGCGAAAACAATACAAGGAAGAACTCGTTGAATCGTTTACGAACTTATTGGGTTGATCAAGCTAATTTCTGGTTGAGCCGGAGTCTAGAGTGGTGGGCGCCGTATCTTACAGCCCTATATATAGGTGGTGCTGTTATCATCATGGGTGCAAAGTTTGACGATCTTATTGCGTTGAAATTGAACGAAATAGGAGATCTCGCTGCTGGTGTATTTGGTCCTTTAGCTTTTTTGTGGCTTATTCTAGGGTATCTGCAACAGGGGAAAGAGTTGAAGGCGAGTACGGATGCTTTGAAGCTTCAAGCCAAAGAGCTAAATAACTCCGTTGCGCAACAAAAGATGATGGTCGCATCCCAGGAAAGAAGTTTAATAAACTATGAAAATTCTATCGAGCCACTGCTGAAGGCGCTTGTGGTTTATGCGGGTTGGGATGAAGATGGTTTTTACTGCACTGTTAGTATTGAGAATTTTGGAGAGTACTGTGAGTTAATTAATGTGTATTCTCATGCGAAAAGTGGAGCGTCAAGTTTGGATAATTTGGATCCACTATTTACTGGGGATTTGGTAACTTATAGATTTTATGGGTTAAAAGAATTTGAGGAGTTTGAAGTAATAGTAGAGTATACGGCTAGGAGTGGAATTAAGAACGCTCAGAGCTTTGATATGAAAACGTATCGCGATGACGATGAATCGAAGCACAGATATTTTGTGAAGAAAATTCCTTTTTTGTCATCGAGTTTCTATAGAAATCCTACCCTCTAGTTAGCCGTTTCATACCCGGGCGGTAGAGGGTGGTGAGGGATCAGCTACAGTTCAGCGATCAGCCAATGGAGGTGGGTATGGATTGCTTTATCTGTGGCACCGAATCACGTGAGGTGCCATCGACGGGAGACTTCAAACAAGTCGCCTGCTCTGAGTGTGGTGAGTACAGGCTGTCAGGGACGGCGATTGCGCTTTTCAAAGAACACAACTGGAAGTTTGATGTCGACCTCACTCGGCGCTGGCTTACTACTCAGCAACTGCTCGGTACCATTCCTTTGATCGATTCGAGTCGTGCCGCTTCGCTGATTTAAGCGGCAGCCTTCAATGCCTCGATGATCCGCTGCCCGGCGAGTGGCGGCACTGCGTTGCCTGCCATGTGCATGGTCAGGCGGTGGTTGTCGGGACGCAGGGTGTTGGCGGGGAACGACATCGCCGCCAGCGCTTCATTTGCTGAAAGCATGCGCATCTGGTCGCCACGCACGAGAGCCCACCGGTCAAGCGTGGTGATGGTGCCGATCGGTCGGTTGATGTCGCGCCCGGTAAGTCCAGAGCCTTTGCCATAGTAGGGCATGATGAACTGGTCGCCGAAGCGTTCCCGGCCGTTTCTGACCCGGTCCAGCGTGGCCTGTGCGCGGCCCGGCTTCTCGATTGGTGACCAGCGGCCGGCTTCGAACTCAAGGAAGCTGGCCGCTGGCACGTGCTGGCGGCGGTGCAGCTCGAGCATCAGCGGCGACTTACTGCGCGTGCAGACCAGGAACAGCCTGACGCGGTGCTTAGGTACACCGAGGTCTGCGCAATCCACGACATGGGGCGCGATCATGTAGCCCAGCGCGGCCATGGCCTGAGACCAGGCTGGATAAAGCGCCCAGTCGGTGAACTCTTCGACGTTCTCGACCAAAACCACTTCGGGGTGGTGGAACTCGGCGGCGGACACCACGGCCCACGCTGTTGACCGGGAGGCGTCGTGCTGAGCGTTACCTGACTTCTTGCCGCGTGCTTTCGAGTGACCCTGACAGCATGGGGAGGCCAGCATGATGTCGTGGGCCGGAACCTTCGACCAATCCGCTTGGTGCAAGTCCTGGCAGACGTGTATCGCTTCCGGGTGGTTGGCGCTGTGCCATTCGACGGCGACCGGCCAGTGGTTGGCCGCCCAGATTACTTCGATGCCGGCATCGCGGGCACCGGTTGACCATCCGCCGAGACCGGCGAACAAATCGATTGCAGTGGGCATGTGCGTCCTATGCCGGGGCATGCCCGGGCGGTGAAGTAGCAATTTGATGTTGGTTTGTGGTTTATTGGTTCCGAGTTTTTACTATTTAAAAGAGGCAGCTAGTGAGCATAGAAAATCTGATGATGACAATTCACAGAGTTCCTAAAATAGAATTAGATACGGGAACAGACTGGACTGCAGTTTGGACTGCCGTCGGAACCTCACTAGCAACAATCGCTGTGGTGCTAATCACTACTTTGTATACGGCTTATTCTTTTCGTAAGACTATCAAGGCTCAAAAAGAATTGGCCGATGCACAAGAGGCTAGCCGTATAGCGCATTCAAAAGCTGAAGCTGTCGCACGCAGCAGGCAGGATTGGATAAATAGCTTGAGGGATGAGGTGGCGTTGTTTATCGCCACAGGTGACGAACTCGCCGCCGCATCGGGGAAGCTTCATGATAAAACTCCTTCGAACCCACAAACCCCTGAAGATGTGCAGCGCTCAAAAGATTTATATAGCCAACTTTACACCGATTTTGCTCGCAGCCTAATGACGGCAAAGTTGCATTATTCTAGGGTTCAGCTATATACAAATCCTACAGAAAAAGAAACAGACGAACTCTTAGGGGCTATGAATGCATACATTCAAGCATCTGTGAGTTGCAAACCTACTGCGGACTTAGGTGGTGTAGTGGTAAGAGTTACCCAAACAATAATAAAAAACGAATGGAGAAGAGTTAAAGCAATGAAGTGATTAATCCCCGCAGAAACAATCGATGTCTTCTGCCAGATACTCGAAATGGAAGTTGGTCTGTCTGGAGCGTTGCTCGGCAGACCAGCCCATCGTTTTGTAATCAGCACGATCCTGTCGAAACACCTGGCCGAACCGTTCTTCAGTGCCCGACCACCAGATAACCCGCGACGGGTCATCCATGATGGTCTTGATGAGCTTTCCTTCGTTCTTCTTCCAGCACAGGTCGCAGTTGCCGAAGTCTGAGTCCATGCCGAGATCGAAGGGCTGGGCCGCCCAGAACGCGCCGACATCCTCTTTGGTGATGCCGGCGGTGAAGGATGGGCAGACGTTGTCCCAGCGGGTGCCGCCGCGATCATTGGCGGCCATCATTCGATGGTAGCGTTTAGGCTCGTCGTACCGGATCCCCACGACGCAATCCCACTCGGTGTAACCCAAGGCGCGCATGTGCTTCTCGCCGATCTTCACCTTCAGGTATGCCGTGCACATGTTGTTCGAGAAGTTCGGCAGCACCGGCGGCAGGTTCTTCTCTGCTTTCCGGTATGCGGCGTAATACTCGAGCATCATAGTGAACGGCTCCCCGTTGCGGCTGGCCGTCTCGAAGTCCACCAGCTTGTACCAGGGCGCGTCATCGGGCTGGCCGTACACGCGACACCACTCCATCCAGACGATGTTCACTCTCCAACTCTTGGCGATTTGGTCGATGAAGACCAGCGTTTCCTCGCGCTCCTTGCCGGTATTCTGGAAGAACAGGTGAACGTCCGGTGGCAGAACTCCGCCATGCGCTTCGAGAATCTTGTAGACCATGTGCCCGCTGGTGCGACCACCGCTGATGCCGATCTGGGCCGGGCCCGTGATCAGGTAGGGATTCATAACTGCTCCAGACAGCCGATTGCCTCGCCGGCTGGCGTGATTCGTATAAGTGGGTAATATTTGAGGGCCAACCTTTGATCGGAGACAGATATGACCTATCACCGAAACTTTCCTGATGCCAATCTGTATGTTCCGGCAGTCGCAAGCGAAACCGATTGCTTTGAATGCGGGAAATACATTTCAGGAGCAGGTGTCGAATATCATGGTCATGATGCGCAAGGTAAGCTTGCTGCGGTCTATCTACATCCGACCTGTGCAACTGTTGTCGCTCAGAGACTGATCTGTGATGGATATCCAAACCGCCGAGAGGGCTGAAATCCCAGATGTTCGACCGCTGGATGCGCTGCGAAAGTGAGTTTCATTGCGGGATATCGATCTCATCATCAGGCTCTGGCGGATCGTCGGCCAGCGATTTCATGCCGGCGGCCTGAATAATGCGCGACACCTTTTCAGACACGACAAAAGGTGTCGTGACACACTTGAGCATCTGGGCCTGGGTTTCGAAGTCGGCGGCGATCAGGTTGCGCAGCAGGTTCTGGTAAATCTCCTGCTGGTTGTTGAAGCCGTGGGCGGCCATGATCCGCTTGAGGTCTGGCTTGAACACGCCGGCGACCTCAACTGTAAACTTCTCGACGCCCAATGCAGCGTCCTTCGCTGCTGCCTTCTCGCGCTTCTTGCGCTGCTTGATGGCCTCCGCTGTCAGTCGCGGCTCTTCCGGCGCAAGTTCCTGTTCTTCGGCCATGGCCTACCTCTTCAATTCCGCTGGCCGGCAAGTCCAGCCAGGTCTGTCGGCGGCGCGTGGCCGCCCGGTTGATGGTTCGTTTCACGCTGCGACCTTCACCTGATTCCAGGCGCCGGCGGCGAGGAACAGCTTTGCGGCCTCGGCCTCTTCCAGCGACACCTCGGCCGGGATGGCAATCCATCCAGACGCGAGGATGTGGTTCGGATTGCAGCAGTTGCGCAGCTCCAGGTAGTAATGCTCGATCACATCCGTCAGGCGTTCGACCTTGTACATGCCCTGTGGCGAGATCTCCGTGGACTTCAGGTACTCGGCGCCCAGCTCATTCCGGCACATGGCGGCGATGTAGATCGTCCAGTGATAGGAGAAGTCGAACAGGGCGTTGGCGATCGCCAAGCTCCGGATCTGCCGACAGTTCTTCCAGTTCACCATGATCTGGCTGCCGCTTGGGTCGATGTTGACCACCGCGACGTGGTTGGTGCTTAGCAGCGCCCGGCAACTGCGTTCGGCCCGGGCGAAACCGTTGTTGGGTTTGCGTTTCGATTTCATAGCGAGTCCGCCATTTTGCGCAGCGCCTTTCGTTCAGCGGCCGATATCGGCTTCGGGCGCCGCTTGAGGACCGTTTCAGGGTCTATTTTCTTCGAGCGGGGCGGTGGCAGCGGGTTGCGCGGCGGACTTTTCAATTGGTCGATCTGTCCGCCGGCGGCCAGGAACTGGGCGACCTGTTCAGAGATCGCCTCAGCGTCCGGCCGGTGCTGCTCCACCAGGTTGAGGTGGTTGCTGATCATGCTGACCTCACTTGATCCGGATCGAGCTTTCGCCACGCTCAAGGTGCGCCCAGGCTGGTTCCGGTAGCAGTTCATGCTCCGCGTCTTCGCCGGCGGCCATGCGTTTGCGCACAGCTTCGTTGTGCTCACGAATTTCCTTGAGCTTGGCGGCGATCGCATTCTTGTCCGGCGCGATGCTGGTTTTCACTGCGGTCAGCTCGTCCGGTACCGCGTCTTCGTTGTCGACGATGACTTTTTCCTTGCCCAGGGCCAAGGTGATGGTGAATAGCGGGCGTTTGATCGACTTGAGATTGGCGGCTTCCATGTTCCGGCGCAGGTAATCGCTGATCTGCGCTACGCTGTTGGACTTGATGCGCTTGAGCTCGGTCAGCCGTTCAATTTCGGTGTCGATGGCCGTCACGTCGCTTTCAATGTTGCGGCGCAGCATCACGATGTTGTCGGCCTTCACCTCGAACTCGCCTTGGATCTCGTCCATCGCGTGCTGCAGGGCCTCTTTCAGGCCCTCGTCGTCGGTGTCTGCCATTCCCTGAAGTTCGGCGAGCTTGCCTGTGAGTGCGTAGAGTTGCGTCATGCTGCAGTCTCCTGTTTTGGCTCAGCGAGCTTTCTCCACTCAAGGGAAATCCGGGCGGCGCCTTTCTCGTCCTTGCGCAGCGTGAGCTGGCGGACGGCGGTGTCGTGGATCTTCTTGAGTTCGTGCGGAGTTTTGGCGCCTTGCATGGTGTCGATGACTGACTTGATGTAATCGAGCCGGTCCTGCGCCTGCTTTGCGATCTCGGCATCCCTGTCGACAGCCAGCTCGATCGCTTCCTCTTCCTGGCGCTGCTGGACGTAATCGCGATCATCGAACATACCCAGGAACACGTCAGCGCTGAAACCGAGCATCGAAAGGGACTTTTTGATTGCGTCGGTGAGGGACTTCTTCGGCGCCTCGCCGTCCGTGGTGGTTCCGAACTTCGATTTGTAGAGGTAGGGCGTACAGCCGTACTGCTCCAGCTCACCGCGCTCGCCGTCGATCTTGTACCAGAACAGGATTTTTACCGTGTGGTTCAGCTCGAATCCTAGGCTTGCGCGCTTGTCACCTTCGCCAACAAACATTTCGGCGCCCTTGTCGAAGCGCTCTTCGGTTATCTTCCAGCCGAAGCCAATGCCTACCGGGCCGAACACCTCGGTGGCCTTCATGATCATGGCCGTGCCGTTCAGGCTGGTGATTTGCTGGCCGCCGACCTTGGCGTCTTTGGTGAACCTGGTATCGGTTTTTTCAACCCGGTTCCAGATCTGCATGTTTTTATCGGACATGACTGTTCTCCACGCCACCGGAGAGGGGCGCTGTGGGAGGGTTATTCGGTGGCTTTGCTGATTGCGGCGCGGAGCTCGAGGATTTCCCGAAACTCCATGTCCTCGGCTCTGTCGCCGATGCCCGGCACATAGTTGAATGAGTCAATGAACTTTGCCCATGCATCAACCGTTTTCTTGGCGGCTGCCAGTAGTGCAGGAGAGGCGGCGATCAGCTTGGCGTCTGCTTCCTCGTACACGAAGTCGACGACTTGTTCCTGGTCTTCGTTGTAATCGATAGCCCACCCGATTTGCCCCGGGAACCCCAGTCCACCGATCTGTCGAGCGACCCACGGTCCCGGCGTGTGTTTTTTATCGGTCATGACGATTCCTTGCCGCGCCCAGCGCGGCGATTGAATGCTTGGTTTATTGAGTGATGCGGTCGGCGAGGGCGCTGAGCAGCATCAGAAGGGTGAAGACCCCGATGGCGGAGAACGAGCCGCGCCGGATCAGAATGCGGCGGGCCAGCTGCCGGGAGGTCACCGGAACACCCGGTAGGTGGTTGGCTGCGGTACTTGGCACACACCAGAGTCACTGGTGATGACTTTGTAAGCGCCTGCACTGGCAACAAGGATGACGACAAGCGCCCAGTAGAAGAGATTCATGGCCGAACCCTCGCGGCGATGCGGCCGCCTTTCATGGTCACTGACAGGCGCTGCGGCAGATCCTGAACCAGATCCTCGCGCTTGCGGCCGATCACCTCGTTGAAGGGCAGGCCGAAGCCGAGGATGGCGATGCGGCGCTCCATGTCGTCGAGCTGTTCATCGATCAGCGTTTTTACCGGTGGCGTACTCATGCAGCCTCCTTGCGCTGCCGACTGATCTTCAGCAGGCGGGCGCTGTAGTGGTGAAATTCCTCGGCGGTGATGTCGCCGGCGGTGAAGTGGCGGACAATCAGACCCTCGGTCAGGGTGTCGTCCAGATCGCGGTTGCCGGGATGCTCCAGGGCTTCCAGCGCCTGATCGATGGCGATGTGCGGGCTCACAGGTCACCGTCCACATCGTCTTCTGCTGCCTCGATCTCAGCGGCCACCGCATCGGCGGCGTGCGGGCGGAGGAAGTTGGCGGCGATCGCTTCCAGTTGCGTGACAGGGCTATCAGTGCCCAGCAAGTGCTTGGCGTGCGTCATAGCCTCGGACGGGCTGCCAACCACGACGGCCAGCACCAGGTTGGCGAACGAGTCGCGATCATCCAGCCCGTCGATCTGCCGCTGGTTCAGGTGGTGCTGGAGGTGTTCGGCGTATTGCGCCGTGGTCACCTTCTGCACCGGGCCGAACCGGCGCTTCCATTCAACATCAGAGCCGCACACCAACTGTTCAGCGGCGCCTTCCAGCCATTCCCGTTCTTCGTCCGACTCGCTCACCGCCGGCGGCAACTGCGCGTCGAAGTTGGCCTGACAGAGTTTCAGTGCTGCGTTCATGGTTGCCTCCAGAGCGGTGGGGTTTTATTTGGCCGGCTTTGCCTTGGCTGGCGCTTTTTCCTCAAGATCGGCGAGTTCTTTTTTGAGATTGGCAATTCGCTTAACTCGCTGGGCGTCCGCCTCTGCGTCGCACTTCTGAATGGCTGCCTCAGGAATTACGATTCCTTCGATTTTTTGCCAGGACGACAAATGAAACGAACTGCGCTTATCGGCGAGATATGAAGCGGCCTGCTTGTCACACTCGGCCTGCGCAAGGGTTAAAGCCTCCGCGTAGCTGCATACTGGGAAAACCTGGTCGCTTCCGCCGCTGCCATCGCGATAGCTGTGCAGGCGATAGGTAAGATTTCCATCTGAGTAACCGTAAACGGAAAGCAGCTTGATTCCGTCTACCTGCATGCGCCCGTGGTAGGTGTCTATGTCATATGCCTTACTGCCTTCTTCCCACTCGAAAATCTCGGGCGAATAGCCAGAAATGAAAACGTGAGTGATCTGCCCGGACAAAACCTTCTTCAGAAGATCCAGCTGGTCTGATTCTGAGTTTTCGACGAATTTGAACAAGGCATCAGCATGGTGCTTCGCCTTGTCCTTGATCATGGTCAAGCGCCTTGCTTGCTGATCAATGCTCGACTCCAACTCCTTGCGCGATCGCTCGTACCGCGCCTCAAGCTCGCGCAGGTTCTTTTCTTTCCACGATTCAGCTGGCGCGTCATGGAGGCTTTTCACCACGAAGTTTTCGCCGCTCGGGATCTCTTGCCCGGCGCTGACGAAGATCTCTTGCACGATGGTTTGCTCAGCGTTGAGCTTGCCGACGACCAAAACCTTTTTGCCGTCGCTGGTGTACTTGATATCGGTCATCGCTTGCTCCTGGTTGATCCAACAAAACTCGGATGCACTCATCCGCTCCGCTGGTTGCTGTTGGGCGCGGAGGGGAGTGCATTCGGGATTTGTCGGGGAGAGTGGCCCGGTCTCGCTGCTGGCGACAGACCGGGGTTGCAGCATCAGATTGTCGACGTTCGTACGGGTGGCCTGCCGTAATTACGGCCGATGCGCGGTGACATCGACAGCCTACTGTCCGCTGCCTGTATGAGAGATGGGCGTTGGCCTTCAGGCTTGCCGCGCCGCGCGAGGTCAATCAGTCCAACTATTTTATGATGGTCATCCTCCAATGCGCGCCGTTGGCATCTTGGCGGGCGCTCGCCGTACTCAGTCTTCAAAAATGCAGACGACCGGAGCTGATCCCGGCATGACTATTAGCGGCCTTAGTGACACCGGAGTTTCACCGGGGCGAAGGTTTCAGCCGCTTATTCTTGGACTAGCCGTGGCCATCTGGGCGCTTACTCACTCTACCGGCCACGATTCCCGCGATCCCTCAGGTCTTACACTTGCCCATCAGCCTGGGCATTCATCCGCATCGGATTGCGATCTTGCTGAACTTCAATCAGCACCTCCCTCGCGAGCGGGCGCCCTGTCTGGAAGATCGCAAACCGATGCGCTCTCATAGAGAGGATCGGGCAGTTAACGACAGGCTGTCGTGGCGCTGGTTGTTGCTGCAAATTCGTCGAGCTCGGCCATGTATCCGACGTTGTTCAGGTCGACGCTGTTTGTCGACATCCCGTGGTCAAGGATGAGCCTCAGGCATTCACGGCTTCCATTCTCCAGAGTCAGGCAGCTATGTTTGCCAAGGCCTTGAAATTCACCGCTTGCCAAGCCTTCAAGGCGCTTCTCGTGGTGCAGGCGGTCGTAGTGTCGCTGTCTTTCATGAAGGCTCATTCCGTGTACTCCGGTTGATTTCCCGTCTGGCCCTGTCGCCAAGGCCAGCCAGTGAAATCGTCATGCTGCGAAAAGCTCTTGCTGAGCTGGTTGTGGTGCGCAGCGCTGTAGGCCTGCTCTTACCGCTGACTCCAGCAACTCGGCGTCTTGTTCCAGCTCCGGGAAGCATCCAGGAACGAGGCTGATTGCTTGGCGAAGCTCGGCGGCGCGACTCTGCAGCGCCGGGATAACGATGGAGCGCATGTTGCCGACGGTGCGGCGGTCAAGGCTGCATTCCCGGCAGAGCCGGATGTAGTCGAGGATGAATTTCGGCATTTCGTGTTCCTCCGATGATTTCCAATGCCGCCTCATCGAAGCGGCATCAGTAAATCTGTTGGTCTTGCTTTCCGCCCCATGCGCGGCGCCTCGGTTTCCCCACCTGGCCGGCGTCACACATTTCGTGTTCGATGTTCTTCGCCGGCTGGCTTGCATGGTTTGGCGTCCTCCCATATGGGGAGTCCGGCAGGTTCCAGAGCCTGCATGGGGATCGAAGTTTGTGTTTCGCGCTATGCCCGTTTCCGGGGATCGATCCGCGAAGATTCCTGACTGTTAAAGAGCGGCGGGTCTCTTGAGGCCCTGTCCAAGTGCAAGTGGACTTGCATTTATAAAAGCATGCTGGTGTTCTCAATGCAAGCAAGCTTGTATTTATTTTTAATACTGTATGCGCATCCAGTAGTCAGGAGTTGGGTATGAGTAGCCAAGAAAAGAGCCGGTCGCAGAATGATCGCCAAGTGTTAACCGGCCTGGAGCGGCTATCGCTCAGGGTGTCGTCGATGATCAATCACCCGGTAGCGCAGATTCAGCGATGGGTGACGATCCATCGACTGGACACGGATGGAGAAAGGGAGTGGGAGGAGGTGATGGGCCTTCTGTCAGAGACGGAATGCATAGATATGACGTTCAACGATGATGAATCAGTGACGCTTAAGTGGGACTCGGGTGTAGATGATGGCGGGCAGGTCGAGGTTTTGGACATGCTAGAGGAGGCGGCACCGTTCTGACGAGAAAAGAAAAGCCCGCATTTAGCGGGCTTATTCACATACTGCAGAGCTATCTCACTCTTGCAACTTATAGCCTAAATAGTAAAGCCCCCAGAAAGTAGCTAAAATCATTTGATACGTAAAAAGAAGAAGCATGAAAATAGAGGTAGAATATATATAGTGGCCGACTAGGGTCCCGTTGTAAATAAATCCATTCAGTTCGGAGCCAAATGAAATAAGGGTGATGCAAAAAATTACAATGGTGATGCTTTCCCCTGTCAGAAATGCGAATAACATCGCTAAAAAACGCCGCCTTGTTAGATCTATAGTGTTCTCTCTCCCTCTTAGTTTTATGACAACTTTAGGAGTTGGTTCGGGTAGAATATCATCTATATCTAGACGGCCAAAAGTAGCTATCGCAGCGAGGGCGGCAATATAAAAGCCAGGAAGTGATTGAACGAAAGAAAGCAGCATCGCAATCATCCCGTTGGGCTCTACCAATTTAGAAGTGTTGGAGAGTAGGGCGATCAGTGCGATGCTAATTGAAGCCAATATGCATGGATAAAGCCAGTCAACAACCCACTTATATGGGTGCTGGATGGCTAGATATCCAAAAGGTTTAAGGAGCTGGCCTATTAACATTATTCACTCCATGAGTGCTAGAACTTCCTTGATTATAAAGTTATTCGCCACTTCAAAGCTATTGGTATTTACAAGAGGGGCCGAAATAATGTGGCGTTTTATATATTTTTCGTTGTCTATTAATTTTCCTGAGTCTGCCGAAATAGTAGCTTCACGAGGCTCACCATCTCCGTTTTTGAAACGCAACCGCATCTGTTTGTATTCGACTTGATTCTTGGTGATTTTGTTGCGTATCTGCCTCACGGATGACGCAACAGAAGCCATTAATCCTGGTTCTGGGCGGAGCTCAATGGTGCGCAGTCTTTCCTTGACTGCTCCAGTATCGTCCCATGTTGCTCCCTCTTCCGAAAAACTGAGTAACTGGATTGAAGATAAGGTTCCACCGTTTAGATCATTTTCAAACTCGGCTGACGGGTGACCTTGGAACTCAATTTGGTGAAGAAGATGAACCATCATCGGCTCGCCTTTGGCATTTTTAGCGCCGTTGACGTTGGGAATCATATACTTGCTTGGAAACTGCTTCTTGCAAGCACGAAACAGAAACCTGATATAATCACTTATGCTACTGGCGTGTAGTCCGGAACCATACACCGTCTCAATAACGCATAGATAGTAATTATCTCCTTTTACCGGATTGAAATCGAGAATGACATGAGCAGAATAGTCCCCGCCGTGCCCTGGCGGTTTTTGGTGGACTACTCGACTTTTTGACTCGGGATCGGTCGACACGGCATCAGGAGCGTTCGGGTCACTTCTGTTAACAAGTAGTACGAGTCTGTCACCCTTTAGTTGCATATCTGACAAATAAAGCTTTGCGGACGTATCAGTTCGTCCTTTTTTTACTATTTTATCTCCATTCGAAAATAGCGTGCGGATATCCTCGTATAGATCTCGAAGAGACTTAGGTTGTGCATCGAAAAGAGCCAGGTTACCTGCTGCTCTAGATGTTCCTAAAGCTGATATTTTCAAATCATAAAACGTTGCAGTCCTGTGCATGACTTTCTCTTCACCTAGTGTTGGCTGTTTGGCAGTTATTTATATAGTTTAAGTTCTTGTCTACCGCTATCTAGGTTGTGCTCAGACAAGGTTTGCATTCCAGACTAACAGCACACGCGCTTGGATGAATGTATCATCCGACCTAATCGTTTGTGGCGGATGGCGATCATTGTCGGAAATCATCTTGATCTGATCGTCACCAACCCACTGAAGCCTCTTGATGTAGAGATGACCTTCCCACGAAAACATGTAGATCCCATCCCCCACGAATTCCCGGATGCTGATGTCGACCAGGAGCGGGTCGCGATGCTTGATTGTCGGCGCCATCGACTGGCCCCATCCGGTCACCATCTTCAAGTGAAAATGCTCTTTGAACTCGACACCCATCTCTCGAAGATGCTGGGGGCTTACTCGGACATCCTGCAGCATCTCTGGGTAGTCATGGGGGATCTGACCTCCACCCATTGCTGCACGGACGTCATAGTGCGCGATCCACACTTCATCACCGACAGCGCCCGGCCGGTAATAGTCGACCTCATCCGCATCCCCGAGCACTACGTGCTGGGCTGCATCTTTCACCGCATCAGCAATTTTCGTCCGAGCTTCTTCGCTTAGGTTTTTCCCATGCTTGGCCAGCATCGCGCTGACCAGGTCAGCGGATGATTTTGCCTCGGCAACTTCTGAAGCCTGGGCGCCGCTCTTGCGCCGAGGCGGCTCGCCTTTTCCTGACAAAAGCCAGTCGACCGTCGTGTCGTAGCCGTCGGCAAGTGCGATCAGGTTCTCGTTCTTGATGTTTTCGGTATCGCCGGCGAACCACTGCCGCACAGCCTCATAACTGATGCCGCAGGTGGTCGCGATGTCTCGCTTCACGCTCCGCACGCCAATGTCCGGCTTTCGGGCAAGAACAAGTTTTGTGATTCGTTCAGTCGTTTTCATGGCTGCAATCTACAAGAGTGCTTGTCAAGCATGCTTGTTTTGAATACACAAGCATGCTTGAATATGAGGAAGAGCAAAGGAGGTCGGTATGACCAAGTCGCAAGCAATCAAGCATTTCGGCTCCATCTCCGCCCTGGCAAAGGCCCTCAGCGTTACCTATGAGGCAGTCCGTCAGTGGGAGATGGTGCCCGAGTTGCGCCAGTACCAGATCGAGCGAATCACCAAGGGCGCCTTGAAAGCCAGCCAGCAAGACGCTGCTGCGTAGTCATACCGCCGGTTCGATAGACGTTTTTCCATTTCTGAAGCCAGGAGCATCGAAGCATGTACATGGACCCCAATCAAAAGCGCGCCATCCCGGTGAAGGTTCGATTTGAGCCGGTGCTTGATCGGATTCTGCGTAAAGCCGCGACCAAAACCCGTATGCAGCACGCCACATATCTCTACGAAATCATCGAGTGGGCTGTAGCCAATGGCGTGATCGAGGAACTGATGCAGGACAAACAAGAAGATATCGCGGGCTGAAGCCCCTTTGGAGGGCCAAATGACCGTAGAGCTTGAAAGGCTGCCACCGCGGACTCGACAGCGAGTGGAGGAACTGATGCGCGTAAACGGCTGGAGCTTCAGCCGTGCGATCAACGAAATGACGGGAACCGCCATCGCGAGTGGGGCGCTTTCCGAGGTGGGTAGGAAGAAGGCGCCAGTCCTTCAGCTGGTGACCCCAATGAGGGCCTCTGGCAGGGACTCTTCGGGGTAATCCAGAGGGCCTCTGCCAAATTCGGGACGAAAAAAAGCCGGGATTGCAGCCCGGCTCTCTTAAAACGCGTTGTGGAGCAAATCATGCACCAATCAAACCAAACGATCAATACCCCGGCCAGTGTCGCGACACAATTTGGCAACGGTGAAAACGTGTCGCGTGAAAAAATGAGCAGCTTCGACTTGCTCGACCTGGTCAACGCCGCGCGCAAGGAGTTTGGCGAAAGCGAGGTTCGTCGCAACGATTTCACCGCGCGGTGCCGCGACGAACTGGACGGCGAATACTACGAAACTTTCGTAGTAAGGAATCAGCGAGGACCAGCCTCTGAGGCATTGATGCTGACCAAGGATCAGTGCCTCTTAATATCGATGCGCGAATCGAAAGCAGTTCGACGCTCGGTCGTATTGAAGATCAATGCTCTGTCGCAGCCTCGCGAACTGTCCCGTATGGATCTTATCCAGCTCGCATTCGAAGCTGAGCAGCAGCGCCTGCAACTGACGATTCAGGTCGAGGCCCAGGCGTCGAAGATCCACTCCATGGAGAACCTGTTCAAGGAGGGGATGACCCACACCCAGTTCTGCAAGGGCCTCAATGGGGTCAACGTCATGCAGGTGGGGAAATTCCTCGAGGGCCGGAGCTGGCTCTACAACGAAAGCAAATCCGGCCTGCGCTTCCGTGTGGCGTCCTACGCCCGTGACAAGTACATGACCGAGCATCAGCACGAAGTCACTCCCCACGGCCGCGAGCCGTTCGTTTCTTTCACGCCAGTCCTGCTGAAGAAGGGTGCCGTGCGCCTCTACGACCTGTACCTGGCCGGCGAGCTGCCCATGAAGAAGAACTGGAACGGGTTGTTCACCCACGACAAAGCACTCAAGGGGGCCGCATGATGGCCAGATCCAGAAATATCAAACCGGGGTTCTTCTCGAACGAACACCTGGCTGAAGTAGATTTCGCAACGCGCCTCCTGTTCATCGGCATGTGGACCGAAGCTGATCGGGAAGGGCGCCTGGAAGATCGCCCGCGCCGTCTGAAAATGGCCCTGTTCCCGGCGGACAATGTCGACATCGAAAAGATGCTCGCCGACCTGGATCATTTGGGGTTCATCACGCGGTACACCGTTGGATCATTCAAGGCCATCCAGATCGTGAACTGGTCGAAACACCAGAACCCACACGTCAAGGAAGCCAAAAGTGTCATCCCTGAAATGCCCGGATTAGAGGGCTCTGAGGGTGAGCATGGTGCAAGCCCGGTGCAAGCACCAGACAAGCACAGTTCTTTCCCTGCTGATTCCCTCTCTCTTGATTCCGGATTCCTGATTCCTGATTCCCTCACTCCGTCGCAGGCTCCGGTGGCGACCGAGGGCCTGTTCGCTTCGTTCTGGAAGCTCTACCCGCGCAAGGTTGGAAAGGACAAGGCCGAGAAGGCGTGGGCGAAACTCAAGGTGGATCAGGCGCTGTACGACCTGATGGTCGCCGCTTTGGCCAAGCAGGTGCTGACGCCTGACTGGGCCAAGGAGCGCGGCCAGTTCATCCCGCACCCTGCGACATGGCTCAATGGCAAGCGTTGGCAGGATGAGATCCCCGATGTGCCAACGAACGTGCACCCGTTCCCGCAATCGCGCCACACCGGCTTCGCTGATCGTGATTACAAGGCCGGACTGACTGAGCGGGAGGATGGCACCTATGCATTCTGAACAGGTTCAAGCCACCCCCGAACTGCCGCCAGGTACTCGCATCCAGCCGGCCGAGTGCGAAACCCACGGTTCCTACGATCAGAAGGTCTATGCCGTGCTGGGCCGTGAACTCAAGAGCGGTTGCCCCGAGTGCAGCCGCATCCGCAGTGAGGAGGATGCCGAGCGCCAGTTGGCGCAGGAAGCGGCATTGGCCCGCTTCCACATGGCCGAGAAGCTGGGAGCCGCGCTGATCCCAAAGCGTTTCGCTGGCAAGACCTTCACCGGTTACATCGCCAAGACCGCCGAGCAGCAGAAGGCACTGAATACCTGCATGCGATACGCCGTTGAGTTCAAGCAGATCTCCGCCGTCGGCCGCTGCCTGTTGCTGCTGGGCAAGCCTGGCACCGGCAAGACGCATCTGTCGGTCGCGATCGCCAACGAGATCATGGCCACCTCCAGCGCCACGGCCGTGTATCGCACCATCGGATCGGTGCTGCAGGCCATCCGCGCGACTTACGACCACACCAGTGACCAGAGTGAGAGCCAGATCCTGTCGAGCCTCATCAGCCCCTCGCTGCTGGTCCTGGACGAGATCGGCGTGAGCAAGGAGAAGCCCAGCGACTTCGAGCTGACGACCTTGTTCTCGATCATCAACGGCCGGTACGAAGAGCTTCGCCCCACCGTCATCGTGTCCAACCTCGACGCGAAGGCCTTGGCCAGTGCAATCGGCGAACGCTGCGCTGATCGCCTGCGAGAGGGCGGGGTGATCGTCGTTCCGTTCGAATGGGAATCTCAGCGCGGCAAGGAGGGTTTCTGACATGACCGATTACACCGGACTGAAGCGGCTGTGCGCTGCTTTGATTTCAGCGAACGAAGCCTATCTGGATGACAGCTGTAGCCTTGAAAATCAGGAGCGGTTCCATGCAGCTGATGATGCACTGCAAGACGCTCTCCCTCCTGAGGTTGTGCTGGCCATCATTGCCGAGAACGAGCTGTTGCGTGAATCCCCGGGCATGGGGGCTATTCGCTCGCTGCGCGGCGATTGCGCTGACCTGATGGCCGAGTGCGACCGGCTCAAGGCCGCGAACGAGACGCTGCGCGAGGATGCGGAGCGATATCGCCGTATGCGAGCGGCAACCCTGAGGCAAGGTGGCGTGCTCGCCGACCAATTCGACGCCGAGTTCGACGTCCAGCTCGGTGCAGCCATGGCCGAGGCGGTGAAGCCATGATTGGACAAAAGCGGTTGTGGGTTACCCAAGTTGCTCTTTCGACGCTTGAGTCGTGGTATGTGACTTGGGAGGTTTTCCGCAACAAAGGGGATCGTGAAGTGCGTCGCCGTGCGATCTGCTGCAAGGCGCACGGTCTCGTCTGGCATGACCGCCACTTACTGAGAGGGGTGGAGGTGTTCAATGACTGACAAGATCAGCGTCAACTGCCAAGCCAAGCTCTCTGAGGCGATCACCAAGCTCAGCGCAATGTTCCGCGACAAGAAGTTCGTCGTGGTGTCCCTGCGCCCGGGCAAGGACCGCACGCTCGACCAGAACCGGCTGTGGTTCGCGATGTACAAACGCATCGCCCAGATGACCCAGATCGGCGATGAGGCCGACGCCCGCCGGTACTGCAAGCTGCACATCGGTGTGCAGATCCTTCTGAACGAGGATGCCGGTTTTCAGGCTGAGTGGTACCGGGTTATGCGTCACCTGCCGTACGAGACGAAGCTGGCCATGATGGGCGGCTGCCATCTGTTCGGCCCGGACGGTTTCCCGGTGACGAGCTTGTTCAATCGAGCCCAGGGCGTGGCCTACACCGACCGCATCGTTGCGCGCTTTGCACCGCAGGGCGTGTACTTCGATGATCTGCTGAGCCAGGAGGCCGCATGACGATTGAACGGAAGCAACCTCGCCCGAAAAAGTGCGCGGTCAAAACCTGCAGGGCCTCTTTCGTCCCGCGCGTGAGTTTTCAGTCCTGGTGCTCGCCGGACTGCGCCGTTGTCATCGCGCGGCACAAGCAGGAGAAGAAACGCAAGTCGCTGGCCAGCATTGAGCGCCGCGAGATCAAAGCTCGCAAGGAGAAGCTGAAGAGCAGGGCGGATCACCTACGCGAAGCCCAGGCTGCGGTGAACGAGTACGTCCGCCTGCGTGACGCGCATCTGCCGTGCATCAGCTGCGACTCGATGCCGAATGACAGCGACCTAATGACCGGCAGCCGCTGGGACGCCGGCCACTACCGTTCCGTCGGCGCATGTCCGGAGCTGCGTTTCGAGCCGCTGAACATCCATCGCCAGTGCGTGAAGTGCAACCGCAACCTGTCCGGCAACGCGGTCGAGTACCGCATCCGGCTAGTGCTGCGCATCGGCGCCGAAACCGTGGCTTGGCTCGAAGGGCCTCATGAGCCCCGCAAGTACACCGTGGAAGAAATCAAAACCATCAAGGCTGAGTACCGGGCCAAGACCCGAGAACTGAAGAGGGCTGCAGCATGAACTACCACAACGTGATTTCCGCAGTAGTCCGGGCCTTGGCTGCCGAGACGATCAACAGTTCCGGCGGATGCAACGTCGAGCCCCGGGTGCAAGCCAGCAAGCTCAAGGGCGAGATATCCGGGAAGGATGCCGCGCTGTTGGCTGACTGCATCGTGCACAAGCTCTTGCACGCCCAGCTTTCCCCGAGGCACTGGAACGCCTTGGTGGCGAAGTACAGCACGCACCGTGGCCGTAAGATCGACTCCATCGGCCGGCTGGTCGCCGTGGTGAAGACCCCGGCGCCGCAGCTCTTCACGCAGCAGGCTGTCTTGGTATGGGCGGTGCCGCAGCAGGTGAAGGGCATTCAGCGGGCGGTAACCCAGATCAAGGCGCCGAAGCACCGGGAGAACAAGGAAAAGGGCCAGTGGGATTGGCGCAACGCGGCGGCTGATGCTGACGTTGCCCGGGCCAACAAGCATGCGCGCGCAGTAGCAGAGGACAAGCCCGGAGAGATGATCGTCCTGGCCGACTCGAACTACGACATGACGAACTGGGACTCTCAGGGCCTCACAGAGCGCACCTACCAGCGCTGGAACAAGGCCATCAAGGAGGGTTTGGAGTCGCTTGTGAACGAGGCTCTGGTCGAGGCGCAGCACATGCTTGAAGCAGTGGGAGTGCTCGAAAGCGAGGCGGCATGAAATAGCCCCTCAAAAGGGCTTGCAATGTCATGTCGCTATGTCGCATTATTCACCCATCCTGTCATTTCTGCGCGTATCGAGGAGTGACAAACGAAACCCGGCCATAGCGCCGGGTTTTTTGTTTCTTGCTGGCATACTAATCTCTCTTTTTTCAGGGAGAATTGAATGTCTACTTACACGCTAGAACTAGTTTCCGCATCCTCGATCAAAGAGGATGTTTCAAAATTGGGTGGGCATAAGGAGCTTTGGCGCGTCAAATACGGGGTATCGCTCGTTGCCTATTGCACAGAAAAAGGCCTGGCGGATCGTATTGCCCATGGCAATCTTTACCGGCCAACGATTAGCTCCACAGGAAATCTTTTTCCCTATCCTTCGAGCGATATGCCGAAGGCGATTTGCGTTGGCACGACCAACACCCTCCTTCATGAGGACGACAAGCGGAAGAGCGCTGTCTAACTAATCACTTGAGATAAGCTTGAAGGAGGAAGCCCGGCCACCGCGCCGGGTTTTTTATTGCCCCGAATTTACCTGTAGCCAGGACAGCCCTCGGGAAGACCTGGACGTCGATAGCCGGATAGTGCGGCGTACGGAATCAACACCGGCAGCCCGTGCACCCTGACCTCACCATTTGCTTCAGGGTGGCGCGAGACTGGATCAGCGAGATCGATGCAATGGGGCGTCGACGTTGAGAAGGCCTTTGGCGGACAGCGCGGAAAGACGCGCGCACCTATTCAGGGCCTCTGCACTCGCAGGGGCTTTTCGTTTTTGGGCAATGCCCAGGCCACGCAGGCCATTTTTATTTCGGAGTGGCGATGGATCCTACTGACCTCGGCCCAGGCACAGCTACCTGGCTGGGCGGTAGTGCCACGGTGATCCTTGGCGGGCTGCTGTGGTTGCGCAGATTCCTCTCGAAGGACGCCGCTGAGCGGGCAATGGACAACGCCGATATCGGTACCGTCCGCCGCCTCAATGAGCTGCTCGACTCGGAGCGATCCGCCCGGAAGGAAGCGGAGGCCCGTGCCGACCAGTTCGCGAAAGAGCGCAACGACCTGGCCGCCTCAGTTGGCCGCATGGAAGGGAAGATTGAAGCGCTGACCAGTCAGGTCGCCCAGCTCACGGAGCGAGTAACCCTGCAGAGCGACGAGATCACCCGCCTGCGGAACAAGCTCGGAGGAGTCGCGTGATGGACAGATGCGCAATGGAATTTATTGCTCGCCGCTGGTGGCGTCGGGCAGAGGTGTGGGCGATCGCCATTGTGCTGGTCGCCGGCGGTTCGGTGTTGGGGTATCAGGCCTGCTACTGGTCGCTTGCCGAGAAGCAGGCGATGGAGGTCGAGGAGATCCGCAGCGCTTACGCAACCGCCATGAATGAGCGGGACCAGCGGCTGGACGAATTGACCCGAAAGACTGGAACGGCCGCCGAGAAGGCATCGAAGGCTGCAACCACTGCCACGCAGGCAGCGGACAAGGCGCTCGAGGCAGTTGACCGAGTGAGCCAGTAAGTCGCGACACGTTTCGCGAATCAGCAAATTGTGTCGCGACCTGAAACAGTCTAGGTAGGCAAGTGATCTATTTATTGCGGTTCAGTTCGACCAATTCATGGCTGTACTTAGGGCCAGTCCGTAACCTTTGCTAAGTGCCTCACCGACCAATTCCTTTAGTTTTGCCGTAGCACCATCCTTAGCTGCACTTGCTATCTGACCGCCAAGGCTTTCACCTCCAACGCTCTTTGGGATTGCCTTGAGTACTTCTAGAGTTTTGGCAGTAAGCGTGCAGTCTTCAAAAGTGTATGCATAGGAAGACTTGGTGCGAGCCACGACGTAACCAGACTCAATCAGCCACTCCACTGTGTCTGCAAAGAACTCACCCGGGCGATCAATGTGGTCAGGGAAAGACTCTATGAAATCCATGGAGCTGATATCGATCGCGACTGGGAATTTTTGGTACAGCTTTGAGAAAATCAAACCAGTTATCTGGTCGAATAGATCAATATTTGTGTCAGCCATTACTGATTCTTTCCGATTGAGAGTTTTTCAATCAATACCGGGAACAAGCAGTAATTTCAAGATCAAGGTGATCCGTGAATAGGCCATATCCGCCAGCGTCACTGCTTGAGCTTTCGGACCTGTCCAGCTTCGGCATCCGCCTGATCCCGGCTCCCGAAGTGTGGGAATGGCTCCAAGCCGAGATCCTTGCCGACACCGGAAGCATCCATAACGAAGAGCACGCCCATCTGATCGATGCGGACATTCGTGTGATGTGGGCGTCTGCGGCTTTCACGAGGAAGGGGCGGACGGTGGTAGGACAGGCCGAGCAAGTCGCGTTCCGCGCCGGCGGTTGGCAGAAGGCTCGTATGGAGCAGCAGATGCTGGATTGGTTCGGCGACGTGCCGGCCTACATCATCACCCTGGCTGCCGACTACTGCGCTGACTGTTCCGACGCTGACTTCTGCGCCCTGGTCGAACATGAGCTGTATCACATCGCCCAGGCGAAGGATCAGCACGGTGCGCCGAAGTTCACCCAGGAAGGGTTGCCGAAGCTTGAGATGCGCGGTCACGACGTTGAAGAGTTCGTCGGTGTTGTACGTCGCTATGGCGCGAGCCCGGCGGTTCAAGAACTGGTGGACGCTGCAAACAATCCTGCTGAGGTGGGGAAAATGAACATTTCGAGGGCCTGCGGAACCTGTCTGCTCAAGTCGGCCTGACTTTGACAGTACTTTGACGGATGCCCACTTATGGCCGCACTCAGAGACGAGGTGAAAGCCTTTGTTGTACAGGCTCTCGCCTGCTTTGACACGCCATCGCAAGTGGTGGCGTCCGTCAAAGAAAGATTCGGGCTCGAAGTTACCCGCCAGCAGTGCGAGGCATACGACCCAACCAAGTACGTTGGACGCAACCTGCACGTGAAGTGGCAGACGCTGTTCAACGACACCCGAAAGAGGTTCCGCGAAGAGACAGCAGAGATCCCGATCGCCAACCGAGCGTATCGACTTCGCACCCTGGGACGCATGGCCGAGAAGGCCGAGAACATGAAGAACATGGCGCTGACTGCCCAGTTATTGGAGCAGGCCGCGAAGGAAGTCGGCGATGTCTATGTGAATCGCCAAACCAAAAACGAAAACCCTCACGACAATCTCCCGCCCACCCGAGTGCAGGTAGACGTGGTGGACGCGAGGAAGCCTGATGCCGACGCTTAACGTCCCGCAGGCAAAATTCCTCCAGATGGAGAACAAGTTTCGCGGCTTTGTCGCTGGGTTTGGTTCTGGGAAAACGTGGGTAGGCTGCGCAGGCATCTGCAAACACGTATGGGAATGGCCTCGGATCAACTCGGGGTACTTCGCTCCGACCTATCCGCAGATCCGCGACATCTTCTTCCCGACGATTGAAGAGGTGGCTTTCGACTGGGGCCTGAAGGTCAAGACGAAGGAGAGCGACAAGGAGGTCGAGTTCTACAGCGGTGGCCAGTACCGCAGCACGACTATCTGCCGTTCGATGGAGAAGCCGCAGACGATTGTTGGTTTCAAGATTGGCCATGCGCTGGTGGATGAGCTGGACGTCTTGCCCGCACTGAAGGCTGAGCATGCATGGCGCAAGATCATCGCCCGGATGCGCTACAACGAGCCGGGGCTCAAAAACGGCGTAGACGTGACCACGACGCCGGAAGGCTTCAAGTTCGTCTACCAGCAGTTCGTGAAGCAGCTGCGCGAGAAGCCTTCGCTCCAAGGCATGTACGGCCTGGTGCAAGCCAGCACGTTCGACAACGAGTTGAACCTGCCGCCCGATTACATCCCATCCCTGATGGAGTCTTACCCGCCGCAGCTGATCCTGGCCTACCTCAACGGGCAGTTCGTCAACTTGAATGCCGGTTCGATCTACCACGCGTATGACCGGAAGCTGAATGGCTGCTTCGACGCGGTGGAACCCGGCGAACCGCTGTTCATCGGTATGGACTTCAACGTCGGCAAGATGGCGGCGATCACGCACGTCAAGCGCGCAGACGGGAAGCCTCGGGCAGTCGACGAGCTGATCGATGGCTTCGATACCCCGGACATGATCCGGCGCATCAAGGAGCGCTACTGGCGCTACAACGGTAAGGACTATGAGAAAACCTGCGAGATTCGGATCTATCCGGATGCCTCGGGTGGATCTCGCAAGTCGGTGAATGCCAGCGAGACAGACATTGCCATCCTGCGCCAAGCGGGATTCAGCGTCATCGCGCCGGATGCAAACCCGCCGGTGAAAGACCGCATCAACGCCATGAATGCGATGTTCTGCAACGCCAATGGAGAGCGCCGGTACCTGGTCAACCCGCTGCGCTGCCCAACTTATGCAGATGGCCTTGAGCAGCAGGTGTGGGCGCCCAATGGCGAGCCAGACAAGAAATCCGGCGTCGACCACGCGAACGACGCTGGCGGTTACTTCATCCACCACGACTACCCGATCATCCGGCCGGTCACGCACATTCCTGTCACATTCAGCTTCTGAGGCCATCCATGGCGAATTTCAGCACTCCCCGGGCAGAGTACGCACAAGCCCTGCCTGGCTGGCAGTTGGTGAAACGCTGCGTAGCCGGCGCGCGCGAGGTGCGCAAGCACGACGAATATCTGCCGATGCCAGATCCGGAAAACAAATCTCCGGAGAACCTGGCGCGGTACAAGCAGTACAAGAAGCGGGCGATGTTCCTCAACATCACCGGTCGCACCCGCACCGGCCTGATGGGGGCGGTGTTTCGCAAGACGGCGGAGCTGTCACTGCCGACTGCGGTGGAGTACCTGAAGGAGAACGCCAGCGGCGACGGTACCAGCCTTGAGCAGCTATCGAAGGAGTCGGTTGGTGAATGCCTGGACACTGGGCGAGGCGGCTTTTTGGTCGACTTCCCGACTGTCGCCACTGAGAGCGGTGTCAGTTCGATGGCGGATCTGGCCACCAAGCGGGCTCTGATCCACCACTATGACGCCCTGTCGATCATCGACTGGGACGAGCAGGTGATCGATGGCGTGAAGCGTCTGGTGTACGTGAACTTGCGGGAATGCGTGTCTGAGTTCAACGCTACCGACCTGTCCCGCGAGACATACAAGCAGAACCGGGTCTTGCTCTTGGTCGATGGGCGATACATTCAGCGCGTCTACAAGGAGGGTGAGGAAAGCGTCGAGGAGACGCAGCCTACCGATAAGGCCGGCCAGCCCTTTGATCACATCCCGTTCAGTTTCTACGGCGCCCAGAACAACGACGCCAGTATCGACAAGTCTCCGCTGGAAGACCTGGCCGACGTCAACATTCTGCACTATGGCAACAGCGCCACGGTAGAGGAAAGCGGCTTCATCAGCAGCCAGCCGACACTGTTCATCACCACCAGCATCGATTCTGATGAATTCGCAAAGCTTAACCCGAACGGCATGCACATCGGCTCGCGGCGCGGGCACAACCTCGGCAAGTCGGGCTCGGCAGTCATGCTGCAGGCCACTGAGACACAGCTTGCCCGTGAGCTGATGAAGGACAAAGAGGAGCAGATGCTGATGATCGGCGCCCGCGTCGTCCAGAAGGGCAGCGGCGCCGAGACGGCAGAGGCAGTGCGGATCCGGTACAGCTCGGACAACAGCGTGCTGGGCACCATCGCCGGCAACGTATCCGAGGCACTGAAGCGAGCCATCCTCGACGCCGAGCGCTTCATGATGGATGCGCCGGACGAGAAGGGCACGGTGTTCTGGCTCAATCAGTCGTTCTTCGATGAGGCGATGACCGCGCAAGACATCGTTGCCCAAGTGCAGCTGTGGCAGCAGGGCTTCATTGCTAAGTCGGATGTTCGGGTAAACCTGCGTCAGGGCGGTGTGCTTGAGGCCGATCGCACCGACGAGAAGATCGACGAAGAGCTGGCCAGTGCGCCACCAGTAGGCGGAAACGATGAGTAATGAGGGCTTTCTTGAGGACGCTGCCACGCGCCACCAGATTTACGTCCAGCGGTACGCCGGCGGAAACCTGAAGCGTGTGGCTTCATTCATCAGCAAAGCCATCAAGACCGCCAAGGCTCGAGTCTCTGAAGGATTGAGTGCCTACGGCACGCGTCGGTACAACTCACAGATAGAAACGCTCCAGGGAGACTTGCGGGGCATTTACGACGACCTCAAAGGGCGTGCTCAGCTGGATCTAGGCGAGTTCGCTGCCTACGAAGCGCAGTTCAACGCGACGATGCTGGGCAAGGTTGTCCGTGCGGTGGTTCAGCTCAATGTTCCATCGGCCGAGATGATCTCCGCCGCAGCCTTGGCCAATCCGCTGCAGCTCGAAGCACGCAAGGGCGTTCAGCGCATCAGCATCAGTGGTGCGCTCGACCAGTTCGGGACCAAGAAAACTGCCGAGATCATCGGCGAGATTCAGATCGGTTCGAGCTTGGGCGAAACCAGCCAGCAAATCAGCCGACGACTGACCAGCATTCACCAGTTGCAGCAGGACCAGGCAGGCGCATTGGTTCGCACCATGACCAACCACATCGCCAGCACGGCGCGAGTTGAGACGCTGAAGGCGAACGACGACATTCTCGCGGGAATGCGCAGGGTGGCAACCCTGGATTCGAAGACCACGCTGTTCTGCATGAGCGTCGACCAGACGGTGATCCCGTTGGATGGGCCGAAGCCTCCGTACCACTGGGGCTGTCGCACCACGCTGATTCCGGTGCTGAAGGACGAGTTTGCACGCGAGATCAAAGGCTCGACGCGGCCCTCAATCGGCCCTGACGGGGTGACGCTGGTGTCGAGCAAGACGAGCTATCAGGAATGGTTGGCTCGTCAGCCGGCGGCCTTTCAGCGCGACATTCTCGGGCCGAACCGGTATGCGCTTTTCAGCAAAGGTGAGCTGACCCTCGATAAGTTCATCGACGACAACGGCAAGACGCTGACCCTCCAGCAACTGAAGGATCTGGAGCCGCTGGCTTTCGAGCGCGCCGGACTTTAGAGTGGTGAATTGCCATCACTTTGGACTCTCGTACGCATGAAATGGATGTTTGGGATCGGTGCGTTGTTTGCGTGCGTTGTTTGCGGTTTGTTAGGGCTGATCGCTGGCATTAATTTGAATCCTACGTCAACCGTAAAATTTGTACCCGACATGGGGAGTCTTGCTGACTGGATATCCGGCATTGGCTCGGTTTCAGCTGCTGGGGTTGCTCTTTACTTGGCCGACCGCCAGCGTAGAGAAAACACAGCAAAGATCGAAATCAGCCAGTATTACACTCGCGACAACTTCACGATCGACCTTGTGTCCACAGGTGAAAAGCCTGCAGTAGTGAAAGGGATTTTTATTCGATCGCCGCAATTCAAGAGACAAATCTTACTCAATCGTTCGCCAATATTCGGATACGACAAAATCATTGGTCGTTATGAGTATGGCGAGACAAAGCGACTTTCGATCGATGCATCCTTTTTCCTGTCCGTTGCTTTGGAGATTGAGCATGAGCTCGGTAGCAAAAATTTTGACGGATTGCTGCTTGTGGTGGGGACAGCTACGGCAGAATTCAGAGCTGAATTGAACGCCGACTTCTTACATGAGCTTCGCAAAGAAGCCGCCGAAGAGTAATTCCAAGCAACAGACCCGAAGCTCTCATCGCTATTTATTCACGCAAGCCTCGTCCCTGACGGGGTTTTTTTTTGCCCGCAGGCAGGGCCTGCACTACGTCTCTGGGAGACAGCAATGACCTTGAAATTCCAACTGGACAGCCTCGAAGGCGTAGACGAATCCATCCAGGCTCTGTACGTCGAGAAGGACGGCAAGTTCGTCCTCGGCATCGAAGGGTTGCCACAGCCGGAAGATGTTTCCGGCCTGAAATCCAAAGTCCAAGAGCTCCTGGACGAGAAGAAGGCAGAGGCCGAGAAGCGCAAAGCCGCCGAGGACCAGGCCCGCCTGGATCGCGAAGAGGCGCTGCGCAAGTCCGGCAACGTCGAAGAGCTCGAAAAGTCCTGGTCCGAGAAGTACGCCCGCCGCGAAGCTGAGCTGACTGGCCAACTCGAAAGCACGAACGCCACCCTGCAAGGCCAGATCCGGGATCTGACTGTGGGCCGCACGGCTACCGAGATCGCGACCACTTTGGCCATCCCTGGCAGCGCAAAGGCATTGCTTCCCCACATCGAACGCCGGCTCAGCGTTGAGCAGCGCGACGGCAAACCAACCGTCGTCGTGCTGGACGCGGCCGGCAAACTCTCGGCGGCAACGCTGGACGAGCTGAAAGCAGAATTCACCAACGATCCGGCCTTTGGCCCGCTGATCGCTGGCAGCAAGGCATCGGGCGGCGGGGCCGGCGGTGCTGGGAAAGGCGGCGGGGCCGCAAAAGGAAACATCGGCGGCACCAAAGAGGAACGACAGGCCGCAATCGCGAGCCGGTTCCCAGACCTCCCTCAGAAATAAGGAAAATCACTCATGTCCCTGTCTCAAATGCAGGTCTTCAACGAATACGTAATGCCGGCGACCATCGAGACGCTGGATCAGATGCTAGTTGCGTTCAACGCTGCCAGCCGAGGCGCCATCCTGCTGTCGCCTGACGGTTTCACTGGCGACTTCCTCCAGGAATCGTTCTTCCAAACCCTGGCCGCCGCTCAGCGTCGCGTCGATCGCTACGCCACCAACGGCACCGCGCCGATCACCGACCTGACCGAACTCAAGAACTCCTCGGTGAAAGTGGCCGGTGGCTTCGGCCCAATCCGCTACGAGCCATCGCAGATGACCTGGCTGGAGCGCCCAACCGCGCAGGGCATCGAAGTCGCATCGCGCGCCTTTGCCGAGATCCTGCTGAAGGATCAGTTGAACACGGCGATCGCCGCGCTGGTTGCCGCGATCACCGCTCAGGCGGCAGCTGTGAACGACGTGTCTGCAACTGCCGGCATCAGCCAGGCCGCACTGAACAACGCTCACGCTAAGTTCGGTGATGCGAGCCAGTCGCTGGTCACCCAGATCATGCAGGGCACCACCTACCACAAACTGGTCGGTCAGGCGCTCGCCAACAGCGAACAACTGTTCCAGGCCGGCAACGTCCGCGTGGTGGACATCCTCGGCAAGATCTCGGTGGTCACCGACGCGCCGGCGTTGATGCAGACCGGTACGCCGAACAAGGAAATCGTTCTGTCTCTGGTGCAGGGCGCCGCGATGGTCCACGACGGCCGCGACATCATCAGCAACGTCCAGACCACCAACGGCAAGGAGCGCATCGAAACTACGCTCCAAACCGATTACACCTTTGGCCTGGGCCTCAAGGGTTACACCTGGGACACCACCGCCGGCGGCAAGTCTCCGACCGATGCCGAACTGGCGACCGGCACCAATTGGGACAAGACCGCCACCAGCATCAAGCACACCGCCGGTGTTGCTCTGATCGGTGATGCCTCCAAGTAACCCCTGACAGCTGAGCCGGGCTATGAGCCCGGTTTAGCGAGGACATGATCATGAGCAACAAAATCTGGTATCTGCCCGGTCCGTTTCACCAGTACCGGGAAGACGTAAAGGCTTTGGCCAAGGAACACGGATTGCGCATCGTCGATGCGAACGTCACCGAAGATCGCGAGGGCGAAGCTGTTGATGTGCCTGAGGTGACATTGCGGCAGGCTGCTCCGGCGCCGGTGTTGCTGATCGACGGCCAAGATGGTGTTGATGGTGCTGCTCTGCAGGAGCTGATCGACAAGCTGAACGCCGAGCGCGACGGCATAGTGCTGCTGATCGAAGCGGCTGAAGGCCTTGCTCCACTGGTGCACCCTGGCGCCGGCGAGCTGCCGATTCGCCTGTTCGATGCGCTGACCGCCATTCATGAGGGCGTCACTGCTCTGAAGGCCAAGCGCGATGAACTGGTTGGTGAGGTCGAATCTCTCGGTTCAGAAGTAGCGCGCCTCAAGGCTCTGGCTGAGCCTGTCGACAATGCCGAGAAAATCGCCGGTCTCAAAGCGCAGCTCGACGCTGCTGGTGTGCAGTACCGGGCCAATGCTTCGCTCGACGCCTTGGAAAAAGCTGTCGCGGAACTGCCGAAGTCGTAATACCCGGGGCCTCGGCCCCACTCATTCAAGCGGAGGCCTGATGGCTACCTACATCACCGTGGCGGACGTTGACGCCATCCTCGGCGCTTCGTGGGCTCCAGATGACAAGAAGGCCCGGGCGGTGTTGCAGGCGAATGCCTATATGACGTCGCTCAACCTGGTCGGTATCGACATGGACGCAATTCCAGACAATGTGAAGCAGGCCGGCGCCGAGCTGGCGGTTGTCGCCTCTGAGGGGAAGCTGTATCAGCAGCAGACCGAGGGGGCGCTGGAAGCCAAGACGGTGAAAGCCGGATCGGTGACCACCAGCAAGACTTTCGCCTCGATCGACACCAGCAAGTCCACCGCGCTGCCCGATGGCGTCCAGTTCGCGCTGGGACTGCTCGCGCCATGGCGTGTCAGCGGCTTCAGCTTCAACGTGTACAGGTGACCCATGGGCCTACGTGAAGAGATCCAGGCGGATCTGGCCGAGGCCTTCGACACTGATCTGGCGGACGCTGTGAAGCTATTCAGCGGCGGCGTGACGCTGCCGGGAAAGTGGGATCCGGTCAATGAGGTGGCGGGCGACCCTGTGGTCATCGCCTATACCGGTCGCGGCGTGTTCGACGCCTTCAAGATTGCCCAGGTCGACGGCGTGAACATCCGCGCCACCGACCAGCTGCTGATCGCGCTGACCAACGAAACGATCGGCGGGGTTCCGGACATCGGCCACAAGATTAACGATTTCGACGTGGTCAACGTCCGAACCGACCCGGCCGGCGCCCATTACGAGCTCCAGCTGAGGAAAGTCTGATGACGAACAAAGCCGGCTGGAGCCATAGCCTCACGGACTTCGCCGATCAAGCTGGCGAGGACATCACCCAGATGGCGCGCGTAATCGCGACTGCCATGCTCACGGAAGTGGTGAATCGGTCGCCGGTGGGAAACCCAGACCTGTGGCAGGCCAACGTGGCGCTACGCACGAAGAACGTGGCACTGGCTGACGCCTATGACGCGAACGTCGACGCCCGCAACGCTGCGCGCACCGGCGGCAAGGCCTTCAAGAAGCTGACCAAGCGCGAGCGCGAGGAGAACTACTTCGTCAAAGCGCAGGCAGCAGGGAAGGGCTACATCGGCGGCACGTTCCGAGGCAGTCACCTGGTGTCGATCGGTGCGCCCGACATGACCGTGACCGACAACATCGACCCGTCCGGCCGCGAAACAATCAGCAAGGGCAGCATGCTCATCAAGGCCTCCGGCAAGTTCCCCGTGATCTACATCCAGACCAACAGCCCCTACGGCGAGATGCTGGAGCTGGGGCATTCCACGCAGGCGCCCGGCGGGGTTTATGACCTCGCGTTCATCGGCGTATCCGAGGCCTACAAATGACCTTCACGCAGATCAGAGCGCTCATCACCGCGCGCATGGTGGCCTTCACCGGTATTGACCAGGCACGGATCGATTACCCGAACCAGCCGGAAGTGTTTACGCCGCCAGCAGACGGCCTCTGGTGTCGGCTGAACATCCAGTACGCATCGGCATTCATGGCTGGCATGGCCGACCGACCGCACACCCGCAAGCCCGGGCAGATCAGCATCCAGTGCTTCGCCCGGGAGCGCACCGGCACCAAGGCCATCAACGAGCTGGCCGACGCGCTCGAAGCGCACTTCGCCTACTGGATTTCCGGTGATCTCGAGTGCATGGAGGCTAGCCAGGTGGTGGCCGGCGAGTTCGAGGGCTTCTACCAAATCAACGTCAACATCCGGTTTCGCGCCGGTTAGGGAATTCTCAGGTACGTTTTGAGAGAGTGCCAAAGACGACTTACACCGAGCCTATCAATAGCTACCTGAGGCGTTTCATAAATCGATAGCGGATCAACTCTATCGTCCGGCCAGTCGGCAAAAGAGTGGACAACCACTGCCGATGTCTTGTCGATAGGACCAGCCTGATAGAAGCCTACAGCTCCCATCTCCAAAGGGCTGAGCCAAATATAAAACTGGTGCCGCCAGTATTCTTCGTGACTCTCACACTCGCGAAAAATTGACTTGTCGCTGATCATTTTTTTGGTTTCGCGGTACTCAACAATCAGTCGTGCTGCCGTAAGCCAAGCTAATCGATCAGGATCAGGCGGGACTCTATCATTGCCATCCGCAATCGCTTCGTAGGCCCTTTCAAGCGTTTGCGTTGCATGCTTCAACAGGCGTTCATTTTCCTTGGTGTGATTGGTAGACCTGATGGTCCAGAAGGCGGCAATTGCCGATGCCGCACCAGCAAGTGCAGCTAGTGACTCCCAGCTTGGAAGGTGGCTTGCGATAGCGTGAAGAACGAATTGCCATTCCATTGTTTGGGTGTTTCCCCTGATTAAATTCGCTGATTATGCCGCCCGAGTCGAGATTTACCAGACCAACCCCGCCTTGAGCGGGTTTTCTATGCCCGCGAATAGGAGGCTCCAATGAGCTCAGGCGCAAAAGTCGTTTCACACATCATCCCCGAGGTGACCCCCGGCGTTACCCCGACCGGCACTTGGGACACGCTGCGCCTCACTGGCAACGCGCTGACCCCGACCGTCAACACCCAAGTTAGTGACGAGATCACCGACACTCGCCTCAGCCAAGGCTCGGTTGCCACCAGCATCGATATCGGCGGTGACCTGACGGCGGAATTCTCGTTCGGCTCGTTCGACCAGCTGCTGGAGGCCGCGTTTTACGGCAACTGGACCGGCAACGTGCTGAGCGTTGGCGATACCCGCCACACGTTTTCGATCGCAAAAGGTTACGACGACGTCGGCGTCTACGGCGTGTTCAAGGGCGCGCATGTCTCGACCTTCGCGCTCGATATCCCGTCCGACGGCAAGATCACCGCCACCTTCAACATGGCGTGCCTGGACTACGCCGATAGCGAGACCCCGATCGTCGTTTCGCCGAACGCGCCGACCACGACTCCTTTCCTGTCGAACAACAACGTCGGCACGATCCTGGTGAACGGCGAGTCGCTGGAGGGCGTGGCCTGCGTCTCGGCCATGACCGTCAATCTCGACAACAGCCTGCAAACGCAGCGCTGCCTCGGTTCTGACAGTCTCGGCCCGGGCGCTCACATCGCCACCGAGGCCGCAATCACTGGCAGCATCACTCTGGCCTGGTCGAAGCGGGCGTGGGAGATCTGGAAGAACACCTTCACCCGGGCGCCGATCGGCATCGTGTTCCCGATCACCGATAGCCTGGGCAACAAGTACACCTTCGCGTTTCCAAGCGTTGAGGTGGATGGAGAGTTGCCGAACGGCGGAAAGCGCGACCTGATTGAGGTTTCTTTGAATTTCACGGTCGCCAAGGTCAGCCCGACCATTACCCGCGTTCCGTTTGTGCCGGTGGCCAGCGTATCGGTGGCGCCTACGACCGCGTCCATTGCGGTTGCCGCGACTCGTCAGCTCACTGCCTCCGCTCTGCCGGCCGAAGCTGCGCAAAACGTCACCTGGACCAGTTCGGCGCCGAGCGTTGCCACTGTCAGCTCTTCGGGCCTGGTCACCGGCGTTTCCGCTGGCTCCGCGACGATCACCGCTACCAGCGTTTCGGACGTCACCAAGACCAGCACGGCGGCGATCACCGTCACTGCATAACCCTGCTCGACCTTTGGCTGCCTCGGCATTCACGCCGGCCGGGGCGGCCCTTTTATTGGCGCGGCGTTGAGGAATTACCATGGCTCTGCAACTGGGCAAAAAGAAGCCGGCAATCACCGGCGAGCGCTGGGCGAACTTCGACAAGGACACCAAGGTGCTGCTGGCCGGCATCGACAACCCTGAATACCAGGTGGCGCTGGAGCGCATGCGCCGCCGTATTCAGCGCAACGATGCGCGGTTTGAAGAGGGGCAGGTGGGCGTGGTCGCCGGCGAGAAAACCGAGCACCAGAACCACTCGATGCTGCTCGCCAGTTTCATCGTGAAGGACTGGGACGGAGTACTGGACGCCGAGGGCAACCCAATCAAGTACAGTCCGGCGATCGCCGCCGAGCTGCTGGAAACCAACGTCGAGTTCTTCGTCTTCGTCCTCCGTGAGAGCAACGGTGCCGCTAAAGACGCCGCTGAGGAGCGAGCCGAGTCAGTGGGAAAGCCGTCTGCCGCTTCGAGTGGGAGCAAGAGTGGGGCGGGGAAAGCGAAAAGCGCCGGGCGGTCTACGCGCGCCTGAGGCTGGCGGTACCGGATGAGCCGGAGAACGACCCGATCACCGCCTACTTGCTCAACCTTTACCGGAACGTGTCTCGCGGGCGCCGGTACATCTCCGGCATGGCCGGGGCGTTCCCGCTACCTCTGTCCGCTCGTGAGATCTCCGACTGGCTGGAGTCGCATCCGTCGCCATTGCCGCGCGACGAGGTGGACGATGTGATGTTTGCGCTAGATGCGGCGTGCTTGGCAAGCGCCGACGACTGATTTTGTCGAGGGCCTCTGGTTGGTGGTAGATTGCTGCCATTACATAGGGAGATTTGGCATGCAAAACGATACCGGGCCGCTTGGGATGCTGGTTTTGTTATTTGTGGTATGGATGATCTATTTCATGCCAACGCTCAACGCTTATCATCGCAAGCACCCGAACTTCAACTCGATCCTTCTGCTGAATCTCTTCCTCGGCTGGACGCTTATTGGTTGGGTGGTCTCCATCGTATGGTCGGCTTCTTCCATTGCGCCGATTGAGCCAATCAGGGTTATACCTGAGCCTGAGCCTTCCGAGGACAAGTATCAAAAGATAGAACGGCTCGGAGGACTCAAAGAGAAAGGCCTTCTTACTGAGGCTGAGTATGAGGCTGAAAAAGCCAAAATCTTGCAGAGCTGAATGCCTGCACAAATAACCCGCTACGGCGGGTTTTTTTATGCCTGGAGAAAAGGTATGGCTCAAACGTCACGCTTGGTTTTGGAGATTGACAGCCGAGATGCGGAGCAGAAGGCATCGGACACCCGCAAGGCTCTGGAGGCTCTCGAAAACGCCGGGCTTCGCGTCAAGCCGGCTATGGACAAGGCGGGCACCGGGATGGAAGGTGCCGGGAAAAGTGCCGATAAGGCTGCCAAGTCCTTTGCTTCTGAACGCGATGAAATTGAATCTCTGCTCGGCCGGATCGATCCGCTGACCAAAAAACTTGGAGAACTTGACCGCCAAGAGCAAGAGCTGGCACGCCATCGCGCGGCTGGAAACCTTGATCTGGACACCTACTCGGATTACCAATCGAAAATCAGCGCCACTCGGACCGAGCTAACCCGCTTCAACGATTCCATGACTCGCACGGGCAACACCGCGAAGCAGACTGCCGCCGCGATGAGAATGCTGCCAGCGCAATTCTCCGACATCTTCATTTCGCTTCAGGGCGGCCAGGCGCCGCTGACGGTGTTCCTGCAGCAGGGATCCCAGATCAAAGACTCCTTTGGCGGGATCGGTGCAGCCTCGAAAGCATTGGGCGGCTACCTGATGAGCCTTGTGAACCCATTCACCGTAGCGGCGGCAGCAGCGGGCAGCCTGGCGCTTGTCTACTACGACGCCGAGAAGGAGGTCAGCGCCTTCAACAAAGCCCTCTTTTCTGGATCTGCGAACTCCGGCCAAACCGCTGCGAGTCTCGCGAAGATCTCAAAAGACACCGCGAACATCACCGGAAACCTGTCCCAGGCCAAAGACGCGGTTGTGGCCCTTGCAGCCAGCAGTGGCCTTAGCCAGGTACAGTTCAAAAATCTGGCCGAGGCGTCAGCGTCGATATCTGAATTCACAGGAAAAGGTGCTGGTGAAGTTGCCAAGTCTTTTGGTGATATGGGAGACAACGCGACAAGGGCGGCTGAAAAGATCAGCGCTCAGTATGGGTTGCTTACGTCTGCACAGTACGAGGTGATCGTCGGGCTGGACAATCAGGGCAAAAAGCAGGAGGCGCTCGATTCGCTCAGTGAGTCATTGAACCAAAATGCCCAGGAGCGGCTGAAAAAATATCGCGAGTCGCTTTCAGAAATCGAGCGGGATTGGAACGATATCGGCACCGCGATCGGCAATGCTTACTCCAACGTCAAAAGCTCACTATTTCCAGACCTTAATCAGGAAATCGCGAATCTGGAGAAGGTGCTGGAGGGGCGCAAGTCGGGTGGGTTCCTGTCGAATTTCTTCAGCGATGAGCTAGGCCCGGACAGCCAGTCAACGAAATTCATCGAGGCTCAGCTCAAGTCGCTGAAGCAGCAACGTGATGTGGCAGCCTCAAAAGCAGAAATCGACGCTGCTGCAACTCGGCAGAATCAGGATCGCATTGCCGCCGAAAGCAAGTGGAATGCGCTTGCCAAAAAAGAGCTGGGGGATCAGGCAAAGCTGGCGAAGGACATCGCTGACGCGAGAAAGCTTGGCGTTGAGGCCGGCAGGTCGCAGGCAGAGATCGACAAGGTCGTTGCCGATATTCAAGCCAAGTACGACAAGTTCCAGGCAAAACCTAAAGCCTATACCGAAAACGCCGGCATCAAAGCCCTAGACCAGGCCAAGCAGCAGTACGCTGTTCTTCAGCAGCAAAACGCACTGATCGGCGTGCAAAAGGGCGAGGTCGACAAGCTTGGCGCTGCCGGCCAAGCATTGGTGAAGTGGGAGCAGGAGCTCGCTGACATCAAGGGCAAGCTGACCCTGACGGCTGATCAGAAGTCTTTGCTGGCCAACCAGGAACTGATCACCGCCCAGCTGAAGAAGAACGCAGCGCTCGAAAAGGAAAACGCGCTGCGGAAGATCGCGACAGACGAGACGCAAAAGCTCGCCGCATTCCAGACCAACCTTGCAAGCCAGTTGGCGAAGGCCCAGACCGGGCTGGACAATAACCTGGCCGGCATGGGCATGGGGGATCAGCAGCGGCAGCGCCTGCAGGAGCAGCTCAATATCCAGCAGCAGTACCAGTCTCAACTGGACTCACTGGAGCAGCAGCACAACGAGGGACGGATCAGCGACAACCTGTACAACCAGGAGACCGAAGCTCTGCGTTCGGCGCTGCAAACTCGCCTCGCGATGCAGCAGCAGTATTACTCGGACGTGGACAAAGCCCAGTCGGATTGGTCTCTCGGCGCCTCATCGGCATTTCAGACCTATTCGGAGCAGGCGCGCGACGTAGCCGGGCAAACTCGCAGCCTGTTCACCAATGCCTTCAGCAACATGGAAGACGGCATCATCCAGTTCGTGAAGACCGGAAAGCTGTCGTTCAAGGATCTGGCCGACGGCATCATCGCTGACCTGATCCGCATCCAGGTGCGTCAGGCGGCGGTGGGCATCTTCGGCACGCTTTTCAGCGGGCTGGCTGGTGCTGGCGCGTCGGCGGCAGGCAATGGGCTTGCTGCCGGATCTGCCGGCGCCACCTCTTCGAGCCTGGGCGCATCGGCGGCCGGGTACAGCTCGAAATACGGCTTCTCCGACGGCGGCTACACCGGCGACGGCGGCAAGTTCGAGCCGAAGGGGGTGGTGCACGGCGGTGAGTTCGTGGTGCGCAAGGATGTGGTCAGCCAGCCAGGCGCTCGGGAATTCCTCGAGCGCATGAACGCGAACTCGAAAGGGTATGCGGATGGCGGCTACGTCGGATCGGCTGCTGTGACCACGAAGTCCAATGTCGTGCCCATCTCCTCGGCGTCTCCCGCTGCCCCGGTCATCCAGCAAAGCTTCAGCTTCCAGGGCGCTCCAGATGACGCCACCGTCAACATGGTCAAGGAGGCTGCGATGCAAGGAGCGAAGGGCGGCTACGAGCTGGTCGTGCGCGACCTGAAACAAAACGGAACCATCCGCCAGCTGATCGCGCGGCGATAAGCCTTTAAGGAGTACCGCATGGCTCTCACGTGGCCGGCTTCGCTGCGCCCGTCAGAAATGACGTGGGGCATCGTCAACAACAGCAGGGCGTTCACTTCGACCCTATCGAATGCCCAGCAGATCATCGGCTACCCGGGCGCTTACTGGCAGTGCACGCTGACCTTCGGTTTGCTGACCAGAGCCCAAGAGCGCGAGCTGTCGGCGTTCCTTGGTCGATTGGACGGCATGATGGGCACCTTCAACCTGCCGGCCTTCACCCGCCGCCGCACGAACAGCGTCGGCGCTCTGACGGTGGTCACCGGTAACGCTCAAGCCAGAAACATGCTGCTCGCCGGTGCGACGCCGAACGCTTCTGTCTTCAGCGCTGGCGACTACATCACCATCGCTGGCGAAATGTTCGAAGTCACTGATCCCGCATCAGCAAATGCGCAGGGCAGGGTGACCGTGCTGCTCAACAAGCGGATCCGCAAGACGCTCACGGCCGGTACCGCCGTCGAGTACCTCAACCCCTACTCGGAAATGCGGATGACGTCTGACACATGGTCCATGTCCGTGCGCCCTGTGGTCGCGAACGGCAGTTACCAATTCAGGGAGGCTTTCTGATGCCCTCAGCATTTCCGTTCAGCCAGAACGTGGTGAACATCATCGCCACCGGCCGATTCATGCCGGTGTACGCCGTGCAGCTCGACTTCGTCGACGGCATGGTCTTCGCGCATACCGGCACCGGCGATCTGGTAGTCGACGGCATCACCTATCAGGGGGTTGGCAACTTTGGCCAGGTCAGCCAGTCGCAGGAAAGCGACAACTCCGGCTCGCCGATGTCGGTCGAGCTCACCCTCAGCGGACTGGATGCCTACATCCTCTCCGAGACGAACGTGCGCTGCTGCCGTGGCCGGATGGCCAAGGTCATGTTCGTGGTGTTCGACGAGGCCGGCAACTACGCGGCGGACATCCTGTTTTCCGGCCGGATGGATGCAGCCAAGTTCTCGTTGGCCGGCAACGGCCAAGACGGCAACAGCATCACTGTGCCCGTGGTTGACCGGATGGCCGAGTGGAGCCGCACCGGTACCGAGCGCTTCACCGACGAAAACCACCGCGCGCGCCACGACGGCGACCGGTTCTTCTACGCCATCGCCCAGATGTCCGAGTGGCCCATCTACTGGGGCTCGAAGAAGGACGCACCGACATTCACCTATGGAAGTTAGCCATGCGCTACCGAGACTGGACAACCCGTCTGAACGACGTGATCAAGGCCGCCCAAGAGCGGCCTTTTTCATGGGGCGAATTTGACTGCTGCCTGTTCGCTGCCGACTGCGCGGCGGCGGTTTGTGGTGTCGACCCGGCAGAGAACTATCGCGGCAAGTACACGACTGAGACTGGCGCCAAGCGTCAGTTGAAGAAGCAGCACGGCAGTCTTGAAGCGGCGTGGGACACGCATTTCGCGCGGGTTCCGCTGGCCTTCATTCAGCGCGGTGACGTCGTGCTGTACGAAGCGCCCGGCGGACGGAGCATGGCTGTTTTCTGGGCAGGCGATTATTGGGCAACAACCGACGACGGCGCAGCCCGTGTCGTATGCGAGCCATTGGCCGCGTGGAGGGTTGAATGAGCGGCGGCGTCAGAAAACTCGCTTCGGTTGTTGTTGGTGCGGTTGTTGGTTTTGCCCAAGGTGGCCCGTGGGGTGCGGTAGCTGGCGCTGCGTTGGCCTTCTACGCATCGGAGCAGCAGGAAAAGCTCAACACAAAGTCGCCACTGCGCGACAACGAGCCATCGGCGCAGACCGTGCGATCGTCGAAGGCGCCGGTTCGCTTCATCCTCGGCCGAGTATCCACCGGCGGCGTGCTGGTCTGGGCGCAGGAGCAGGCCGGCGCACAGGGCGAGGGCGAATGGCTTCACCTGGTGTACGTGTTGTGCGAAGGCCCGATCTCCGCACTCGAAAATATCTACCTTGGCGAAGAGGAGATCGGTTCGTTCGGCGCCTCCGCGACCTATGAGCTGGTGGTCAACCCAACTCAGGTGAACGCCTTCCTGAAGGCCAACTGCCCGGATTGGAAGGACAGCCAGATCGGTAGAGGCTTGTCATTCGTCCGGGTTTCGCTCCAGTACAGCGCAGAGAAATTCCCTTCGGGCATCCCTGACACCCGTTTCGTGGTGCGCGGACGGAACGACATCTACGACCCGCGCACCGGCACCGCCGTTTACAGCGCCAATACCGCGCTGCACCTGCTCTGGTTCCTGCGTGCCCGTTGCGGCGTTCCGGACGATGAGATCGTGTTCGAAACGTTCGCCAGTGCGGCCAACGTGTGCGACGAAGCACTTACCAATGCTGACGGCTCGACGAGCCAGCGCTATCGCACCGGTTGCGTGATCGGTGCAGACGAACAGCGCACAGGCGTTCTCCAGAAGCTGGAAGCGGCCTGCGGTGGCCACCTGATCCGTGTTGGCGGTCGCTGGATGCTTCAAGCCGGCGCCTACTATGGTCCGTACGACTTCGAAATCACCGAGGACATGGTGATCGGCACGGTTACCGGCAGTACTGAGCCGACCAACGACTCGGCAATCAATACGGTGCGGGGCACGTTCATTGATCCGTCGCAGTCATGGACGGAAACCGATTACCCCGAGGTCAGTGTTGCCGAATGGATCGTTGAGGACGGCGGCGAGGCAGCAGAAACGCTGACCTACTCCTACGTCACAGACCCGTATCAGGCTCAGCGCCTGGCGAACATGGAGTTGCGCCGTCGGCGCGCGGGCGGCGCGATCAGCATTCCGATGAACTTCGCCGGCTACAACTGCCGGCCGGGGCGCGTGGTGCGGGTCAATTTGCCGTCGCTGAACATCCTGGGCGAGTTTATCGTTTCGGACTGGTCCATGGGCGACAGCGCAGGCTGCACCGTTCAGGTCAAGCAGTATGAGGCGGCGATCTTCGATGACGCCGTAGGTCAGCCATACAACCCGATCGGCTTCATCAATCTGCCGGCCGGAGGTCTCGGTACGCCGAGCGCGCTGACGTGGACGCAGGACACCTCGGCGGAGGTAACGCAGGGAGTCCTGTCTTGGCTCCCGCCGACGGGTATCGTGAAGGAATACATCGTCATCGTCCGCCAAGGCTCGACGGCGATTCAGTCGCACAACGTGCCGGCGACTTCGACGGAAATCGCCATAAACGGCCTGCCGTCCGGCAACTACACAATGAGCGTGGCCGCTGTTGGGCCGATGGCGCGCTCCGGCGAGGCGACGATCACCGTTAGCATCAATGGGCCACCCATTCCAGAAAGCTGCGTGGTTCAGTCCTCGATCGACAACATCGTGCTGATCCCGAGCAACTCGCAAAACGGTTTGAACGGCGGCACCTACGAGTACTTCTTCAGCACTTCGCCGACTGCGACCTCGGCTGATGCCGAATATCTTGGGCAAGGTCTGACGTTCACGCATACCGGGCTGGGATTCTGGACGAATTACTACTACTTCATCCGCTCATCGAACGCTTATGGGAAAAGCTCCTTTCTGTATGTACCAGCCCAAACCTCGAACGATGTTTCGGCATACCTGGCTGCTCTGGCCGGAAAGATTACAAAGACGGAACTTGGGCAAGATCTCGTCACAGAAATCGACAAGATCCCGGGCCTGCAGGACCAGATCGATGCGTTGGATGGCCTGAAGACTTACAACCCGGACGACACCTACGAGGAATACGACCTTGTAGTCGTCGGCAAGCGGATCTATCAGGCCACTGGCGACGTGCCGTTGAACACGCCACCGCCGAACCCGCTGTACTGGCTCGATGTGGGCCAGACCGTGGAAACGGCAAATGGACTGGCCCAACAGGTTGCGACAAACACCGCTGACATTACTGAGCTGGACGGTGTTGTCACGGCGCAGGCCACCGCGTTCGAGGCGCTGCGGGCGTCCTCTCGTGACGATGGAGGGGAGGGTGATCTCAATGATGCTTTGCAGAGCTGGAGTAGCACGGCGAGCATCGCGACCGAGAAAAAGGTACGAGCATCGGAAAACGCAGCCACTGCGCGGACGGTAACCGAACTGACGGCCACGGTCGGCGAGAACCAGGCGTCGGTCATTGATCTTCGTGAAACGGTTGCCACAGACAAGGCTGCCACGGCGCAGGCTATCACCCAGGTCAATGTGAAGGTCGGCGAGAACACCGCCGCCATTCAGGAAACCTCGACTGCCTACGCGGATACCAGCGGCAAGCTCTCGACGATGTGGTCGGTGAAGATGCAGGTCACCCAGAACGGGCAGTACGTCGCCGCCGGTATCGGGCTTGGCATCGAGAACACCGGTGCGGGCTTGCAAAGCCAGTTCCTGGTCGCGGCCGATCGGTTCGCCATCGTCAACACCATCGCCGGCGGCGCCATATCGGTGCCGTTTGCGGTGCAGGGTGGGCAGGTGTTCATGAACTCGGCGTTCATTGCTGATGCGTCGATTGGTAACGCCAAAATCGGGTTCTTTATCCAGTCGGACAACTACATTGCGGGTGTTCAGGGATGGCGAATCGATAAGGCTGGCAATTTCGAGTTGAACAGCCCGTTGGGTGGTGGGGCGAGACAGACCATCAACAACAACGGCGGCAAAGTGTTCGATGAGAACGGCGTGAAGCGTTATCAATGGGGGAATTTGAACGCATGAGTGCTTATGGCGTGAGGATCTGGGGCGCCGACGGCGCTCTTCAGGTCGATGAGAACTCATTCACCATTCGGGTGGTGCTGTCGACGCTGGTGACTTTCAGTAACGCTGCGAAGACCAATCAGGATTTTTCGGTTCCCGGCGTGGGGCCGGCGAATGGTTGCGCAATTGTAGTGCCGATCGGACCTTACACCGACCAGCAACAGCAGTTCGAAACCGAGCTCGTCGACAACGTGGCAAGGGTCTATAACCACACGCGGGGGTACGCCAGTACGATCGCGTCAGGGACGATGCGACTGATCGTAATGAGGTTCAACTAATGGCGGGATACGGCCTTCAATTCACAAACAACAGCAACGTGGTCACTATCGACTCGGAGTTTGCCCGGTTGATGGTGATCTCCAGCGGAAGATATGCGCCGACTGAAGAAGCCGGCATGGGCTCAACAACCTACTTCGAGAGGCCAGTGACTTCCCAAGAGCCGCCGCTGGTGTTTGTACGTCCGGACAACAGCGCTTTGATCGCAGGCCTGAGCAATATGCGGTTAATCGGCTCGGCAGGTAACTGGACCGGCTTCTACGTCAGGACGTACAGCAACGCCACCGCTCAGCCGAACGGCCGATATTTCGTGGCAGCGTTTGCCGCACAAGCGGTCGCTCAGTACGGCATGCGGCTTTGGGACGGGGCCGGGAAGATGCTTTTCGACTCCGGAACACCAAACGCAACTTTTACGCGAGCTTTCCAGAACTGGACATACGTGAAGTCGGATCAGACCGATCAAGGCTTATACCGCAATTACTATTCGGTGCCTTTCAGCTTCCCCCAGAACGAATTCATGCTGATCAATAACTTCGGCATGACGATGGTTTCGGGAGGGACGATCCCTCGGCAGCTGTATTGCACCTGGGATTTTTCCGCTGGCACGCTCTATGCGGTAACTGTTGCAGCAAACAACCCATTCGCCTTTTTCTTGCCTGCGGTCTTTGCGAAGCAGGCTGTCTAACTTCCCAATAGGAACACGCCATGCCCTGGTACAAAACCGGGACGGTTTCTGTCGTCCAAAATTCCAATGCGGTGATCGGCACCAATACTGCGTTCATCGCCAACGCCCGAGTCGGTGATGCGTTCCGCGGCCCGGATGGTGGCTGGTACGAGGTGACCAACATCGCCAGCGATACAGCGCTTTCGATTTCGCCGAACTACCAAGGCGCGACCGACAACGCTGGTGCATACGCGTTGGCTCCCATGCAGGGTTATGTCAAAGACTCGGCAGACGCCTTGCGCGCACTCGTCAATCAATGGGGCGCCAAGCTGGCGGAACTCGGGACGACTGGGAATTACGACATCTTGCCGGTTGAAAAGGGAGGGACGGGCGCCATCACCGGCTCGGCAGCGCTCACCAACTTAGGATTTTCCAATTTCGCCAAGACCTTGGTTGATGATACGGATGCCGCTGCGGCCCGGACAACGTTGGTGGCGGCGAAGTCTGGCGCAAACTCGGACATTACTGAACTGAATGGGCTGACGAAACCGATCACCCCGTTACAGGGTGGCGTGTCGGACGGGTACATCGATGGCCTCAACCCGATCTGGAACTCTTCAAACTCCATCAGCGTGGACTCCGGTGCTGCATTCATCCCTGGATTGGCCAAAACACTGAAGGTATCGGCACCGCTGACACTTTCTGGCCTCACGCTGGCGGCAAACACCTGGTACTACCTGTACCTGTTCGAAACTACTGGAGTCGCGACAATTGAGCTGGTGACAACTGCTCCATCTGCACCTTATTTCGGCACAGCCAGAACAAAGACCGGTGACTCCAGTAGGCGCTTCATTGCTGCCGTACGGTGCGGTGCGAGCGGCTTGCGGCCATTTCTGTTATCAGGTGGTGCGCTGATCTACACCGAGGACGCATCAACAACCCTGGCCTTGTCGGGCGGGACAGCTACCTCGGCCACATCTGTAAGCTGCTCATCCTTTATTCCACCGACAACACAAAGATGCATTTTGACGCTCTATGGTCCGCCGAGTGGTGGGACGCTGATCGTCGGTTATGCCAACACAATCGAAATACTTTCGTGTCCCGCCGGGACTCGATATCAGGCTGATACTTTGTGTAGCGTCGTTCAGACGGTTAACTACAGGCACGTTACTGCCGTTACGGGTGGTAGCTCGATTGGTGTGCGCGGTTACGGACTGGAGCGATAAATTATGCCTTATGCAATTACCAGTACGGGCTGGAGAAGCATCCAAGAGGACTGGCCTCTCGCTGAGGGAGAACGCTTTTCCGAAGAACTACCACAATGGCTGATCCAGCTGGCCGAGCAGCAGCGAATCGAATCGGCCGTAAAAACTGTTCTCGACTCCCTGCTCGATGAGGCCAGCAAGATTATTCAGCCGCTTCAGGATGACTATGACGTGGGTGAAATCACAGAAGACGGTTTGTCGAATTTGAAGGCTTGGAAAAAGTATCGGAGCGCTTTGAGCAAAACATCAGAGCGTTCGGACTGGCCAAGCACAACAGATTGGCCAGCGCCGCCACTAACTTAGGCGCTCAATAGTATAACTCTATAATTGAGGTGTTGTTGTTTGTTGGGTGGCCAAATTTATCTCTGGTCGTCTATTTGAAAGTTTTCTTTGAAATGGGAGCTCGATGAATTTGTAAGAGGCTTCAGACATGAATGCGATCAAGGCTGTTGCGATGACTATGCCAATAAAGAAATTAATATTTGAAGGGGCTGTCAAGCTTAAAGTGTTTAAAATTTCCCTACTAAAAAGTATCATAGGTAGATGGCACAGGTAAATTGAATACGACCGCTCTCCGATCCAAGAGAAGAATCCGCCAATGAGGGGTGGAATTGAAGAGCCACCTAGCGTGGAATACAAGCATAACCCGGCTCCAACTGAAATGGCTGGAACAGTAAAAGGTTGCGGTATGTTAATCGGAGAGAGCAAGCAGATTAATAATCCTGTGAAAAGAAGTGCAATGTTTGCTGAGGGATTTAATGCTTTTGATTTTTCAGTGCCGATTAAGAAAATCAACGCTCCGATCACAAAAGCCTGCGGTCTAAACACCCACGGGAACGAAAAGCTTGGGGATGGTAGGAAGGACATGATTATCGATATTGCCGCGAGTATGATAATGCCTTTTCTGAATCCGGTAGCCACAAATAACAATGTCGATAATGCGTATAGCTGCCATTCAAGGGACAGGGACCAAGTGACAGCGTTATAATCTGCGCTACCGCACTCGAGTGCAAATTGCACACAAGACGCCCAGTAGATATTCGATACGCCAAGTATTCCAGTCAACGCACTTTTTGCTACTAGGGACGGATTTGTATTAGGATAGCTAGAAGTATAAAAAGAAATTGCAATTGATGTCACTCCCCAAAAAACCACGGCAGGTAATAATCTAGCAACTCTTCGGATCCAAAATGACTTAATAGCAGAGGTTTTTGTTTGGGATGTCTGCATATCTCTGAAAAATGTTTTGCAAATAAGAAATCCAGATATCGCAAAAAAGATATCAACCCCCGGCCAAAACGTTACGTGATCAAATATTTCGTGATACGCTTGAGGTGTTGGTAGTCTTGATCTTATATGCTGAGCAATAACTAGTAGTATTGCAATAGCTCTCAATATCTGTATGTCAGTATTTTTTTCGCTGGTTGTTTTCAATTTATTAACTCTTTTTAATATCCAAGAGCAAAATTTAATTAATTAAGGTCTCAGGATAGTACCAAAATTTATTGAAATGCATTCTACCCAACGCCCGCTGCTCAGCGGGTATTTTTTTGCCTGGAGAAAAGTATGCCCATTACTCAGCAGCAGTTGCTGCAGATCCTCCCAAACGCCGGCGCCAAAGCCGGCGTTTTTGCACCCGCGCTCAATACGGCGATGCAGCAATATCAGATCGTCGGCACGAAGCGCGTTGCTGCCTTCATTGCCCAGATTGGCCACGAATCCGGCCATTTGCGCTGGGTGCGCGAAATCTGGGGGCCGACCGATGCGCAGCGCGGGTACGAAGGCCGCGAAGACCTTGGCAACACCGTGCCGGGTGACGGCCGGAAGTACTGCGGACGCGGCTTGATCCAGATTACCGGGCGGGCGAACTATGCCGCGTGCGGCGAGGCGCTGGGCCTCGACCTGATCAATCACCCTGAGCAGCTCGAGCTGCCACAACATGCCGCTATGTCGGCGGCCTGGTTCTGGAAGCAGAACGGGCTGAACGATTTGGCCGATCGCGATCAGTTCAACACCATCACCCGGCGCATCAATGGCGGGCTGAACGGTTTGGAGGATCGGCTTGCGCTGTGGGAGAAGGCGCGGGCGGTGCTGGCGTGACCGTCCCGTGGAGGTTGATCGGCGTTGTAATGCTGGCCATGACCGCAGGGGCTGTCGCTTGGCAGGTCCAAGACTGGCGCTACGGTGAGCAACTGGCCAAGCAGGCCCGGCTGCACACCGAAACCCTGAATCAACTGACCATGGCGGCCGCCGCCGCGCAGCAGGCCGAGCAGGACAAGCGACTGGCGCTCGAGCAGCGGCTGGCGGCCAGTGACAAAACCCACTCCGAGAAAATGACCAATGCTCAAAAAGCCCAGGCTCTCTTGCGCGATCGTCTTGCCACTTCTGATCTGCGGCTGTCAGTCCTCCTCGATGCGGATTCAGCCGGTGGCTGTTCAGTGCCTGCCACCGCCGGCGCCGGCGGCGTGGTTCATGGCCCCATACGAGCCGAACTTGACCCAGCGCATGCTCAACGAATTGTCGCCATCACCGATGAAGGTGACCGGGGACTGATTGCGCTGCAGGCGTGCCAGGCGTATATCCGGACGCTGACGCATTAAATAACCTCGATCAGTTCAGCGGTGTTGGATCTGGGGATTTTGGGAACACGCTTTTTCCCTGCATGGCCATGATTCTTTCATTCAATTCGCTAATGTGCTTGTTCTTCGCCATCAGTTCCCAGTTGCTTTTCGTCTCGATATCGGTCGCGCGCCTATTGGCATTTGCCGCTTCTGACTTCGCAGCTGCCAGTTCAGTGCGAAGCTGATCGCGCGCCGTCGCCGCAGAGGCGTGCATTTCAACCAGTTTGAATATCTGCTCCCGGGCTTGTCGCAGCTGCAGGTTCAGTTCCTCGAATTCATTTTCGTAGAGCGCGAGTTGATGCCGGCAAGTTTCGAGCGGCGTCGGGCAGCCGAGCCAGTCGTCGGTGTTTTCGATATCGGAGGAGTTCACGGAAGTGCCTTGCTGTGTACTGTTTGGATATACAGTAATCGAGGCGCGTTCCACCGGCGAGAGTGAGGCGACGAACTGCGGGCGGAGCTGGCAATTTGCGGCCTTGCCCTACAAAACTTGTACGGATAGTATTTTTATGTACAGGTTTTCGTAAAGGTTAGACAGCATGACCCCCTTGGAGCACTTACTGAAATGGAGTTCAGACTGGTCAATTGTTAACGCAACGGTTAAGTGCAAGTACTGCGGCGCGGCTCAGCGGGAAATCAATAATTCCGAGCGGTTCCCGCATTTCTCACACTGCCGCCTCCGCGATGTAGATTTCAATCCATGGGAAGCGCTTCAGGATGTGAAGACTGCTTTTGGAAAGTGTTGAGACGTTCACTCAGGAGTCATCAATACCGCCAGGGTCATCTTGATGAATTCCTCATTTCGATCGATTGCGCCCAGTGACACGCGAACGTTTTCCCCGACTTCGGCGAATCCGCGCTGCTCAACCCAGAGGGTGAGCTCCATGATGGCGGCTTCGAGGGCCAGTTGGTTCTCGTTGATTTTGTAGAGCAGGGAAGGGAGCAGATCAGAGTTAGACATCGCGTGTTCCTCCGTGAAAGAGCCCAGCGTAGCACCGTGTTACATGAAGAGTGTTTTATGTTCGGCAGGACGCCGGAGAAGGGAGTGAAAAGCTGCTAGTTATGGAACACGTCCAGAATAGTTATGGAACACATCTCGATGACCGCATATTTTTCAGAACGCCAGAAACGACAAAGCCCTGAATAATCAGGGCTTTGTCGTATCAAATATGGCGGAGGCGATGGGATTCGAACTCATGGACCTGTTACAGTCGACGGTTTTCAAGACCGTTGCCTTAAACCACTCGGCCACACCTCCGTTGCGTTGCGGGCGCCATAATACCTGAATGAAACACACTGTCAAACTCTGTGCATGGCTTGTTACAGAGCGTCTGTTATGATCTTTGCGACTGAACGTTTCAAACCAACAGGAGTGTCGCCATGCGCGAACAGGATTACGCAGTTCACAACAGCGTGCAGGCTGAGCAGCTAGAGGTTAGCCGCGTCCTGCGCAACACTTACGGTCTACTGGCGCTCACCCTCGCATTCAGCGGTGTGATGGCGTTCGTAGCCCAGCAGATGCGGGTCGGCTACCCGAACATTTTCGTGGTGCTGATCGGTTTCTACGGGCTGTTCTTCCTCACCAACAAGCTTCGTGATTCCGCCTGGGGCCTGGTGTCGGCGTTTGCCCTGACCGGTTTCATGGGTTTCCTGCTCGGCCCGATCCTCAACCGTTACCTGGGCATGCAGGGCGGCGCTGAAGTCGTAAGCTCCGCGTTCGCGATGACCGCACTGGTGTTTGGTGGTCTGTCGGCCTACGTGCTGATCACCCGCAAGGACATGAGCTTCCTCGGTGGTTTCATCACCGCCGGTTTCTTCGTCCTGCTGGGCGCGACGCTGGCGAGCATGTTCTTCCAGATCAGCGGTCTGCAACTGGCGATCAGCGCAGGTTTCGTACTGTTCTCGTCGGTCTGCATCCTGTTCCAGACCAGCGCCATCATCCATGGCGGCGAGCGCAACTACATCATGGCGACCATCAGCCTGTATGTATCGATCTACAACCTGTTCGTCAGCCTGTTGCAGATCTTCGGCATCATGAGCCGCGACGACTGATCGCTGCACCGCTATAAACAGAAAACCCGCGAAAGCGGGTTTTTTGTTGCCTGCGAAAAAGAGAGCAGGCGATCAATTGATCACGATGCTGCCATCAGCCTGTTGCTTATAGATCGTGTAGGGCAACAGCAATGTATCGAGCACTCCCGACACGGCCGCATCGACCAGCAGGCCCGGCGTCGCGTTCTTGTAGTTGAACGCATCGACGTCATCCGGCTTTTCGGCGTGCAGCAGGCAGAAGTCGTACGTCACGCCACTGTAGATGCGCGGTACGGCGCCGCAGTAGGATTTGTTAGCCTTCAACTGCTCGGTGGAATGCTTGTCACTGAATGCTACGGTCTGCACCGTCCCGCACCCAGCCAGCATCAACGCCGCCAGCATCATTGCCTGAATTTTCATGCCGCCAATCCTTCGCCGGAAAAACTCAATCTTCGCCGCTTATCCCATCGGCGGCAATCGACGTTTCACCGGGGTCTTCTTGACGATCGCGGTATTGGTTTCCGCCAGGGTATTCAGCCGATCGAGCAGGGTATCGAGCTGCTCCATCGAACGCACATGCAGACGAGCGATAAAACAATCCTCGCCAGTAACCTTGTCGCATTCGGTGAATTCGGGAATCGACAGGATCTGCCGCTCGACTTCCTGCAATTGCCCCGGCAATGGCCGTACCCGGACAATCGCCTGTAACTGATAACCGAAGCACTTCGGGTCGATCTCCACGGTGTAGCCCTTGAGCACACCGCGTTCTTCCAGGCGGCGCAAGCGCTCGGCCACGCTGGGCGAGGACAGCCCGCTGATCTGCGCCAGCGCCTTGAGCGAGCGCCGCGAATCCTCCATCAAGGCCCCGATCAGGATCTGGTCGATATCGTCGGTCATACAAAACTCCTGCATTAGGCGAATGGCTCAAACCACCCTTGATAAAAAAGGCAGAAATCGAGTTTAGCCTGCTTTTTGCGCTGGAGAAGCCTCGGTCTCGCTTGGCATACTTTTGCCACACATTAAGGAGATTGATGATGGACAAAACAATCCGTCGCGGCTCATTCGAAATGACCGCCGCCATGCTGATATCCGGGACGATCGGCTGGTTCGTGCTGGTGTCCGGGCAACCGGTGCTGGACGTGGTGTTCTGGCGCTGCGTGTTCGGCGCCGGGACTTTGTTGCTGATCTGCGCCGCTTTCGGCTTCCTGCGGTCAGGCATTCTGACCCGCGCCACATTCCTGCTTGCTGTGCTCAGTGGGGGGGCGATTGTCGGTAACTGGGTATTGCTGTTCGCTTCTTATTCACGGGCTTCGATTGCCATCGGTACGGCGGTGTACAACGTGCAGCCGTTCATGCTGGTGGGGCTGGCGGCGCTGTTTCTCGGCGAAAAGATCACCCTGCAGAAGCTGTTCTGGCTGGCGATTTCCTTCATGGGGATGCTGGCCATCGTCAGTGCCCACGGCGGGCAGGGCGAGGGCGGCAGTGATTACCTGACGGGGATCGCACTGGCGCTGGGGGCGGCGTTTCTGTACGCCATCGCTGCGTTGATCATCAAGCGCCTGAGCGGCACGCCGCCGCATCTGATTGCGCTGATCCAGGTCTGCACTGGTGTGTTGCTGCTCGCGCCGTTCGCCCATTTCTCGGCAATGCCCGAGGCACCAAGCGCTTGGGCCAGTCTGGTGACGCTGGGCATTGTCCATACCGGCCTGATGTACGTTCTGCTCTACGGTGCGATCCAGAAATTACCCACCGCATTGACCGGCGCGCTGTCGTTCATCTACCCGATCGCGGCGATTTTCGTCGACTGGTTTGCTTTCGGTCATCAACTGCAAACCCTGCAATGGATCGGCGTGGCGGCGATCCTGTTGGCCGCTGCCGGCATGCAACAGGGCTGGGGCCTGAAGGCGCGGCGCCTGGCCGCGCAGTAAACCTCAGATATTCCAGCGCGGCGCAGTCTTCGCCAGACGCTGGCGCATCTCGCTGATGTTGGCTGCCAGTTGCCGGGTCAACAGACGGTAACCGTCCAGCGGGCTGTAGACCGGCGTGTCGAGGCTGGCGTCCGGCAATTCCACCGGGCGTCCCAACCGCTGGGATGCGCCGGTTTTCAACGCCCGGGCCATGCCGATCAATTGCACGCGAATATGCCGGTGCTCGGCCCTGAGCGCCGCTTGCAGGTGCGCCATGGCGTCGGGATCGTTGGCGTCCGGGCGGATGTTGCCAAGGATTTCCAGAGTGCTGATGCACATGCGCAGGTTACGCTGGATCGCGTCCAGTTCGGTCATCGAGACTTTGACTTCCTTGGACACCGACGGCATCAGCGAACGCAGTTGCACCATCACCGCGTTCAGCCGGCTCATCAACTTCAAGTGTTCGTCGGCCGTCACCGGTTGGCCACCGATGATCCGCCCGTACACCGTGGCGCAATCACGCAACGCATCGGCCAGGTTGTAGCGCCACGAGTACACCGCGTACAGCGGCAGGGCGAAAGAAAAGGCCAGGGCCAGGGCGATACCGATCAGGATATCGACCCCGCGCCACAGCCCGTCGGTGATCGGGTTGTCGCCATGCCCGGCGACGATGAAAACGGTGATGGCCGAGAGCAGGGCGGTGTAGCCGCCCTTGCCGATGGCGTGATACGAAAAGAATCCGCACACCACCGCCATTGCAAAATAGGTCAGCCACGGCATGCCCAGCCACGCATGCTGCGCCACCAATAACAGGCCGACGCCGGCGCCAATCAAGGTGCCGGTGGCGCGTTCGGCGGCTTTCTTGCCGATGTTGCCGTGGTGTTGCAAGCCGCCGATTACCACCAGCATGGTCACCGACGCCCATTCGCCGTGGGGCAGATTGATGCCGGTGGTCAGCAGGATCGTCGCCAACAACCCCAGTGCGACCCGCACCGCGTGAATGGTTCGTGCATGGCGATAGCGTCGATACGGATCAAGCAATGGCCGCAGGATCCGCCGCAACAGCGGCGGCCAGCGATGGGGGCTGAAAGTGCTCAGCGCTGATTCCTCCTCAGAAGATGTAGTCGGTGGCGATGAAGTTCGAATCGCGCCCGCGAATGATTTCGCTGATCAGATCCTTGTTGGGTTCCTGGAACTTGGTTGCCACCAGCGTACGGATCGAAAACACCCGCAGTGCATCGTGTACCGACAGCGTGCCCTCGGCGGAGTTCTTGCGCCCGTTGAACGGGTAAGTGTCCGGACCGCGCTGGCACTGGGCGTTGAGATTGATCCGACCGACCTGGTTGGCAAAGGTGTCGACCAGTCGACCGACCGCCACCGGGTTGGTGCCGAAGATGCTCAGTTGCTGGCCGAAGTCCGACTCCAGGACGTAGTCGATGACGGTGTCGAGGTGACGGTACGGCACGATCGGCACCACCGGGCCGAATTGCTCTTCCTGATACACGCGCATCTGCGGCGTCACCGGGTACAGCACCGCCGGATAGAAGAACGAGGCCCGCGCTTCGCCACCGTTCGGGTTGACCACCTGGGCGCCTTTGCTTTGCGCGTCAGCCATCAGCCCATGCAGATAATCGACCTTGCCCGACTCCGGCAGCGGCGTCAGCGAAACCCCGCTGTCCCACGGCATGCCCGGTTTGAGGCTGGCGAGTTTGGCGTTGAATTTCTCGATGAAGCTTTCGACCACGTCTTCGTGCACGAACAGGATTTTCAACGCGGTGCAGCGCTGGCCGTTGAACGACAGAGAGCCGGTAACCGCTTCGCTGACGGCATTGTCCAGATCCACCTCGGGCAGAACGATGCCGGGGTTCTTCGCATCCAGCCCCAGCGCGGCGCGCAAACGGTGTGGTTTCGGGTGCAGTTTTTTCAGGTCGCTGGCGGCCTTGTTGGTGCCGATGAAGGCGAAGATGTCGATCTTGCCGCTGGCCATCAGCGCACTGACGGTCTCACGGCCGCTGCCGTAAATCACGTTGATCACGCCGGTCGGGAAGCTGTCGCGGAAGGCTTCAAGCAATGGGCGGATCAGCAGCACGCCGAGCTTGGCCGGTTTGAACACCACGGTGTTGCCCATGATCAGCGCCGGAATCAGCGTGGTGAAGGTCTCGTTCAGCGGATAGTTGTAAGGGCCCATGCACAGCGCCACGCCAAGCGGGACGCGGCGGATCTGGCCGAGGGTGTCCTGTTCCAGCTCGAAGCGGCTGGAGCGGCGGTCGAGTTCTTTCAGTGCATTGATGGTGTCGACGATATAGTCGCAGGTGCGGTCGAACTCTTTTTCCGAGTCCTTGAGGTTTTTGCCGATTTCCCACATCAGCAGTTTCACCACGGCATCGCGCTGTTGGCGCATGCGCCCGAGGAAGGCCTCGACGTGCTGGATGCGTTCGGCCACGCGCAGGGTCGGCCACAGGCCCTGGCCCCGGTCGTAGGCGCGCACGGCGGCGTCGAGGGCGGTGAGGGCGGTGTCGGCGTCCAGCAGCGGCGTGCTGCCGAGGATCACTTGTTCGTCGCCGTTGTCGCCCTGCAGATAGACCGGGCTGCGCACGGTGGCGAGCGGGCCGTCCCAGCGGCGCAACTGGCCATCGACCAGGTATTCGCGTTGTTCGACCTGACCGTCGAGGCGGTATTTTTCCGGGATGTCGCTGACAGAAGGGAACAGGTTGCCAAGGATGTTTGCTGTGGTCATGTCGCTACCCCGCGTCATTGAAAAAGTCTGTAACGGTTATACGCCTGAACGCGCCGAAATTTAAACCCGCAAATGTCACGCGAATGTCACGCGAAACCGCACAGCAGAGAGGGCATCCACACATGATCATTCCATGCTCTGCGTGGTAATGCCTCAAGGGACGCTCCGCGTTCCAAGCGGACGCAGAGCGTCCACGGCTGCATTCCCACGCGGCGCGTGGGAACGATCGTCTTCGGTAATGGGCTGGCCCCGTTTGCCCCCCTCAATGTCCCGCAATGCCCTCAACCCGCCGACCTGCCTGCCTTAAGGTGTGACCACAACAATAAGCGAGGCCGTTATGCGGGCAATCCGACTCACATTATTACTGGCATTGGCCATGACGCTGCCTGGCTGTGGCGAAGACCCCAAGCCCCCGGCCAGCACCAACAACGCCATTCCCAAAGACCCGGCGCTGGCGCAGATCTACGCCAACAGCTGCCAGCTCTGCCACGCCAACCCTGCCGCGAATGCGCCGTTGACCGGTGACCGCAAGGCCTGGGAACCGCGCATCCAGCAGGGCGCCGACACGCTGCTCGACCACGCCATCAACGGCTACAACGGCATGCCGCCGATGGGCCAGTGCGTCGAGTGCTCGGAAGAACAATTCCTTCAGTTGATCGGCTTCATGGCCGACCAGCCGCTCCCACAATAAGGATCCTGGCATGCCGATAGATCTGACACGCCGGCAGCTGTTGCAACGGGCAAGCATCGTCGGCGCTTTCAGTGCGCTGGCGACGAATCCGGCCTTGGGCCAATTGATGCGCGCGCCCCGGTTGATCCCGTGGCGCAACTGGTCGGGCGGCCAGAGCTGCCTGCCGACGGCGCGGGTGGCGCCGAAGAATCTGGATGAACTGACGACGATCATTCAGCAGGCACCGGGCAAGATCCGCCCGGTCGGCTCGGCGCATTCCTTCAGCGCGCTGGTGCCAACCGACGGTACGCTGTTGTCGCTCAGCTACTTCAACGGCCTGCTCGATCACGACCCGAAAACCCTGCAAGCCGAATTCGCCGCCGGCACGCCGATGTCGCGCATGGGCGTGCCGCTCAAGGACGTCGGTCAGGCCCTGCAAAACATGGCCGACATCGATTATCAGACCCTGGCCGGGGCCATTTCCACCTCGACCCACGGCACCGGCAAAACCTTCCAGTCCTATTCCGCCCACGTCTGCGGGATGCAATTGGTCACCGCCAGCGGCGAGGTGCTGGATTGCGACAGCCAGCGTCATCCCGAGGTATTCAACGCCGCCCGTGTATCCCTGGGCGCGCTGGGCGTAGCGACCAAAATCCGCCTGCAAAACCGCCCGGCCTATCGCCTGCGCGAGCGACAGTGGATCGCCAGGACCGAAGAGTTGCTGGAAGACATCGACAAGAACACAAGCGAAAACCAGCACTGGGAAATGCTCGTCGTCACCCATTCCGACTACGCCTTGTCGATCGCCCTCAACGAAACCACCGACCCGCCCACGCCGCCGATCCCGCCTGAAGAGGAGGGCGGCAACGAGTTCGTGACCCTGATCGAGAAGATCGACAAGTACGGCAGCGATTTCCCGGACTTGCGCAGTTCGCTGCTCAACAGCCTGCGGCATCTGGCGAGCTTTGATGACCGGGTTGGTGACTCGTTCGACATCTACGCCAACGTGCGCACCGTGCGCTTCAATGAAATGGAATATTCGGTGCCCGCTGAACATGGCCCGGCGTGTCTGCGGGAGATTCTCAAGCTGATCCGCGACAAGGACCTGCGCACCTGGTTTCCCATCGAGTACCGCTACGTCAAGGCCGACGACATTCCGCTGAGCATGTTCGAGGGCCGCGACAGCTGCTCGATCTCGGTCCACCAGCATTACCAGATGGACCACCATAACTTCTTCGCCGCGATCGAGCCGATCTTCTGGAAGTACAACGGCCGGCCGCACTGGGGCAAATTGCACACGCTCAACGCCCGCACGTTGCAAACGCTCTATCCGCGCTGGCAGGAATTCATTCAGGTACGCCAGGCGCTGGACCCGAGCGGCAAGTTTCTCAACGGGCATCTGTCGTCGATTCTGGGGGTGAGCTGATGGCGGTCAATCGACGTAATTTCGTGCTCGGGACTTTGGGTGTCGGCGCTTTGCTGGCGGGGGTTGGCGCATGGCTGCGGCCGGGGGATCGCGGCGGGCCTTACAGCGACTATTTCCGGGCGCTGAACAATGAACTCAAGAGCAAAGGCCCGATGCGCCCGGTGTTGCTGATCGATCTGGATCGCCTCGACCACAACATCGACGTGGTGATGCGTTCGGTCAATCGTGCGGGCAAGCAGTTGCGGCTGGTGGAGAAATCCCTGCCGTCACAGGGCCTGCTCAGCTACATCGGCCAACGGGCAGGGACGCAGCGACTGATGTCGTTTCATCAGCCGTTTCTCAATCATGATGCGGTGATGTTTCCGCATTCGGACATCCTGCTCGGCAAGCCGCTACCGGTGCGTTCGGCGGAGATTTTCTACCAGACCCACAAAGGCCCTTTCGCCCCGGCGAAACAACTGCAATGGCTGATCGACAACCCCGAACGCTTGCAGCAATACCTCGCGCTGGCCCAGGGCTTGGGCACTCGCATGCGGATCAACATCGAACTGGACGTCGGCCTGCACCGGGGCGGTGTCAGCGATCTGAACGTGCTCGGGCAAATGCTCGCGCTGATCGCCGCCAACCCGCAGCATCTGGAATTCGCCGGGTTCATGGGCTACGACCCGTTCGTGGGTATGGGTGTGCCGGGGATTCTCGGTTCGCCCGAGGAACTGTTCGCCAGGGTGATGGTGATTTATCAGCGCTGCGTCGACTTTATCCGGCAGCAATACCCGGCGCTGTGGCACGACGGCTTGTGCCTGAACACTGCCGGCAGCCCGAGTTACCGCATGCATGAAAACGAGCACCTGAGCACTGAGGTGTCGGTGGGCACGGCGATGCTCAAGCCGACTCATTACGACTTGCCTTCTCTGGTTGAACACGAACCCGCCGCGTACATCGCCACGCCGGTGTTGAAAAGTACCGGAGCAGTAAACATCCCGGCGCTGGATGACAAGTCGAAACTGTTTTCGTGGTGGGACACCAACCAGCGCCAGACTTTCTTCATCTACGGCGGTAACTGGATGGCCGAGTTCGAATCGCCGCCGGGGCTTCAAAGCAATGGCGTTTACGGCCGTAGCTCGAATCAGGAGATGGTCAATGGTTCGAATGCCGTGGGGCTGACGGTGGAGGATCAAGTCTTTCTGCGACCGACCCAGACCGAAGCCGTCCTCCTGCAATTCGGTGATTTGCTGGCGGTACGTGGCGGCAAGATCGTCGATACCTGGCCGGTTTATTCCTGACCAATAAAACAAGCTCGCTCCCACAGGTTTTTATGGTGCCTGATCGATCTCATTCGATTTCTGTAATGAAGCTTTTATGACAAAAGTTCGGTAGCACATCGCCAGTCCGGTCATGCCTATGTAACGCGCTTGAGGGGCCCTTTGGGCGCTTTTCACAAGCCGAGGCGGGACGCCGGGAGTGAGGCAATGGGGACTATGGAACGCTACTCGAAAGTAGGCATGCAGGAACTCGATCAACGCCTGTCGAAGATCGTTGAAGCCGCGCGCAAGAAGCCGGTTTCGGTGTATCGCTACGGTGCGCCGTGGGTCTGGATCGTGTCGCAGGATGACTGGCAGGGCGCCTTGAAAGAGGTCTCCAGTTATATTCCGCCGGGTCATTCGCTGGTGCTGCTGCGCCCGCAGATCGACGACCTGCTCGATGCCCATCGCGACCTCCTGCACGACCTCGATGCCCAACCCGGCATGCTGATCGCCCCGCAGACGGTCATGCATATCCTGCTGCTGCAACTGCTGTATTCGGTGCCCAGCGAGCAGCAGCTCTATGAACAGCTCAATTACAACCTGCTGTTCCGCTGGTTTGTCGGCCTCGGCCTGAACCAGAAAGTCTGGAGCTTCAACGTCCTCAGTCGCGACATCGCCACGCTGCTCAACGAGCCGCGGGCGGTGCAGCTCATCCAGAAAATCATCGGTGAAGTGTTCTGCGGCGCGCTGCTGCAAATGCCCGAGTTCTCGCTGAACTTCGCGCTGCTGCACACCTGGCTGGGCAAACACACCGGGCCCCGCACGTCAGCAATTAACAACGCCAGTAATTGACGCACACGCAAGGCGCATGAGCGCCAACAGGTCATCGCGAATTTCAGGGGGTAGTGTGGAGCAGATTTTCACGTCACGGCTGGCGCTGTGGGGCTGGCTGCTGGTGACGGCCGGCGTGCAGCCGGCGTTCGCCGAGGAGGCCGCAAACGCAGGTGCGCAGCGGCTGGTGGACGTCAACGAATACTTCGTGCGCGGCAACACCGTGCTCGATGCCCGGGCCATCGAAGAAGCGGTGTACCCGTTCCTCGGCCCGCAAAAGGCCTTGAGCGACATCGAAGGCGCGCGAGACGCCTTGCAGAAGGTCTATCAGGAACGCGGCTATCAATCGGTGTTCGTCGAACTGCCGGAGCAAGCGGTGGCCGACGGTATCGTCTATCTGCAAGTCAGCGAAACCAAGGTCGGCCGGGTGCGTGTGGTCGGCGCCAAACACTATTCGCCGCTGGACATCCGCGACAACGTCCCGGCCCTGAAGGAAGGCGAGGTGCCGGACTTCGCCAAGGTCCAGGGCGAACTGGCGCAACTCAACAAAACCCCGGGCCGGCAGGTAATGCCGCTGGTGCGCGAAGGGCAGCGCCCCGGCACCATGGACGTGGATTTGCAGGTCGAAGACCAGAACCCGTGGACCGCCAGCGTCGGCCTGAACAACGACTACAGCGCCGACACCGAAAAACTGCGTACTGTCACCAGCCTCGGCTACAACAATCTTTGGCAGTTGGGGCACAGCGTCAACCTGACGTTCTTCACCGCGCCCCAGGAAACCGACAATGCCAAGGTCTGGTCGGGCTCCTACACCGCGCCGCTGACCGAGCGCTGGAGCGTGCAGTTCTCCGGCTACCAGTCCGACAGCAACGTCGCCACCCTCGGCGGCAGCAACGTGCTCGGCAAGGGCCATTCCTACGGGTTAGCGGCGATCTACACGATCCCGTCCAGCGGCAACTGGTCGAACTCGCTGTCGGCCGGCATCGACTTCAAGGACTTCGACGAGCGCCTGACCCTGTCCGGCGAAAGCGACAAGGTGCCGCTCAAATACGCGCCGTTCACCTTCGCCTACAACGGCTATCGCTACAGCGAAAAGAGCCAGCTCGGCCTCGGCCTGAGCCTGGTCGCGGCCACTCGAAGCTTCTTCGGTTACGGCAGCTCCGACGAAGACTTCGACTACAAACGCTACCGCGCCAACCCGAGTTTCGCCGTGCTCAAGGGCGATACCAACTTCACCTGGACCTTCGACAGCGACTGGCAGAGCGCAAGCAAAGCGGCGTTCCAACTGGCGTCGGGGCCACTGGTTTCCAACGAACAATTCTCCGCCGGCGGCGCGACTTCGGTGCGCGGCTATCTGGCCGCTGAACGTACCGCCGATGACGGCTTTCTGCTGAGCGAAGAACTGCGCACACCGTCACTGGCCAAGTACGTCGGCGGCTGGATGCAGGACTGGCGCTTCTACGCCTTCGCCGAGGGCGCGCAACTCTACCTGCGCGACGAACTGCCGGACCAGGATGCCAATTACGCCCTGGCCAGTGTCGGCCTCGGCACCCGCGCCAGCCTCAGCAAGTGGCTGTCCGGCAGCCTCGACTGGGGCTACCCGCTACTCGAAGGGCCGAACACCTCGAAACAGGAATCGCGCCTGCACTTCAACCTTCAGGCCACTTTCTAACAAGGAGCACCTCCATGCAGCGCCTTTTCCTTTCGTTGTTGATCTGCCTGGGCTTTGTGCTCCCGGCCACGGCTAAGGCCTGGTGGCAGGACGACTGGCACTACCGCAAACAGATCGCCGTCGACACCACGCCGCAAGGCGCCGCGATCAATCAGGCCCTTGGCCGCACCGCGCTGCTGGTGCGCCTGCACACCGGCAACTTCACATTTGACGGCGTGAAAGAGGACGGCTCGGACCTGCGCTTCGTCGCCGCCGATGACAAGACCGTGCTCAACCACCAGATCGAAAGCTTCGACGCGCTGATGGGCATGGCGCTGATCTGGGTCGACGTGCCGAATGTCGAGGGCGGTCAGCGTCAGGACATCTGGATGTACTACGGCAACCAGAAAGCCCCGGCCACCGGCAACGGCCAACTCACGTTCGATCCGAATTACACCGCGCTCTATCACTTCGAGGGCGCCACCGGCACCCCGGCAAAAGACACCACCGCCTACGGCAACACCGCGCAGAGCGCCACTGGCAGCGCGATTGACGGTGTAGTAGGGCGGGCCTTGCAGTTCAGCGGCCAGCCGTTGCTGTTGCCGGCCAGTCCGTCGCTGCAGCACAACGCCGGCAGCGCGTTCACCTTCAGTGCCTGGTTGCGACTGGATAAGGCTAACGGCGAGCAACTGATTCTGGCCCGTCGCGAAGGCGCCCACAGCCTGCTGGTCGGTGTGAATCAGGGCGTACCGTTCGTGGAAATCGACGGCCAGCGCGCCGTCGCCACGCAACCGTTGAATCCCGGCCAATGGCAGCACGTCGCACTGACCGCCGAAGGCGCGAAAGTGACGCTGTACATCAACGGTCGCGAAGGCGCGGCACTGGCTCAGGCGACGCCGGCGTTCAACTCGGTCATGGCCATCGGCGCTGATCTGCATGAAGGTCCTTTCCAGCCGTTCGTGGGTGCCATCGATGAGCTGCGTCTGTCGAAAGTCGCCCGTCCGGCGCCGCTGTTGCTGGCTGACGCCACTTCCCAGGGCGCCGAGTCGAAACTGGTGGCTTACGGCGTCGATGAAGAACAGTCCGGCTTCGGTTTCGGCAGCCTCGGTTTCCTGCTCAACGCCGTGCCGGTCGATGCCTGGGTGATCATCGCGGTGCTGGTGCTGATGATGTTCCAGTCGTGGATCATCATGCTGCGCAAGAACCGCACCCTCAGCCGCGTCACCGCCGCCAACGAAGACTTCCGCGTGCAATTCGCCAAGGTCGGCACTCGCCTGGAAATGTTCGCCGACGACACCCAGCTCGCCCAGCGCTTGCAACATTCGCCGCTGTGGCGCCTGTATCAGGTGGCGGTGAAAGAGATCCGCACCCGTCGCGAGCAGGGCGCCGATACCTCGTCGGTTTCGGCGGCGACCATCGAAGCGATCCGCTGCTCCATGGACGGCGTGCGCACCCGGGAAAACCAGCAACTGAGTTCGAAACTCTCGACCCTGTCCAACGCCATCGCCGGCGGCCCGTACATCGGCCTGCTCGGCACCGTGCTGGGGATCATGGTGGTGTTCCTCGGCACGGCCATGGCCGGTGACGTCAACATCAACGCCATCGCGCCAGGCATGGCGGCAGCATTGCTCGCTACCGCCATGGGCCTGTTCGTCGCGATCCCGGCGCTGTTTGGCTACAACCGCCTGATCACTCGCAACAAGGAAGTCAGCGCCGACATGCGTGTGTTTGTCGACGAGTTCATCACCCGTCTGGCGGAGATGCACGGCGAAGGCCAGTCCAGTGAAGCGGCGCATCAGCGCGGTCATCACGCCAATCACTCCGTACCGGCCTGAGGAGCACTGACATGGCGTCCGTAAATGCCTCCCACGACGATGACGAAGATGCAGCGGTGGACAGCATCAACATCACGCCACTGGTGGACGTGCTGATGGTGGTGCTGGTGATGTTCATCCTCACCGCCACCGCGCAGGTCTCCGGGATCCAGATCAACCTGCCCAAGGCCAGCGCCGCCGTGTCGCTGTCCGAGGCCAAGACCAAGGCGATTTCGGTCAACGACGGCGGCCAGGTGTTCCTCGACGCCTACCCGGTGACGCTGCCGGAGCTGGAAGAACGCCTGCGCATCGAGAAGGCGCAGAACCCGGACTTCCCGGTGATCGTGCGCGGCGATGCCACGGTGCAATACCAAAAGGTTATCGAAGTGCTGGATCTGTTGCGCCGGCTCGAACTGTCCCAGGTCGGTCTCGTTACCGGCAAACCGACGCAGGGCTGAGTGATGACTGCACAACTGCCAATCGAGCCTTTACCGGTGAAGAAGTCGCCACTGCGCTACGTGAAGTGGGGCGCCGGGCTGATCCTCGGTGCGCTCGCCGCGTGGTTCCTGTGGCAGTGGGCCAACGACATGAGCGGTATCCGTCGGGAAGCGCCGAAGGTGCCGACGATCATTCCCTTGCCGCCACCGCCACCTCCGCCGCCGGAAAAACCTCCGGAGCCGGAAACCCCGGTCGAGGAAAAAGTCGTCGAGCCCGAGCCAACGCCGGAGCCGCAAGAGGTCAAGCCTGAAGAGGAAGCACCGCCATCGCCGGCCGACGACCTGGCCAACCCGATGCAGATCGACGGCGACGCCCAGAGCGGCAGCGACGCGTTCAACATCGGCGCGGGCAAGGGCGGTGGCATGGCCGGCGCCGGCGGTGGGCGACTGGGCAACGGCACCTACAGCCAGTTCCTCGCGTTCACCTTCCAGAAGCTGCTGCGCGAGAACCCCGACCTGCGCAACCTGGCGTTTTCGCTGCAGGCCGATGTGTGGCTGAGCAGTGTCGGCGAGATCACCCGGGTCGAGCTGATCAAGTCCAGCGGCAACCCCGAGATCGATACGCAAGTGCTCGCCGCGCTGCGCAACGCGCCCGCTTTAAGCGAGCGGCCACCGGCCTCCATCACCTTGCCTGTGCGCATGTCCCTGCAAGGGCGGCGTCCGGGTTAACCGAATTCATAAAGCTGTATGAAAAGGAGTTGTGTGCAGATGATTTCCAACGTGAATCGATTGTCCCTGGCGGTCGGCATGGTCATCGCGACCCTGGTCGGTCAGGCCGCGGCAGCGCCAGCGCCCTCGGAGAACGCCACGATCAATCTGATCCGCTTGCTGGTCGAGCAGGGCATTCTGAAACAGGACAAGGCCGACGCGCTGATCGCCCAGGCCCAGAACGAAGCGGCCCAGGCCAAACAGGCTGCGGCGTCCACCGCTGTGGCAGCCGGGCCGGTCGCGGCACCGGGCGATGTGCGGGTGCAATACGTGCCGGCGGCGGTGCGCGACCAGATCCGTGATCAGGTCAAGGCCGAAGTCATGGCCACCGCCAAACAGGAAAACTGGGCCGCGCCCAACACTTTCCCGGACTGGGCGTCACGCATCAGCTTTGACGGTGACATTCGTCTGCGTGACGAATCGCGCTACTACTCGGGCAGCAACAGCAACGAAATCGTCGACTTTGCCAAGCTCAACAACAACGGCCCTTACGACGTGAATCCAAACAGCAGCACCGCGTTGCCGCCGTTGCTCAACACCCGCGAAGACCGCGAAAACCTGTTCCGCCTGCGCGCCCGGCTGGGCATGAAAGCGGAGATTTCACCGCAATGGACCGCCGGCATCCGCATCGGCACCGGCTCGGACAACAACCCGGTGTCGACCACCCAGAACCTCGGCGGTGGCTTCTCGAAAAAGGACATCTGGCTCGATCAGGGTTACCTGACCTGGAAGCCGTCGGATGAGCTGACCCTGACCGGTGGCCGCTTCGCCAACCCGTTCCTGTCCACCGACATGCTGTATTCCAACGACCTGAACTTCGACGGCGTGGCGGCCATCTTCGACCACAAGCTCAACCGCGACTGGGGCGTGTTCGGCACCCTCGGCGCGTTCCCGGTGGACTACACCAACGACACCACCACCAGCAACGGCTTCGACAAGGAAGAAAGCGATAACAAATGGCTGTACGGCGCGCAAATCGGCGCCAAATGGGCGATCAACAGCAACAACCGCTTGAAAGGCGCGCTGGCCTACTACCGCTTCGACGACATCGAAGGCCAGCGCTCCAGTCCTTGCGAACCGTGGGCCGGCGCACCGGGCTGCGACAGCGACGGCACCCGCGCAGCGTTCATGCAAAAGGGCAACAGCGTGTTCCTGCTGCGTGACATCACGCCGAACCCGCTCAACCCGAGCACCACGCCGCAGCCGCAATTCGTCGGCCTGGCGTCCGAGTTCAACCTGCTGGACCTCAACGTGGTGTGGGACGCCGACCTGCCGGAAGACTTCAAACTGCGCAGCCAGGGCAACTACATCCACAACCTCGGCTACGACGAAGGCGACATGCGCAAGCGTTCGGCCGGGCAACTGGTCAACAACCTCGACAGCAGCGGCAACATCGAAAGCGGCGCCAATGCGTGGATGGTCCAGTTCACCCTCGGCAACGCGCTGGAGCTGAAGAAGCAGGGCGACTGGAACCTGTTCGCCGGCTACAAGTACATCCAGCCGGATGCCTTGCCGGATGGCTTCAACGACTCGTCGTTCCACCTGGGCGGCACCAACGCCAAGGGCTATATCCTCGGCGGCAACTACGGCCTGGCAAAGAACGTTTACGCCACCGGCCGCTGGATGAGCACCGAGGCGGTGTACGGTGCGCCGTTCGACATCGACGTCATGCAGCTTGAGATCAACACGCGCTTCTAAGCGCCGGGAGAGGGTTATGAAAATCCGCTTTTTATGGCTTGGGCTCGGGATGTTGATCGCCACCGGGGCGAGCGCCGAAGGCATGGAGGAACGCCTGCGCACGCAATTGCGCAGCACCACCCAGCAACTGCAAACCCTGCAAAGCCAGCAGGCCCAGGCCAGCGCCGCGCAACTGGCGGCGCAGAACGAAGCCAAGGCAGCACAGGCGCAAATCAAGCAATTGACCGCTGAACTGGCCAAGGCCAAAGGCCTTGCCGAGCAACTGGCCGGGCAGCAGCAAACCTTGCACAGCCAGGCCCAGGCGCAAGTCGCGGCCAGCAACGAGCAGACCGGCAAGTTCAAGAAGGCCTACGAAGAGCTGTTGGTCCTGGCCCGTGCCAAAGAGGCAGAACGGTCTAAGCTTCAAGCGCAATTGACTGAGCGTGACACACAAGTGCAGCAATGTTCGGTCAAGAATCAGCAGATGTACGGCGTGGCCAAGCAGATTCTCAGCGCCTACGAAAACATCGATGTGGCCGAGGTGATGAAGATTCGCCAGCCCTTCGCCGGCAGCGCCCGGGTCAAGTTCGATGAGCTGGCTCAGGGTTTCGGCGATGAACTGTACAAGACTCAATTCGATGCGCCGCAAGCCGCGATTGCGCACTGATTAAAAGACTCATGGACAAGGAAGACGTAATGACTCAATTGATCTCCCACGTATCCCCGCAATCCCTGACCGACGTGCTGCAAGCCGCCGGTTATCGTGTCAACCAGACCGAACAGAACGGCATCGTCCAGTTGCTCAGCGCCAGCCAGGGCATCGGTTACGCCTTGCGTTTCGGCAACCCGGCGGTGGCGGAACAGGGCAGCTACGTCGACTTCACCTTCAGCTGCGCCTTGCGCGTGCAGGGTGAGCTGCCGGCCGGTGTGGCGGAGCAGTGGAACGCGACCCGCCGCTTTGCCCGGTTGTCGTTGCAGGGCGAGTTCCTGGTGATGGAAATGGACGTGGTGGTGGCCGCTGGCGTCAGCAACGATCACCTGCGCGGCAACCTGGAATTGTGGGATCGCCTGTTGCAGGAATTCATCGTTTACCTGCGTGATTTCACCCAGAACGCCGCTGCCGCTCAGGCTCCAAAGGTTGAGCAAGAGGAAGTTGCGCTGTGACGAAACCTGCCATGGTAATCAGCGCCGCTGCGGTGGCGCTGTTGGTGGTGGCCGTGGCGCTGGTGGTGCGGCCGGGCAATGACCCGGTCGCCGCCCAGCAACCGGCGCCGGTGATTGCGGCGAACAATGGACCAGCAGTGGCCAGATTAGGCAATCAGCAGGTTTCGCCGGAAGAATTGCAGGCGCTGCTGGCCGCCGTACCGCCCCAGACCCGCGAACAACTGCGCGGCAATCGTGAGGCGCTGGAGCGCTGGATACGTTCACGCCTGGCCGAAAAAGCCGTGCTGGAACAGGCCGACGCCCAAGGCTGGGCGCAACGTCCGGACGTGGTTCGGCAAACCCGTGCCGCCACTGAGCAGATCGTGTTCCGCGACTATTTGCAGTCGGTGAGCCAGGTGCCGGCGGATTACCCGAGCGACGCCGAGTTGCAGCAGGCGTATGACGCGGGCAAGGCCAACTGGCAGACGCCGGTGCTGTATCGGGTCAGCCAGATTTTCCTCGGGGTGAACGAGCCGCAGAATCTTGAAACCGTGCGCAAGCAGGCTACGGAATTGAGCAAGAAAGCCCAGGCGGCCCCGGCGGAGTTTGCAGCGCTGGCCAAGGAATTTTCCCAGGACCGCCTGACCGCTGAACGTGGCGGTGACACCGGCCTGCAACCGTTGCAGCAACTGGTGCCGCAAGTGCGTGGTGCCGTGGCGCGACTCAAGGTTGGCGCGGTGTCCGATCCCGTTCAAAGCAGCGCCGGTTTCCACGTCATCAAACTCACCGAACAGCAACCGGCCCGTATCGCGACCCTCGACGAACTGCGCGATCAACTGACCCAGGCCTTGCGGGCTCAACGTCAGGAGCAGATCGCCCAGGCGTATCTGGACGGCATGCTCAACACCGCGACGCTGAGCATCGACGGGGCCGAGCTCAATAAAGTGCTGGAGGAAAAACTGTAATTCAGATCCACCTCTGAACTCTGTGGGAGCGAGCTTGCTCCGGGCGGCGTTCCGACGAAAGCGGTGTATCTGGCAATGAGATGTTGCGTGTGCCGATGCCTTCGCGAGCAAGCTCGCTCCCACAATGGATTTATGCAAAGGCAAACAACAAAGATCGACAGGGAGTCATCGATGTCATTCACCGAACCCGCAGCACGACAAAGCAGCGCCGAATTTCGCTGGCCCAAGGACAAGGATGAACCCTGGCTGGCGCAAGCCGCGACGCTCGACAGTGACGTCGCGCAATACTTTCTGGTCAGCGCACGTTGCGGCTGCTTCATGCAGGCCGCCCGCAGCCTCAACGTGCGCTCGACCCTGCTGCGCAAACAACTGGCGCAACTGGAACAACAACTGCAATGTGCGCTGTTCAGCTTCCAGGGCAGCGCTCTCAGCCTGACCCGCGAAGGCCAGCAATTGCAGGCGCAACTGGTGGCCCTGGCCCACGAACGCAAACTCCCGGTGATCGAGCAGCCCCTGATCAGGCTGGCGGTCGCCGAATCGATCCTGCACGACATCCTCGGACGCGACCTCATCGCACTGCTGCGCCGCAACGCCAGCGTGCGCCTTGAGATCATCGCCCTCGACAGCGAACTGGCCCTGCGCGCCGTCAGCGCCGACATCGTGCTGTGGCTCGCCCACGGCGAAACCCCGCACCCCGGCCCGACCTTCGCCACCAGCGAACCGCAACGCCTCGCGCAACTGGAATATCAGCCGCACATCGCCAAACGCTACTCCCGCGTGACCGCACGACCAGAAAGCCCGGATGATCTTGCCGATTTCATGCTGGTGCAATGGCAGCATGACCGGCAGATCGACAGCTTCCGGCCCTGGAACAATCTGGTCGAACAGCGCCTGGCCGGAGTGGTGCAGATGCAGTCCTACGAGCTGATGCTGGAGATGATCCGGTGCAGCGCATGCATTGGTTTGTTGCCGATGTACATGAGCCGGTTTGATCGCGGGCTGGTGGCGTTGCCGGGGGTATTTGAGGAGGCGATGCGGTTGCAGGCGTGGTTGGCGGTGAACAGTGAATCGCAGGAGGTCGGGGAGGTGCAGACCTTGGTGGAGTTGATTCAACGCACGTTCAATGAGCGACAGGAGTGGTTTGAGTAGTTTTTCTCAGATCGTAGATCGTTCCCACGTCGAGGCGTCGAACCGTCCGCGTGGGAATGCCTCAAGGGACGCTCCGCGTTCCAGCTCCGGAAGGGACGCGGAGCGTGCCGGGCTGCATTCCCACGCAGACGGTTCGACGCCTCGACGTGGGAACGATCATCGAATTAAAGCGGCGCCTCAGTCTTCAACTCCAGATTATCCAGCGCTCGGTTCACCGCCAGTTCCCCCAGCATGATCAATTGCGCAATCCCCAGCAGCACATGCCGATGCGAGCCGTCCACCAGCCCGGCGAAATCGCTGGCCATGGTTTTGGCCGAGGTCAGGGTTTCGCAGGCGTCGGCCAGCAGTTCTTCGCTGTCGACGCCGGGGGCGATGAGGTAGCGGGTGTTGGGTTTGAGCAGCGGTTTTCTGGGGTGGAACGGATTGAGGTAGTGATCGAGGGCGCGTTCGGCGGCTTCGTGGAATTTCTTGGAATCGAGGGTTTCGTAGGGCGAGGTCGGGTCGGTTTCGGGTGGATTGGGTGTTGGTTTGATCATGATTGAATCTCCAGAGTCATGGAGCTGCCACGATTCGCTGCGATACGAAGGGGTGGCAGCTATACGCGGGTCGCAGACCGGGACTCTAGAACCGGCAGACCCGAGGGTCTCCCACGTACAGCCGCCATAAAACTGGAGGGTGTTGTGCGTCTAGAGATCGCGGGCTGCGAGACCCGATCACTGATTCATCAGCGACCCGGAAACGATAGAGTCGGCCCCCAAGGCACACAAGCCGGCGGATTCTGGCGGATGCGTAGGCAATGGCGCAAGGCGTTGTGGCTTGCTGGAAGTTTCGGTCAACGGCTTTAAACAGGCATGGCGAATCCGTGAGGAAGCGGTTTACATTGACCGGCCACGCACTGATCCAGGAGGGATCGTTCATGCTTGAGCACAACCCCGCGATTGATCTCGAACGCTTCAACGAATGCCATCTTGAAGGCGTCACCGCGCTCTACAACGACCCGGCGTTAGCGCGGCAAGTGTTGCAGATGCCGTTTCAATCCTCCGAGATCTGGCGCCAGCGCCTGATGCCGGACAGCGAGCGGGTGTTGAAACTGGTGGCACTGCACCAAGGGGTGGTGATCGGTTATCTGGGGCTGGAGGCTTTTTCCCGGATTCGTCGCAGTCATGCCGGCAGCATCGGGCTGAGTGTTGCGGTAGCCTGGCAAGGCAAGGGGGTGGGGACGAAACTGATGGCGGCGGCGCTGGACGTTGCCGACAACTGGATGAACCTGCACCGCGTCGAGCTTTCGGTGTACGCCGACAACGAGGCGGCCATCGGCCTCTATCGCAAGTTCGGCTTCGAAACCGAAGGGCTGTTCCGCGATTACGCCGTGCGTGACGGGCAATGGGTCGACACCCTGAGCATGGCGCGTCTGCGCCAGACGCCAAAGGTTTGAAAGATCGTTCCCACGCTCCGCGTGGGAATGCAGCCCGGGACGCTCCGCGTCCCTTCCGGAGCTGGAACGCGGAGCGTCCCTTGAGGCATTCCCACGCAGACGGTTCGACGCCTCGACGTGGGAACGATCAAGGGTGAGGGGGCTGTCCCAGACACAACTCACATTTCGAGGTTGACCCACCCCGGCTTCGCCACCTCCGGCGCCACCGCCTTCACGGTTTTACCCGTAGCCATCTCAACTCGCCGAGCCACCTCCGGATCATCCGCAAACGGCGTCAGACTCGCCTCATCCAGGCTTTCAGCCGTTTCATGGCGCAAGCAGTACTCAACCGCCAACCATAGAAACAGCACACCCAGCACATTCAAGAAAACATCGAACATGACCGGCTCCCTTTATCAGGCGATCTGCGCTTCACGGTGGGCAATTGCAACATCCGCCACCCGCACCGTGCGCCACACGTTGTAGGCCATCAGCAGCATGCCGCTGAGGAAGAACACCCCGCCTGCAAACCGCACCACAAACCCGGGATGGCTGGCCTGCAGCGCCTCGACGAACGAATAAGTCAGCGTGCCGTCCTCGTTGATCGCCCGCCACATCAGGCCCTGGGTAATCCCGTTGACCCACATCGAAGCGATGTACAAAACGGTACCGATGGTCGCCAGCCAGAAGTGCAGGTTGATCAGCGGCGTGCTGTGCATCCGCTCGCGGCCAAAGACTTTCGGCACCATGTGATAGGTCGCGCCGAAGGTGATCATCGCCACCCAGCCGAGGGCGCCGGCGTGGACGTGGCCGATGGTCCAGTCGGTGTAGTGGGAGAGGGCGTTGACGGTCTTGATCGCCATCATCGGGCCTTCGAAGGTCGACATGCCGTAGAACGCCAGCGACAGGACGAGGAAACGCAGGATCGGGTCGGTGCGCAACTGATGCCACGCGCCGGACAGCGTCATCATCCCGTTGATCATGCCGCCCCAGCTCGGCGCGAGCAGGATCAGCGACATCGCCATCCCCAACGACTGCGCCCAGTCCGGCAGCGCGGTGTAATGCAAGTGGTGGGGACCTGCCCAGATGTACAGGGTGATCAACGCCCAGAAGTGCACGATTGACAGGCGGTACGAATACACCGGCCGATTGACCTGTTTCGGCACGAAGTAATACATCATCCCGAGGAACCCGGTGGTCAGAAAGAAGCCCACCGCGTTGTGCCCGTACCACCACTGCACCATGGCGTCGGTGGCGCCGGAATACACCGGATAGGACTTGAACCAGTCCACCGGGATCGACAGGTGATTGACCACGTGCAGCATGGCGATCACCAAAATGAATGCGCCGAAGAACCAGTTGCCGACGTAGATGTGTTTGGTCTTGCGCTGCATCACGGTGGTGAAAAACACGATGGCGTATGCAACCCAGACCACAGCCATCCAGACCGCGCCGGAGAATTCGATTTCGGCGTATTCCTTGGTGGTGGTGTAGCCCATCGGCAGGCTGACCAGCATGATCACGATCACTGACTGCCAGCCCCAGAAAGTGAACGCGGCGAGTTTGTCTGAGTACAGCCGCACCTGGCAGGTCCGCTGCACCGCGTAATAACTGGCGGCAAATTGCGCGCTGCCGGCGAAACCGAAAATCACCAGGCTGGTGTGCAACGGTCGCAAGCGGCCGAAGGTGGTCCACGGCAAGTCCAGATTCATGTCCGGCCATACCAGTTGCGAGGCGATCCATACCCCCATCGCCATGCCCACGACACCCCAGAAAACAGTGGCGATGACGAATTGGCGGACGACCTTGTAGTTATAAGCCTGTCCGATTGTTGCTGTGCTCATGGTCAATTCTTCCACGGTTGCAAAGTCTTGCCAGGCCACCCGGTCTGGCACGAGCTGCACTGTAGAAACCCCACCGGAAACAAAACAGGCTCAGGAATTGTTCATTTATGCGGATCAGATCCAGGCGCTGCCTGCGGCCATCTGACGCGCCCTGATACGGTTTTTATGCGTTCAGCTGAATCTGTAACGGGCTGCGCTGCAACGTCATAGTGCTTTCAGGAATCTGTGGGAACGAGGCATCTAGAGATTGCGCCAGATCGCGCAATCTCTAGATGCCTCGTTCCCACAGGAGTTGTGCTGAGTGCTGATGAGGTAGCCGATGTATCAATACGACGATTACGACCGGGCGCTGGTGTTCGAGCGCGTTGCGCAGTTTCGCGATCAGGTCGAGCGCTTCATGGCCGGGGAGTTGAGCGAAGAAGAGTTCCTGCCGCTGCGCCTGCAGAACGGCCTGTACATGCAAAAGCACGCTTACATGCTGCGGGTGGCGATTCCCTATGGCACGCTGAGCGCCGAGCAGATGCGCACATTGGCGAGCATCGCCAGTGACTACGACCGAGGTTACGGCCACTTCACCACGCGGCAGAACATGCAGTTCAACTGGATCGAGCTGCACCAGGTGCCGGACATCCTCCAACGTCTGGCGCAGGTCAACATGCATGCGATCCAGACCTCGGGCAACTGCGTGCGCAACATCACCACCGAAGCTTTTGCCGGCGTCGCGGCGGACGAGTTGATCGACCCGCGCCCGCTGGCGGAGATCCTGCGGCAATGGTCGACGATCAACCCGGAGTTCCTGTTCCTGCCACGCAAATTCAAGATCGCCATCTGCTCGGCGAAGCAGGACCGCGCGGCGATCATGATGCATGACATCGGCCTCTATCTTTACCCCGGCCATGACGGGCAGATGCTCTTGCGAGTGATCGTCGGCGGCGGTCTGGGGCGCACGCCGATCCTCGGTTTGCAGATTCGCGACGGCTTGCCGTGGCAGCATTTGCTGTCCTATGTCGAGGCGGTGTTGCGGGTCTACAACCGCCACGGCCGTCGCGACAACAAGTACAAGGCGCGGATCAAGATTCTGGTCAAGGCGCTGGGCATCGAGGCGTTCGCCAAAGAGGTCGAGGAAGAGTGGCAACACCTCAAGGACGGCCCGGCGCAACTGACGGAGGATGAATACCAGCGAGTCGCCAGTGCTTTCGTGCCGCCGAGCTATCGCACGCTGGCGGATACGGATCTGGATTTCGGCACGCACCTTGCCGAGAACGCGGCGTTCGCCCGCTGGGTCGCGCGCAACGTGCAGCCGCACAAGGTGCCGGGCTACACCAGCGTGGTGCTGTCGACCAAACCGGGCCTGGCTTCGCCACCGGGGGATGTGACCGGTTTGCAGATGCTGGCCGTGGCCGACTGGTCCGAGTGCTTCGGTTTTGGCGAAATTCGCATCGCCCACGAGCAGAACATCGTCCTGCCGGACGTGCCCAAATCCCAGCTTTTTGCGTTGTGGCAACTGGCGAAAGAGCAGGGCCTGGGCGCGGCCAACGTCGGTCTGCTGACCGACATCATTGCCTGCCCCGGCGGGGATTTCTGTGCGCTGGCCAACGCCAAATCGATCCCGATTGCCCAGGCGATTCAGGCGCGCTTTGACAACCTCGACTACCTGCACGATCTGGGCGACATCAGCCTGAACATTTCCGGCTGCATGAACGCCTGCGGCCATCATCACATCGGCAACATCGGGATCCTCGGCGTCGATAAAAACGGCAGCGAGTGGTACCAGATCACCCTCGGCGGTGCTCAGGGCAAGAACAGCGCACTGGGCAAAGTCATCGGTCCGTCGTTCAGCGCCGCTGAAGTGCCGCAGGTGATCGAGCGGATCATCGGCACCTTCCTCCGTTATCGCGAGGCCGAAGAGTTGTTCGTCGATACCGTGGCGCGCATCGGACTGGAGCCGTTCAAGGAACGGATCTACCCGAAAGCGCTGGAGGTGCCGGCATGAACAATCTGCTGCGCATGGAGGCGGGCGGGGCGCGGATCGTGCTCGACGATCCATGGACGCTGATCCGCTCGCCTGAAACAGAGCCCGGCGCCGGGATGTTGATTCTGCCGCTGGCCCACTGGCTTGAATCGCCCTCGACCCACGCGGTCTGGCTCGGCCCGGACGATGGCGTCGAAAGCCTGCTGCCATGGCTGACCTCGCTGCCGTTGATCGCCCTCGACTTCCCGAGCTTTCGCGATGGCCGCGCCTACAGTCAGGCCTATCTGCTGCGCAGCCGTTTCGGCTGGAAAGGCGAGTTGCGCGCCATTGGCGATGTGCTGCGCGACCAGCTCAGCCATATGCGCCAATGCGGTTTCGACAGCTTCGCGGTGCGCGAGGATAAATCCGCCGAGGATGCGCTCAAGGGCCTGGCCGGGATGAGCGTGTTGTATGGGCGCTCGGTGATTGAACCGCGACCGCTGTTCCGGCGCAGGTGATGCAGGGGAAACCCCTAGAACCCTGATGAATCGGGGATTTTCCCTTGGGTCGATGGTGGCCTTTTGGTAGAGTCCCCGTCGCCAGCGGGTTTTCGGCTGGACGACGGAACGAAGAAGGGAGTCTGATCAGTGAGTCCGGGCAAAAAAATTCTGGGCATCACCGCGTTGCTGCTGATGGTGACGCTGTGGGCCGGTTACATCTATGTGTTCAACGAAAACCGTGGCGGTCAGCTCGGTGGCGTCGGCGAAAGCACCGCCTGGTGCGGCACGCCGCCGAACACACAAGCGGCGCTGCAGGGCAAGGATCAATTGACCTTGCGCATCACCAACAACCTGCGTGGCGAGTTCATGCTCAGCGGCGCGGTGGTGGTCTCCGAACGTACTTTCAACCGCTATGACCTGGGCCGCAACGAACTGCGTCTGCGCCTGGAACCGTTGCAATGGTCCTACGGCGTCACGCCGATCTTCCTTGAGCAAGTAAAAGTCCTGCCCCTGAGCCGCAACCTCGCCTCGACCGACAAGAGCGCCTTCGCCGAACTCGAATCGCGCCCGATCAGCGTTCAGGGCCGGGTCACCGAGTTTCCCTTCGACACCTATCGCTACGGCTACAAACCGGTGCTGTATTACCTCAAGGGCAGCGAGCGTATCGACCTGCGCTTCAAGAACATCACCACGCTGATGGAGATGTCCAACACCTTCACGCCGATCCAGAAGTACAACCGCGCTGACTACATCAACGAGAAAAACTCGATGATCCGCGACGAAGACTACAAGGCCTACGGCCCCCACGAATGCGCGTTCAGCGTCGAGCGCAAAGGCTCGTTCAAGGTCGTGGTGCTGTTGATGCTGCTGGTGCTCTGCCTGCCGTTGCTGCTGGTGTTCTACCGCGATGAACCGGGGATCGACTTCCTCGCCACGCTGGTGGGAATCGGCGTGGTACGCACTGTGCTGGTGGGGCCGGTGCAGGATTTCCAGCTGTACAACATCGATTTTCTGTTCGGAGCGGCAATTTTGCTGGTGGGCACGGTGTCGCTGATCAAGGCGATGCGGGCAAACAGCCGGCGGGAGATGGCGTTGAGGAGCGGGGAGACTTCGAGCTGGTAGCAGGAAGCTTCAAGTACCGGTGATGGCCCGGGCCCTTCAAAGGTCCGGGCCCGGCATTGCCCAGTGTCGGCGTTTCTGATCGCAAACGACGCGGATTCAGCTATACCTGTAACTCCCCCGACGCAATAAATTCGGCCTTCCGACAGGAGTTACAGCATGAAGCTAGCCGTAATGATGAGCACCCTGTGCATTGCCACGCTGGGCGTAGTGGGTTGCTCCAGCAAAACCGTCGCACCCGACGAATACTCAGGCTTCCTCAAGGACTACAGTCAGCTCAGGGAGGCCAAATCTCCGTCGGGGGCCGAAGTGATGCGCTGGATCGACCCGAAAATCGACATCGGCAAATTCACCAGCGTCTACGTCGAACCGACCCAGCTCTATCCCAAACCGCAACCCACCGTGAAGATTCCGCAGCAGACCCTCAACGGCATCACCAGCTATTACGATCAGGCACTCAAGCGTGAATTGGGCAAATCCCTGCCGCTGGCCTCAGGCCCCGGACCGGGTGTGATCGTGGTGCGCGCGGCCATCACCGCCGTGAGCAGCAAGACCGAAGGCCTGCATGCCTATGAAGTGATTCCGATTGCTCTGGTCGCCGCAGCGGTCAGTACCGCCAGCGGGATTCGTGATCAGGAAACCACCCTGGCGACCGAAGCGGTGTTCCTCGACGGCGGCACCAACAAGGTGGCGGCGCAAGTGGTGCGCAAGGGCACCGGCAAACCACTGGAAAACGATTCGCAGGTGATGAAGGCCGATGATGTGAAAAGCGTGATCGACGGCTGGGCGGCGGATCTGCATCAGTCCTACCTCAAGCTCAAGGCCAGGTAAGACCGGCACGCCGGGTTGCCCCAACGGGCGACCCGGCGTGTTCACTGCGTCAGAAGTTGGCGCGTGCCAGCCGGTTGTAATGGCTGAGCAAGCCGTCGTAACTGCGGGTCACGGCGTAATAGTCCTCGCTCAGGCGCTGAGGCTGTGCATGGTTCTGCCAGTCTGCCTGCAGGGTGTTCAACGCCTCGAGATAGTTTTGCCCCGGCTCGCCAATGCGCAGCCACAGATCACGCGCGGCATCGGTCTTGTTCTGGAACCCACCGGTGCGCGGCGCGAGCCAGGGTTCGCGACGGTTCCAGGCCTGTTGCAGCTTTGCGATGGTCTCGGCCAGCAATTTCGGGGTCAGGGTGCGGTTTTTCATCGCTTCGTCGAGCACATCGACGGTCTCCCGCGCCTGAATCATGTACGCCAGCAAGTCCCAGTGAATGTCCCTGCCCAGACGCGCTTCGATCAGCTTGAGCTGTTCGGGACGCTGCGCGGCGTCGAGCGGCAGCAGGTTTTGCCGCAAAGCCGTCGAAGCGCCGATGTACTCCTGTGACACGCGCTCGATCGCCGCGAGTTCGCCAGGGGAGGGCTGTTGCGACCCGGAGATGAAACTCGCCTCTCGGTAAAAGCGCGTTGGAGCAATGGTCGTCGTGACGTGATTCAGCGCCCGGACATACTCGTTGGCCTGTCGCGACAGCTCTGGTTGCCAGGTCAGCAGTTCGAGTTTTTCCGTGAGGCCCTGACCGCAGACATCACGCTGTATGTCGCGCACATTGAACGCGTCACTGTCGTCGAAATCCTTGAGGCTCTTCAACCAGCGCTGGTCGCGAGGCAAGGGCGGTTGAGGGTTCTTGTAGCGATCGTAGGCCGCTCGCCATTGCACGTCGATCCGGTTGACGCAGGCGATCAGCGGGCTCAGGGCATTGGCCTGAGCGGTGACCGGCGCATCGCGTCCATCCAGCCAGAGATCGAGCTGGAGGAAAGGTCGGGTCGCACTGGTCAGCGCCATCACCACCAGCGCGAAGAAGATACCGACGCAAAACATCACTCTGCTGCTCATGGTCGCGCCTCCTTGCCGTACCACTGTTCAACGGTGGCCGGTGCGCTGCATTCGGCGGTGGTGGCCGGCAAGCGGCTGCACAGGCGTTCGGTCCAGGGTTGCAAGCCCTGATTGCGATTGACTGTGCCTTGGCTGGCGACCACCTTGAACACGCCGAGCACAAGGGCCAGCACCACAATCCCGAGGATCGTCACGCCGACTTTCACGGCAGGTCGGCTCTCTTCCCAGGACACCCGTGGCCGGGACTGCCAGCGCCGCACCAGTCCGAACGATGCAAGGGTTGCGGCATACACCACGCCGGCAATCGGGCCGAAAAACCAGCCAAGCCCGGCCACCATCAGCGCGCCGGGCACGAAGTCGCGCAGCACGCCGAACGGCGGCGAGTCTTTGAGGGATCCGGGGCAAAGACTTGCGCTGAGCCGGTCATCCAGCCGCCATACGCGATGAGCAACGTTGTGCACCAGCCAATTGAGCCCCGCCACGATCACGCCAAACACCACGGTCGAAATCATGACGATATTGATCAGTCCACTGAGGCGTGCGCCCAGCGGAATGTAATGGGTGAACGCGCCGATCAGGCAGGCCAACACTACGCCCACATAGGTTGGCCAGTCATTGAAACTCAGTTCCCAGTCGCGCCAGAAAAACGCCGTGCCGCCGGGCATCTGCGCGCAGACATTGGGGTGATTGGCGTACAGCTCGGAACTCAACTTGCGGCACTGCGCCCAGTCTTCTTCGCGCAAGCGTCGGGCCAGCGCACGGCGGGCGCTGAACGAGCCGGTGCCCAGCAGCAGGCGGGCGGCGCGGTGTTCGGGGGTGGCGGGTGCTTCCAGGGCGAGCTGTTGCTGGCGTGCCACAAAAAACGGCGCATTTTGTCGAGCCAGCAGGCGTTGCCATTCGCCGTCAGGGCAGGGATTTCCTGTGCCGCCGTGCCAGCCCTGACCGGTGCGCACCCGTTCGAATACCTCGGGAGACCAGAAAGGCGAATCCAGCAGCATCTGGCTCAGGGCACGGTTGAACCATTGCTGATGTTGTTCAATCGCCAGCCAGTTGAAATCCGCACGGCGGGCGTAGGCCTGGAGGAATCCGTCGACGTCTTCGCGTTCGAGGGCATCACGCATCGGTTGCGTGATACGCGTGCGCTGCCGGGCCAGCAACAGCTCGATCGATTCCTCATCCAGCTCCAGCCGTTGCCAGGCGCTGAACCAGAAAAAGGTCGGCACTGCCCAGTCCACCAGAGTGTCGGAGGATTGCGGGTGTTCGATGCAGTGATGCAGCAGCGTGTCCTCGAAGATATGCGCACAGCCTTGTTCGAGGGCGACGGTGTGGCGACGTTCGAGCTCTTCAACGCTCAGCCCGTCCAGCGAGCGGGTTGCCAGTTGCAGGGCGTCGACCTCGACCACGGTCAGGCCGCTCAAGTCCCAGGATTCCTCAATGCGCTGCTCCTGCGCTTGTTCCTGCACTTCGTCCTGATCCTGCGCGTGATACTGCTGCCATTCCTTGTAGGCCAGCGCCTGCTCATAGGCATCGCGCAGTCGCTGGAAACCCTCGGGGTCGTCGTCGGGGCGGGTCTGTTTGAGCAGGACGGCATATTGGCGTTTGATAGTGCGCACATCGGCGTCGGCCGACAGGCCAAGGACGGTCCAGCAACTCATTGCGATGACAACTCCATAAAAACCGCGACGCGATCCAGTGGTGGCATTGTGATGTTGCGCACCCTACCTGTTTCGCGTCGAAAAGTCCTCGTGTCTCGTTCAGTCGCCACCGGCCTTACAGAAAATGCTGATGTTCTCCATTCGGGGCTTCAGTGTTTTTTGGCTTGTTCGCGTATGCGTTCTTCCTGCTCGCGCAGTTCCGGGGTGAACTCGGCACCGAAATCTTCCGCGCTGAACACCTGGCGAATCTCGATTTCCGATTCAGTGCCCGGCATGGGGTTCGGGCAGCGCTTGACCCATTCGATGGCTTCTTCTTTGGACTTCACGTCCCAGATCCAGTAGCCGGCGATCAGCTCCTTGGTTTCAGCGAACGGGCCGTCGATCACGCTACGGTTTTCGCCGCTGAAGCGCACACGGGCGCCTTTGCTGCTGGGGTGCAGGCCGTCGGCGGAAACCAGAATGCCGGCCTTGGCCAGTTCCTCGTTGTAGTTGCCCATGTCGGTCAGCAGTTGCTCGCTGGGCATCACGCCGGCTTCGGAGTCGTGGCTGGCTTTGACAATGATCATGAAGCGCATGGTGTTTCTCCACAGTCAGGTAAGGGATTCATGGCTTAGTCGAACGGCTCGGGTCGGAATCGACAGGTCGTTAAAGAAAAGATGCAGACTTGCGTTTTAACAAGCAGCACCTTCTTTGAGAGCAGGGATGTGGGAAGCCTGGAGAATGTGTATCCAGTTTTGGGCGCCAGCACATGACAATTTCAGTCCAGGCATAGGTCGTCGGACAATTTCGTGGTTAACTTCCGCCTCTTGCATGCTTTCCCAACAACGTTAAGAAGGACTCCGTTCATGGCTCAAGTCACTCTCAAAGGCAACCCGGTTCAAGTCAACGGCCAACTGCCACAAGCCGGTTCCAAGGCGCCAGCCTTTTCCCTGGTAGCCGGCAATCTGTCCGACGTCACCCTGAAAGACTTCGCCGGCAAGCGCAAAGTGCTGAACATCTTCCCAAGCGTCGACACCCCGACCTGCGCCACTTCCGTGCGCAAGTTCAACGCTCAGGCCAACGACATCAGCAACACTGTGGTGCTGTGCATCTCGGCTGACCTGCCGTTCGCCCAGGCTCGCTTCTGCGGCGCCGAAGGCCTGGAAAACGTACAAAACCTGTCGACCCTGCGCGGCGCCGAGTTCATCGAGAACTACGGTGTGGCCATCGCTGACGGCCCGCTGAAAGGTCTGACCGCCCGCGCGGTGGTTGTTCTGGACGAAAACGACAACGTCCTGTACAGCGAACTGGTCAAGGAAATTGCAGAAGAGCCTAACTACGACGCGGCACTCTCGGTTTTGAAATAAGTGTTCTGAACAGCGCTTTTACAATTGTTAACGGCCTGGCCCTGTCCAGGCCGTTTTCATTTGTGTATCAGTGTTTTGCCTCACACCTTGAAACGTAAGTGGAAGGTAAATTGCCGGTAAAGCTGCTTTGCTAAATCCCGGCCAGTGCTTATCGTTCAGCCTCCCGTAAAAGAAGCCCACGCGCCCAATGGTTAATCACTCCATGCAATCGTCTTCCCGAAACTCCCGTCGCTGGCTGTTGAGCCTGCTTGTCTTGCTGGTCATTGCCGGTCTGTGCTGGAAATTCTGGCCCGCCGGTTCGACCCACAAGGAGGGCGGCGAGAAGGCGCAGGCCGGTCACACGGGGCGTTCGGGGATGATGCGGCCGGGCTTCGGCGGCGCGGCGGGGCCGATTCCGGTGCGCGTGGCGCCGGCGGTCACCGGGGACTTCCCGCTGTATTACAAGGCACTGGGCACGGTCACGGCGCTTAACACCATCAACGTGCGCAGCCGGGTCGGTGGCGAGCTGGTGAAGATCTATTTCGAGGAAGGGCAGATGGTCAAGGCCGGCGACCTGCTGGCGGAGATCGACCCGCGTCCGTACCAGAACGCTTTGCTCCAGGCTGAAGGCACCTTGCTGCAGAATCAGGCGCAGTTGAAGAACGCCCAGGTCGATGTCGAGCGTTATCGCGGTCTTTACAAGGAAGACAGCATCGCCAAGCAGACCCTGGATACCGCCGAAGCGCTGGTCGGCCAGTACCTCGGGACCGTGAAAACCAATCAGGCGGCGGTCAACGACGCCAAGCTCAATCTTGAATTCACCAAAATCCGCGCACCGATTGCCGGTCGCGTCGGCCTGCGTCAGCTCGACGTCGGCAACCTGGTGGCGGCGAACGACACGACTTCCCTGGCGGTGATCACCCAGACCCAGCCGATCAGCGTCGCCTTCACGCTGCCGGAAAACAGCCTGGAAACCGTGCTTGCCCGCTACCGCAGCGGCGCCAAGCTGCCCGCCGAAGCCTGGGATCGTGGCGACACCAAACTGCAAGCCACCGGTGTGCTGCAAAGCCTCGACAACCAGATCGACGTGACCACCGGCACCCTGAAATTCAAGGCTCGCTACGAGAACCGCGATCAGTCGCTGTTCCCCAACCAGTTCGTCAACATCCACCTGCTGGCAGACACCTTGAAAGGTGTGGTGCTGGCGCCCTCGGCGGCCATTCAGTTCGGCACCAATGGCACCTTCGTCTACGCGCTGGACGGCGACAAGAAAGTCACCATCCGCCAGTTGAAGATCGGTGCCAGCGACGGCGAAAACACCGTGATCACCGAAGGCCTCGCCGCTGGCGATCGCGTGGTGCTGGAAGGCACCGACCGCCTGAAGGAAGGCAGCGAAGTGGAAGTGGTCAACGACAGCAAGGACGTACCGACCACTCCGACCGAGCACCTGCAAGGCAAGTCGGCCGCGACCGCGCCTGACGCCACCGTCACCGACAAGGCCAAGAAGGGCGCATGAACATTTCGCGCCTGTTCATCCTCCGCCCGGTCGCCACCACGCTGAGCATGCTGGCCATCGTGCTGGCCGGTCTGATTGCCTATCGCCTGCTGCCGGTGTCGGCGTTGCCGCAGGTCGATTACCCGACTATCCGGGTCATGACCCTTTATCCCGGCGCCAGTCCGGACGTAATGACCAGTGCCGTCACCGCGCCACTGGAACGTCAGTTCGGGCAGATGCCGGGTCTCACGCAAATGGCTTCGACCAGCTCCGGCGGTGCCTCGGTGCTGACCCTGCGTTTCAGCCTCGACATCAACATGGACGTCGCCGAACAGCAGGTGCAGGCCGCGATCAACGCCGCGACCAACCTGCTGCCGACCGACTTGCCGGCGCCGCCGGTGTACAACAAGGTCAACCCGGCGGACACCCCGGTGCTGACCCTGGCCATTACATCGAAAACCATGTTGCTGCCCAAACTCAATGATCTGGTCGATACGCGCATGGCGCAGAAGATCGCCCAGATCAGCGGCGTCGGCATGGTCAGCATTGCCGGCGGTCAGCGTCAGGCGGTACGGATCAAGGTCAACCCCGAGGCGCTCGCCGCCAACGGCCTGAACCTGTCGGACGTGCGCACGCTGATCGGCGCGTCCAACGTCAACCAGCCCAAGGGCAACTTCGATGGCCCGACCCGGGTGTCGATGCTCGATGCCAACGACCAGCTGACCTCGCCCAAGGATTACGCCAACCTGATCCTGGCCTACGCCAACGGCGCGCCATTGCGGCTCAAGGATGTCGCGCAGATCGTCGACGGCGCCGAAAACGAGCGTCTGGCGGCGTGGGCCAACCAGAATCAGGCGGTTCTGCTGAACATCCAGCGTCAGCCGGGCGCCAACGTGATCGAGGTGGTCGACCGGATCAAGGCGCTGCTGCCAAGCATCACCGACAACCTGCCGGCCGGTCTCGACGTTGTCGTGCTGACCGACCGCACCCAGACCATCCGCGCCTCCGTGACCGACGTGCAGCACGAATTGCTGATCGCCATCGCGCTGGTGGTGATGGTGACGTTCCTGTTCCTGCGACGGGCCAGCGCCACGATCATTCCGTCGGTGGCCGTGCCGTTGTCGCTGATCGGTACGTTTGGCGTGATGTATTTGGCCGGGTTCTCGGTCAATAACCTGACCTTGATGGCGCTGACCATCGCCACCGGTTTTGTGGTCGACGATGCGATCGTGATGCTGGAAAACATCGCGCGCTTCATCGAGGAGGGCGACAGCCCGATGCAGGCCGCGCTCAAGGGCGCGAAGCAGATCGGCTTCACCCTGATTTCCCTGACTCTGTCGCTGATCGCGGTACTGATTCCGCTGCTGTTCATGGCCGACGTAGTGGGGCGGTTGTTCCGCGAATTCGCCATCACCCTGGCGGTGGCGATCCTGATTTCCCTGGTGGTTTCGCTGACCCTGACGCCGATGATGTGTGCGCGTCTGCTCAAGCGTGAGCCGGAAGAACATGAACAGGGCCGCTTCTACCGTGCCAGCGGTGCGTTTATCGACTGGATGATTGCCGCCTACGGGCGCAAGTTGCAGTGGGTACTCAAGCACCAGCCGCTGACCCTGCTGGTGGCCATCGGTACGCTGGCCCTGACCGTGTTCCTTTATATGGTGGTGCCCAAGGGCTTCTTCCCGGTGCAGGACACCGGGGTGATCCAGGGGATTTCCGAAGCGCCGCAGTCGATTTCCTTTGCCGCCATGGGCGAGCGTCAGCAGGCGCTGGCCAAGGTGATTCTGGAAGATCCGGCGGTGGAAAGCCTGTCGTCCTACATCGGTGTCGACGGTGACAATGCCACGCTCAACAGCGGTCGGCTGCTGATCAACCTCAAGCCTCATGGCCAGCGTGATCTGACCGCCACCGAAGTGATTGCCCGCCTGCAACCGCAACTGGACAAACTGGTGGGCATCCGCCTGTTCATGCAGCCGGTGCAGGACCTGACCATCGAAGACCGCGTCAGCCGCACCCAGTATCAGTTCAGCATGTCCTCGCCGGATTCCGAATTGCTCAGCCTGTGGAGCGGGCGCCTGGTCGAGGCGCTGGCCCAGCGTCCGGAACTGACCGACGTTGCCAGTGACTTGCAGGACAAGGGCTTGCAGGTGTTCCTGGTGATCGACCGCGACGCCGCTTCCCGGCTGGGCGTGTCGGTATCGAACATCACCGATGCGTTGTACGACGCGTTTGGCCAGCGGCAGATCTCGACCATCTACACTCAGGCCAGCCAGTACCGTGTGGTGCTGCAGGCTCAGGCTGGAGAGAAGATCGGCCCGCAGGCGCTGGACCAGATTCACGTCAAGACCACCGATGGCGGGCAGGTGCGGTTGTCGAGTCTGGCCCACGTCGAGGAACGGCAGGCGCAACTGGCGATCACCCACATCGGCCAGTTCCCGGCGGTGATGATGTCGTTCAACCTCGCGCCGGGCGTGGCGCTGGGGCATGCGGTGGATATCATCGAGCAGGTGCAAAAGGACATCGGCATGCCGCTCGGCGTGCAGACCCAGTTCCAGGGCGCAGCCGAAGCGTTCCAGGCCTCGTTGTCGAGCACCTTGCTGCTGATTCTGGCGGCGGTGGTGACCATGTACATCGTGCTCGGCGTGCTTTACGAGAGCTACATTCATCCGATCACCATCCTGTCGACCTTGCCGTCGGCAGCGGTGGGGGCCTTGCTGGCGTTGCTGCTCAGTGGCAACGATCTGGGCATGATCGCGATCATCGGCATCATCCTGCTGATCGGGATCGTGAAGAAGAACGCGATCATGATGATCGACTTCGCCCTCGACGCCGAACGCACCCAGGGCATGGCGCCGGAGCAGGCGATCTATCAGGCGGCGCTGTTGCGCTTCCGGCCGATTCTGATGACTACGCTGGCGGCGCTGTTCGGTGCAGTGCCGTTGATGCTGGCCACCGGTTCCGGCGCTGAATTGCGTCAACCGCTGGGTCTGGTGATGGTCGGCGGGTTGCTGGTGAGTCAGGTACTGACGCTGTTCACCACCCCGGTGATCTACCTGTACTTCGATCGTCTCGGTCGGCGCTGGGGCCGTGCACCGTCGGCCGTGGAGCCGGTGGAACAGCCATGAACCTGTCCGGCCCTTTCATCAAGCGTCCGGTGGCGACCATGCTCCTGAGCCTGGCCATCATGCTGCTGGGCGGTGTGAGCTTCGGCCTGCTGCCGGTGTCGCCGCTGCCGCAAATGGACTTTCCGGTGATCGTCGTGCAGGCGAGCCTGCCCGGCGCCAGTCCGGAAGTCATGGCCTCCACGGTGGCCACGCCGCTGGAGCGCTCGTTCGGCGCCATCGCTGGCGTCAACACCATGAGCAGTCGCTCCAGCCAGGGCTCGACCCGGGTGATTCTGCAATTCGACCTCGACCGCGACATCAACGGCGCGGCGCGGGAAGTGCAGGCGGCGATCAACGCTTCGCGCAACCTGCTGCCGAGCGGGATGCGCAGCATGCCGACCTACAAGAAGGTCAACCCGTCGCAGGCACCGATCATGGTGTTGTCGCTGACCTCGGACGTGCTGGAAAAGGGTCAGCTCTACGACCTGGCCTCGACCATCCTGTCCCAGAGCCTGTCCCAGGTGCAGGGCGTCGGTGAAGTGCAGATCGGCGGCAGCTCGCTGCCGGCGGTGCGCATCGAACTCGAACCCCAGGCGCTGAACCAGTACGGCGTAGCGCTCGACGATGTGCGCAAGACCATCGCCGAATCCAACGTGCGCCGGCCCAAGGGCTCGGTCGAGGATGGCCAGCGCCTGTGGCAGATTCAGGCCAACGACCAGTTGGAGAAAGCCAAGGATTACGAATCGCTGATCATCCACTACAACGGCGGCGCGGCCCTGCGTCTGAAAGACGTGGCCAAGGTCAGCGACGGCGTGGAAGACCGCTACAACAGCGGTTTCTTCAACGATGACGCGGCGGTGCTGCTGGTGATCAACCGCCAGGCCGGTGCCAACATCATCGAGACGGTCAACGAGATCAAGGCGCAGTTGCCGGCGTTGCAAGCGGTCTTGCCGGCCAGCGTCAAACTGAACCTGGCGATGGACCGTTCGCCGGTGATCAAGGCTACCCTGCATGAAGCGGAGATGACCCTGCTGATCGCCGTGGCACTGGTGATTCTGGTGGTGTTCCTGTTCCTCGGTAACTTCCGCGCGTCCCTGATTCCGACCTTGGCGGTGCCGGTGTCGCTGGTCGGCACCTTTGCAGTGATGTACCTCTACGGATTCTCGCTGAACAACCTGTCGCTGATGGCGCTGATTCTCGCCACCGGGCTGGTGGTGGACGACGCCATCGTGGTGCTGGAGAACATTTCCCGGCACATCGACGAAGGCGTAAAACCGATGAAGGCCGCCTACCTCGGGGCCAGGGAAGTCGGTTTTACCTTGCTGTCGATGAACGTCTCGCTGGTGGCGGTGTTCCTGTCGATCCTGTTCATGGGCGGGATTATCGAAAGCCTGTTCCGCGAATTCTCCATCACCCTGGCGGCGGCCATCGTGGTGTCGCTGGTGGTTTCCCTGACGCTGACCCCGATGCTCTGCGCCCGCTGGCTCAAACCCCACAAGCCGGGCGAGGAAAACCGCCTGCAACGCTGGAGCCGGCGCACCAACGACTGGATGGTCGGCAAATACGCCACCAGCCTCGACTGGGTGTTGCGTCACCGTCGCCTGACGTTGCTGAGCCTGATCATCACGGTCGGGGTGAACGTCGCCCTCTACGTAGTCGTGCCGAAAACCTTCATGCCGCAGCAGGACACCGGCCAGTTGATCGGTTTCGTGCGCGGTGACGATGGTCTGTCGTTCAGCGTGATGCAGCCGAAAATGGAGACCTTCCGCCGAGCGGTGCTCAAGGACGACGCGGTCGAGAGTGTTGCCGGGTTCATCGGTGGTACCAACGGCACCAACAACGCGTTCATGCTGGTACGCCTGAAGCCGATCAAGGAACGCAATATCTCGGCGCAAAAGGTCATCGAGCGCCTGCGCAAGGAAATGCCCAAAGTGCCCGGCGCACAACTGATGCTGATGGCCGACCAGGATCTGCAATTCGGCGGCGGCCGCGAGCAGACCACGTCGCAGTACAGCTACATCCTGCAAAGTGGTGATCTGGGCGCCTTGCGCGAGTGGTACCCGAAAGTGGTCACCGCGCTGCGAGCCTTGCCGGAACTGACGGCCATCGACGCCCGTGAAGGGCGCGGTGCGCAGCAGGTGACGCTGATCGTCGACCGCGATCAGGCCAAGCGCCTGGGCGTGGACATGAACATGGTCACCGCCGTGCTCAACAACGCCTACAGTCAGCGGCAGATTTCCACGATCTACGACAGCCTCAACCAGTATCAGGTGGTGATGGAGGTCAATCCGAAATATGCCCAGGATCCGGTGACGCTCAAGCAGGTTCAGGTGATCACTGCCGACGGTGCGCGGATTCCGTTGTCGACGTTCGCCCATTATGAAAACAGCCTGGAAGACGACCGGGTCAGCCACGAAGGCCAGTTCGCCTCCGAGAGCATTGCCTTCGACATGGCCGAAGGCGTGACGGTGGAGCAGGGCAGCGCCGCCATCGAGCGGGCGATTGCCAAGGTCGGCCTGCCGGAAGACGTGATCGCGAAAATGGCCGGCACCGCTGACGCTTTCGCCGCGACTCAGAAAAGTCAGCCGTTCATGATCCTCGGTGCGTTGCTGGCGGTGTACCTGGTGCTGGGCGTTTTGTATGAAAGCTACATTCACCCGCTGACAATCCTCTCGACGTTGCCGTCGGCCGGCGTCGGTGCGTTGCTGTCGATCTATGCGCTGGGCGGCGAGTTCAGCCTGATCTCGCTGCTCGGGCTGTTCCTGCTGATCGGCGTGGTGAAGAAGAATGCGATCCTGATGATCGACCTGGCGTTGCAACTGGAGCGTCATCAAGGCATGGCGCCGCTGGAATCGATCCGCAGCGCCTGTCTGCAACGTTTGCGGCCGATCCTGATGACCACGCTGGCGGCGATCCTCGGCGCCTTGCCGTTGTTGCTCGGCCGGGCTGAAGGCGCCGAAATGCGCCAGCCGCTGGGCCTGACCATCATCGGCGGGCTGGTCTTCAGCCAGGTGCTGACCCTTTACACCACGCCTGTGGTTTACCTCTATCTCGACAAGCTGCGCCATCGTTTCAACAAATGGCGTGGCGTGCGCACCGATGCCGCTCTGGAAACTCCGCTATGACTGACCGTTCGCTTATCAATCTGGCTACCGTTCGCGGTTCGCGCCTGCTGAGCCTGTCCCTGTGCGTGGCGATGCTCAGTGCCTGCGCCGTCGGCCCGGACTACCAGCGCCCGCAGACCGCCGAAATCGCCCAGTACAAGGAAGCCGAAGGCTGGCGTCAGGCCAACCCGAGCGATTCCCTGGCGCGCGGTGCCTGGTGGGAGCTGTATGGCGACCGTCAGCTCAACGAGCTGATCGAGAAACTCAACAGCTCCAACCAGACCGTCGCCCAGTCCGAAGCCCAGTACCGTCAGGCCCAGGCCCTGGTGCGCAGCGCGCGGGGGGCGTTTTACCCGAGCGTCGATCTGAGCGCCGGCAAGACACGCTCCAGTCAAGGCACCGGCAGCAGCAGTTCGAGCCTTAGCAGTTCCGCCAGCGGGATTCGTGACACCTACAACGCGCAACTGGGCGTGAGTTGGGAAGCGGATGTCTGGGGCAAATTGCGTCGTGGCCTCGAAGCCAATGAAGCCAGTGCCCAGGCGAGCTACGCCGATCTGGCGGCGATGCGTTTGAGCCAGCAGTCGGAACTGGTGCAGAACTACCTGCAATTGCGGGTGATCGATCAGCAGAAACGCCTGCTCGAATCGACAGTCGCGGCTTACGAGCGCTCGCTGAAAATGACCATGAACCAGTACAACGCCGGGGTTTCCGGGCGCGATGCGGTGGCGCAGGCGCAGACCCAGCTGAAAACGGCCCAGGGCGATCTGGTGGATCTGGTCTGGCAACGGGCGCAGTTCGAAAACGCCATCGCGGTACTGACCGGCCAGCCGCCCGCCGAATTCAACATTGCCGAAACCCAGGACATTCCCAAGCTGCCGCAGATCCCGCTGAGCCTGCCGTCGCAATTGCTCGAACGCCGCCCGGACATTGCTTCGGCCGAGCGTTCAGTGATCGCCGCCAATGCCAACATCGGTGTGGCCAAGGCTGCGTACTACCCGGATTTCAGCCTGAGCTTGAGCGGCGGCTACAGCAGCAGTACCTCGCAGAACCTGATCAGCCTGCCGAACCGCTTCTGGTCGGTGGGGCCGAAAATGACCCTGCCGCTGTTCGACGGCGGCATCCGTTCGGCCGAAGTCGACCGCACCGAAGCGGTGTACGACCAGACCGTGGCCAAATACCGCCAGACCGTGCTCGACAGCTTCCGTGAAGTGGAAAACTACCTGGTGCAGTTGAAGGTGTACGAGGACGAAGCGGCGGTGCGCCAGGAAGCCCTTGATGCGGCACGGGACTCGTTGCGTCTGACCGAAAACCAGTACAAGGCTGGCGTAATCGCTTATCTGGATGTGGTGGTGGTGCAGGCGACTGCCCTGAGTAATGAACGCACTGTCCTGAATATTCTGCAGAACCGCTTGATCGCCAGCGTGCAGTTGATCGCGGCGCTGGGCGGTGGTTGGGACGGCCAGTTGGAAACCACTGATAACCGCTAGTCTCATTGATCGTTGATCGTTGATCGTTGATCGTTCCCACGCTCTGCGTGGGAATGCCTCCACGGACGCTCTGCGTCCTGCCTTGGAAGGGACGCGGAGCGTCCCGGGCTGCATTCCCACGCAAAGCGTTGGAACGATCAGAACCCTGAATCAGAGGCTTGTCAGACGATCAAACAAGCGTTTCATCGGGTTGATGGCTATTTGATAACTTTGTCAGTGAATTCTTTTACGCAATCAGTACAATCGGCGCATTTGACCCCGCCGAGAACGGACGCAGTACAGCGGGGTGGTCACGAGAATTTTCATGCTCATCGGTAGCTATTCCTTCACGCTGGTTTTCATTTCGCTGTGTGTGGCGATCCTTGCTTCCTATACCGCGCTCGATCTCACCGGGCGCATTGCCACTGCCAAGGGCCGCGCCGTGCATTTATGGACGGCCGGCGGGGCGTTTGCCATGGGCATCGGCGTCTGGTCGATGCACTTCATTGGCATGCTGGCGTTCAAGCTGCCGATCAGTCTCGGTTACGACATTTCGATCACGGCGCTTTCATTGCTGATCGCCGTGCTGTCCTGCGGATTCGCCCTGTGGCTGGTCAGCCAGCCGAAACTGCCGGCCTGGCAACTGGCCTTTGGTGCGCTGATCATGGGCGCCGGCATCAGCGCCATGCATTACACCGGCATGGCCGCGATGCGCATGCAACCGGGCATCGACTACGATCCGACGCTGTTCGGCGCCTCGTTGCTGATCGCGGTCGGTGCGTCGGCCGCAGCGCTGTGGATCGCCTTTCGTCTGCGTCAGCATTCGCCTTACGTGCGACTGTTCCGTGCCGGGGCGGCGATTGTCATGGGCGTGGCGATTGTCGGCATGCATTACACCGGCATGGCAGCGGCGCGGTTTCCTGACGGCAGTTTCTGCGGTGCGGCACTCAGCGGCCTGAACGGCAATGGCCTCGACAATCTGGTGTTGATCACCACGCTGGCGGTGCTGGCCATCGCGCTGCTGACCTCGATTCTCGACGCTCGCCTTGAAGCCCGCACCGCCGATCTGGCCCATTCGTTGACCGTGGCCAACCGCGAACTCACCCAGCTGGCGCTGCACGACACCCTGACCGGCCTGCCCAACCGCATGCTGCTGGATGACCGGATCAATCAGGCGATGAAAAAGGTCAACGAGCAGGGCGGTTGCTTTGCTTTGATGTTCATCGATCTGGACGGCTTCAAACCGGTCAACGACGCTTTTGGCCACCACATGGGCGACCAGTTGCTGCGCGAAGTGGCGGTGCGTCTGCGTGAAGACTTGCGCAGCCTGGATACCCTGGCGCGGATCGGCGGCGATGAATTTGTCCTGCTGGTGCGCCTGACCGAACCCAATGATGCGCTGGGGCTGGCGGCCCGTCAGGTCGGCCTGATCGCGCAATCGTTCCGGGTCGCCGAACATGACCTGCAGATTTCCGCCAGCGTCGGCATCGCGCTGTACCCGGGCAACGGCCAGAACGCCCAGGAACTGCTGATGAACGCCGACGCCGCGATGTACCACGCCAAGGGCGGCGGCAAGAACGGTTACAGCTTCTTCGACGCCTCGATGAACAGCAACGCGCGCAAGCAATTGCAACTGCTGCAGGATCTGCGCGCTGCACTGGAACACGGCGAGTTCAGCCTGCATTACCAACCCAAATTCCATGCGGCAGACGGTCGTCCGGTCGGTGCCGAGGCGCTGTTGCGCTGGGAACATCCGACCCACGGCATGCTGATGCCGGACAAGTTCATCGATCTGGCAGAGAAGACCGGGCTGATCATTCCGATTGGCGAATGGGTGCTCAACGAAGCCTGCCGGCAGATGCGCGAGTGGTACGTGCTGGGCTACACCGACTGGCGGATCGCGGTGAACCTGTCGGCTTTGCAGTTCTGCCACTCAGGGCTGGTGCGCAGCGTGGCCAAGGCCTTGGCCACTCATCATTTGCCGGCCAACAGCCTGACCCTGGAAATCACCGAAACCACTGCCATGAGCGACGCCGACGCGAGCATGACGGTGTTGCAGGAGCTGGCCGATATGGGCGTCGACCTGTCCATCGACGACTTTGGCACCGGTTATTCAAGCCTGATGTACCTCAAGCGTTTGCCGGCCAATGAGCTGAAGATTGATCGCGGTTTCGTCCGCGATCTGGAGCACGACAGTGATGACGCGGCCATCGTTTCGGCGATCGTCGCCCTCGGTCAGGCGCTGGGCCTGCGCATCGTTGCTGAAGGTGTAGAAACCGATTCGCAACAGGACTTCCTGACGCAACTGGGCTGCGATTCGCTGCAAGGTTATCTGCTCGGTCACCCGATGCCGGCGGATCGCTTCCTGCAGGACATCGTGCGCGGCAAACAATTGGCGGTGAGTTGAGCCGCTAATCGCAGGTCATGCAAAAGCCGGCAATGGCGGTTATTCTTGCCCCGACTGTTACGTGTGCATCGGGGGAAAGGCCAGCATGGATAAAGTCATTGTGATCACTGGCGGCGGTCGTGGAATCGGCGCCGCCACTGCGTTGTTGGCTGCCGAGCAAGGCTATCGGATCTGCATCAATTACCAGACTGACGAACAGGCGGCCCACCAGGTGCTCGACCAGGTACGCGAGCGCGGCGCCACGGCCATCGCCGTGCGCGCCGATGTCAGTATCGAAGACGAAGTGGTCGCGCTGTTCAACCGGGTCGACAGCGAACTGGGCCGCGTCACCGCCCTGGTGAACAATGCCGGCACCGTGGGACACAAGTCCCGGGTCGACGAAATGTCCGAATTCCGCATCCTCAAAATCATGAAAACCAATGTGCTGGCGCCGATCCTCTGCGCCAAGCACGCAATCCTGCGCATGTCGCCCAAACACGGCGGGCAGGGCGGCAGCATCGTCAACGTCTCCTCGGTCGCCGCCCGGCTGGGTTCTCCTAACGAATACGTCGATTACGCAGCGTCCAAAGGTGCGCTGGATACGTTCACCATCGGCCTGTCCAAGGAAGTGGCGGGCGAGGGGATTAGGGTCAATGCGGTGCGTCCGGGCTACATCTATACCGATTTCCACGCCTTGAGCGGCGACCCGGATCGGGTCAGCAAGCTGGAGTCGGCGATTCCGATGGCGCGGGGCGGGCGGCCGGATGAAGTGGCGGAAGCGATTGTGTGGTTGCTGTCGGACAAGGCTTCGTATGCCACCGGGACCTTTGTCGACCTCGGCGGCGGGCGCTAAAACCCTACCGATCGTTCCCACGCTCTGCGTGGGAATGTAGCCCGGGACGCTCCGCGTCCCTTCCAGAGCTGGAACGCGGAGTGTCCCTTGAGGCATTCCTACGCAGAGCGTGGGAACGATCACCGGTAACTCAAAACGACCGCACAATCCGCCCCAGTGTTTCCATCGCCTTCTCCGCATCCTCGGTCCACGGGCTGCCGTAGTTCAATCGAATGCAATTGCGAAAGCGCTGAGTCGGCGAAAATATCGGCCCCGGCGCGATGCTGATCCCCTGCGCCAACGCCATCTGAAACAACTTCAACGAATCCATCTGCGGTGGCAGTTCCAGCCACAGGAAGTAGCCGCCAGCCGGTTGGCTCACGCGCGTCTGCGCCGGGAAGTAGCGGGCAATGGCCGCGAGCATCGCGCTTTGCTGTTCTTCCAGGGCGTAGCGCAGTTTGCGCAGGTGGCGGTCGTAGCCGCCGTGTTGCAGGTAGTCGGCGATAGCCGCTTGCGCGGGCATCGAGGCGCATAGCGAGGTCATCAGCTTCAGTCGTTCTATTTTCTGTGCGTAGCGCCCGGCGGCGACCCAGCCGATGCGGTAGCCGGGAGCCAGGCTCTTGGCGAACGAGCCGCAATGCATCACCAGACCTTCGGTGTCGAAGGCCTTGGCCGGTTTCGGCGCCTGCTGGCCGTAATAGAGTTCGGCGTAGACGTCGTCTTCGATCAGTGGCACCTGATGCTGCTTCAACAGCTCCACCAGTTCCTGTTTCTTGGCCTCGGGCATGGTTGCGCCCATCGGGTTCTGGAAACTGGTCATGCACCAGCAGGCCTTGATCGGGTGCCGCTCCAGCGTTTGGGCGAGCACGCCGAGGTCGATGCCGTCGCGCGGGTGCACGGGGATTTCCACGGCTTTGAGTTTCAGCCGCTCCAGCACTTGCAGGCTGGCATAAAACGCCGGGGCTTCGATGGCCACCAGATCGCCGGGTTCGGTGACCGCTTGCAGGCACAGGTTCAGCGCTTCGAGGGCGCCGTTGGTGATCAGCAATTCTTCCATCGGCAGCATCAGGCCGCCGACCATGTAGCGCAGGGCAATCTGCCGACGCAATTGCGGATTACCCGGCGACATGTCGGTGACCACCATGCGCGGGTCCATTTCCCGCGCAGCACTGGCCAGTGAACGGGACAGGCGTTGCAGCGGGAACAGGGTCGGGCTGGGGAACGCCGAGCCGAACGGCACGGTGCTGGGGTCCTTGATCGACTCAAGCACCGAGAACACCAGTTCGCTCACGTCGACCTTGGTGGATTCGTTGACCTGGCTGCTGATCACCGGCTCCGAGAACGGGCTCGGGGCGTGGGTGTTGACGAAGTAGCCGGAACGCGGGCGGGCACGGATCAGGCCGCGGCGCTCCAGCAGGTAATAGGCCTGGAACACGGTGGACGGACTGACGCCGTAGGTCTGACTTGCGTAGCGCACCGACGGCACCCGCTGGCCGGGGCCGAGGACGCCGGAGCGGATCAGTTCAGCGATGTCGTCGGCGAATTTTTCGTAGCGTTTCATCTTGGGTCCGGATTGATTTCTTTCTGGAAGACCGTGTCGCCTTCGTTCGCGAGCAAGCTCGCTCCCACAGTTGACCGTATTCCTCTGTGGGAGCGAGCTTGCTCGCGAATGGCCGCGCCGCAGTCTAAGGGATCATCGATTCATCGGCGCAACAAACCGGCTCTTCGCCACGCTATAAATCTCTGGCTCATTACTGTCGGCAATCCTGAAGCTCAAGGTCTGCGAGCTGCTGGCCGCACGTTCGGCAGTCATCGCCACCGACACCGGCACATCGACAATCTCGCCCGGCGCCAGGCTCAGTTGGGTCTTGCCTTGCAGCTGGAAGCCATCACCGTCCACCAGGCTCAGGTTGTAGTCCTGGCGCTGCTGGGTCTTGTTGATGACCTTTAGTGTGTAGATGTTTTCGATCTGCCCCTGACCATTCTCGCGGAACAGGCCACGGTCCTTGGTCACGTCCAGCGACACCATTGGCCGTTCGACCAATGCCAGGGCGAGTGCGCCGATCATCACGACCAGTACTGCAACGTAGCCGATCAGTCGCGGACGCAGCAGATGCGTCTTGCCACCCTGCAATTCGCGTTCGGAGGTATAGCGGATCAAGCCACGGGCGTAATTCATTTTGTCCATGATCGAATCGCAGGCGTCGATGCACGCCGCGCAGCCGATGCATTCCATTTGCAGGCCGTCGCGGATGTCGATGCCGGTCGGGCAGACCTGTACGCACAGCTGGCAATCGATGCAATCGCCGAGCCCGGCTTCGGCGGGTTTCACGTCGCGTTTGCGCGGGCCGCGGTTTTCGCCTCGGGCGGCGTCGTAGGAAATCGCCAGAGTGTCCTTGTCGAACATCACGCTCTGAAACCGCGCATACGGGCACATGTGCATGCATACCGCTTCGCGCAGCCAGCCGGCATTGATGTAGGTGGCGGCGGTGAAGAACAGCACCCAGAACAGGCTGACACCGCCGATCCGCAGGGTCAGCAATTCTTCGGCCAGTGGCCGGATCGGGGTGAAATAGCCGACAAAGGTCAGGCCGGTCAGCACACTGATCGCCAGCCACAACGTGTGCTTGGCCGCGCGCCGGGCGAGTTTGTTCAGGCTCCAGGGCGCTGCTTGCAGCTTGATGCGCTGGTTGCGTTCGCCTTCGGTGATTTTTTCGCACCACATGAAGATCCATGTCCACGAACTCTGCGGGCAGGTGTAACCACACCAGACCCGGCCGGCGAACACAGTAATGGCGAACAGGCCGAACGCGGCGATGATCAGCAGCGCCGACAGCAGAATGAAATCCTGTGGCCAGAAGGTTGCGCCAAAGATGTGGAATTTGCTTTCGGAAAGGTCCCAGAGCACTGCCTGACGACCGCCCCAGTTCAGCCATACGGTGCCGAAGAACAGCAGGAACAGAAATCCCGCACCGCTCATGCGCAAGGTGCGGAACAGGCCGGTGAAGCTGCGGGTGAAAATCTGGTTATCGCTGGTGGCGTGCTTCGCCTTCATTGGGCGCGCCGGTACTGTTTTTATCTGGGGAGATGCTTCTACGGTTCGGACGGGGATTCGTTCGCTCATGGTCGTTTGCTCATCAGCCTCCATCAGGCCGGGGAACTATGAGCGCCGATCTGTTTGCATAACAGACTCAGGTATTTCAATAAAAAGCGTATCAGATGGCTTTTTCAGGCATGCCTGCGACAACTTGAAGCAGCACGCCGGCCAGGGCGCAGATGCCTATCCCAGACGTCTGCGCCGGTCGTTGATCAAGGTCAGTCAAATCACCGAATCACTGTCGTCGGCCTTCAGGTGTTTGCGTCCATCGCTGGCACCTGCCACGGTCAATGCATCCGCTTCGGCTTCGGTGACGTAGATGCGCCGGCCGTCCACTTCGACGAACGACATGGATTTTTCGCTATCTGTCCTGACTTCCAGGGTGTCGCAGATCCGGATTTCCTCACCATTTTCAACGGTGAAAAAACACACTTTCGATTCCGGATTGCTGTCATCGATACGCAGGGGCATGGGCCAGTCCTTTTTCACAGGGGATCTGAAGGGTTAGGGCCTACGCTGCGCCGATCGTTCTACGCAACCGATTAATGGTCGCTGCTGTCCACCTTTTATCGCCTCTTTACAAGGACTGCAGGATGAACGCCTGGTGGCATGAAGTGTGGGAAACCCTGCAAGCGGAATTCGCCGACATCGGCGATGCATCGCAGCTGACGCGGATCACCGTGCGCCTGCTCATGGCGGCGCTATTGGGCGGGATTCTCGGGTTCGAGCGCGAGCACAAGGGCAAGGCTGCCGGGGTGCGAACGCACATGCTGGTGGCCCTCGGCGCGGCGTTGTTTGTGCTGGTGCCGCAATTGTCCGGGTCTCAGGCCGATGCCATGAGCCGGGTGGTGCAAGGGGTAATCGCCGGCATCGGCTTTCTCGGCGCCGGGACCATCCTGAAGAATCACGAAGGCGACGAAGGCCACGTCAAGGGTCTGACCACCGCCGCGGGTTTGTGGATGACCGCCGCCATCGGCGTCGCGGCCGGGTTGGGCCGTGAGGCGACGGCGGTGTTCAGTACGTTGCTGGCGCTGGGGATCTTCAGTGTCATGCCGCGGATCGTCAGCGTGTTCGAGAAGGATCAGCCGGATAAGGACCGCATCGAGAAGGATCACAGCGATCCTCGCTGATCAGACAATCACCGGCGGCATGGTCGTCGGCGGTTCCTCCTTGGGCGGTGGTGTGGTGCCAGGGGGTTCCTGTTCGGGGATCGGTTGCGGTTCGGTCTCGGGCAGGACCGGTTTGTCGATATTCGGGTCAGGTGTTTCGGCCGGAATCGGAATAGTCATCGGGTAAACCTCCGTGTGGCACTTGGCGTAGGAAGTGCTTAAGTGGATTGACCACTGCACTGCGAAATCGATCCGATTTTGTGGCGGGGCAAATCCCTGTGAACTTTTCCCGGCGATGGCCGCTCGGAACCTGAGAGATTTCATCACCGGGCGCAGGCCCGGCCGTGACCGCCAAACAGGCAAACGAGCGTCCTTGGGGCGTTAAGGAGAGATGCTCAATGACTGCTGAAAAACCCTCCGAACTGAGCTACAACCCGCACATCCCGCTGTCGCAGGCGCTGTTGCTGCCGCGCATCGTTATTGAAAACACCGCACCGACCCTCGACGGTGGACAGTTTGCCGTCAAGGCGATCGCCGGTCGCGAGATCGTGGTCACCAGCAAGGTGTTCGCCGACGGTCACGACAAACTCGCAGTGCGCATCCGCTGGCGCGAAGAGGGCGATGAGACCTGGCAGACCGAAGTTATGAGCGATCAGGGCAATAACGGCTGGCGCGGTGTGTTTCAGCCGCAGCGCATGGGCCGTTATCTGTTCCTGATCGAAGCGTGGATCGACCAGTTCGCCAGTTTTCAGTACGAACTGGAGAAAAAACACACCGCCGCCGTCCCGGTCAGTCTCGAGTTGCAAGAGGGGCGGAACATGGTGCAGCAGGCCGCCGAGCGCAGCGAAGGGCAGCTCAGCGAACAGCTGGCCGGCCTGCACCACGAATTGTCCGGCCTGCTCGAAACCGAGCAGGTCGCGTTGTTTCTGCACTCGCGCAGTGCGCAACTGATGGCCGAGGCCGATCATCGCGCCTACTTGAGCCTCAGCCCGGAATTTCCGGTGGACGTCGAGCGCGAACTGGCGGAATTCGCCAGTTGGTATGAACTGTTTCCCCGCTCGATCACCGACGATCCCGCTCGCCACGGCACTTTCAATGACGTGCACTCGCGGTTGCCGATGATTCAGGACATGGGCTTCGACGTGCTGTACTTCACGCCGATTCACCCGATTGGCCGCAGTCATCGCAAGGGCCGCAACAATTCCCTGACCGCCGGCCCGGATGATCCCGGCAGCCCGTATGCGATCGGCAGCGAGGAGGGCGGCCACGAAGCGATTCACTCGCAACTCGGTACCCGCGAAGACTTCCGTCGGCTGGTGGCTGCTGCTGCTGATCATGGTCTGGAGATCGCCCTGGATTTCGCCATCCAGTGTTCCCAGGATCACCCGTGGCTCAAACAGCATCCGGGCTGGTTCAACTGGCGGCCGGACGGCACGATCAAATACGCGGAGAACCCGCCAAAGAAATATCAGGACATCGTCAACGTCGACTTTTATGCGCCGGAAGCGATTCCGAGCCTGTGGGTCGAGTTGCGCGACATCGTGGTCGGCTGGGTGCAGGAGGGCGTGAAGATCTTTCGCGTGGACAACCCGCACACCAAACCGCTGCCGTTCTGGCAATGGTTGATCGCCGATGTGCGCACGCTGTACCCGGAAGTGATCTTCCTCGCTGAAGCCTTCACCACCCCGGCGATGATGGCGCGGCTGGGCAAGGTCGGTTACACCCAGAGCTACACCTATTTCACCTGGCGCAACACCAAGACCGAACTGGCGACCTACTTCAGCGAACTCAATGAATCGCCGTGGCGCGAGTGCTACCGGCCGAACTTCTTCGTCAATACTCCGGACATCAACCCGGCGTTCCTGCATGAATCGGGGCGCCCCGGATTTTTGATTCGCGCGGCGCTGGCGACCATGGGCTCAGGTCTGTGGGGCATGTATTCGGGGTTTGAGCTGTGTGAATCGGCGCCGGTGCCCGGCAAAGAGGAATACCTCGATTCCGAGAAGTACGAGATCCGCGTCCGCGACTTCAACCAGCCCGGCAACATCATTGCCGAGATCGCCCAGCTCAACCGCATCCGCCGCCAGAACCCGGCGTTGCACAGCCATCTGGGCCTGAAGATCTACAACGCCTGGAACGACAACATTCTGTATTTCGGCAAGCGCAGCGCGGACGGCAGCAACTTCATTCTGGTGGCCGTCAGCCTCGATCCGCATAACGTTCAGGAAGCGAATTTCGAGTTGCCGCTGTGGGAAATGGGCCTGCCGGACGATGCCACCACCCACGGCGAAGACCTGATGAACGGCCATCGCTGGGACTGGTACGGCAAATACCAGTTCATGCGGATCGACCCGGCGTATCAACCGTTCGGAATCTGGCGCATTACTTCTTCCTGATGATGATCGTTCCCACGTCGAGGCGTCGAACCGTCCGCGTGGGAATGCATCCCGGGACGCTCCGCGTCCCAGCGGTGGACGCAGAGCGTCCAAGGCGGCATTCCCACGCAGAGCGTGGGAACGATCAGTAGCAGCTTCGGCTTCAATGAATTCAACAGGAGTTTCACATGGCGAAGAAACCCAAGGCAGCCACCTTCATCAAGGACCCGCTCTGGTACAAGGACGCGGTGATTTATCAAGTTCACGTCAAATCCTTTTTCGATTCGAATAACGACGGAATCGGCGACTTTCCCGGCCTGATCGCCAAACTCGATTACATCGCCGAACTCGGCGTCAACACCATCTGGCTATTGCCGTTCTATCCCTCGCCACGCCGTGACGACGGTTACGACATTGCCGAATACCGTGGCGTGCACAGCGATTACGGGACGATGGCCGATGCCAAACGGTTCATTGCCGAGGCGCACAAGCGTGGCTTGCGGGTGATTACCGAGCTGGTCATCAACCACACCTCCGATCAGCACCCATGGTTCCAGCGGGCGCGCAAGGCCAAGCCCGGATCGGCGGCGCGCGACTTCTATGTGTGGTCGGATGACGACCAGAAGTACGATGGCACGCGGATTATTTTTCTCGACACCGAAAAGTCCAACTGGACCTGGGACCCGGTCGCCGGCCAGTACTTCTGGCACCGTTTCTATTCGCACCAGCCGGACCTGAACTTCGACAACCCGCAAGTCATGAAAGCCGTGCTCTCGGTGATGCGTTACTGGCTGGACATGGGCATCGACGGCCTGCGCCTGGACGCGATTCCGTACCTGATCGAACGCGACGGCACCAACAACGAAAACCTCCCGGAAACCCACGACGTCCTCAAGCAGATCCGCGCCGAAATCGACGCCAATTATCCGGATCGCATGCTGCTGGCCGAGGCCAATCAATGGCCGGAAGATACCCAGCTGTACTTCGGTGATACCGACGCCGAGGGCGTGAATGGCGATGAATGCCACATGGCGTTTCACTTCCCGCTGATGCCGCGCATGTACATGGCGCTGGCCCAGGAAGATCGCTTTCCGATCACCGACATCCTGCGCCAGACTCCGGAAATCCCGGCCAACTGCCAATGGGCGATCTTCCTGCGCAACCACGATGAACTGACGCTGGAGATGGTCACCGACAAGGAACGCGACTACCTCTGGAACTACTACGCCGCCGACCGCCGTGCGCGGATCAACCTCGGCATTCGCCGGCGCCTGGCGCCGCTGATGGAGCGCGACCGTCGTCGCATCGAGCTGCTCAACAGCCTGCTGCTGTCGATGCCCGGCACGCCGACCCTGTATTACGGCGATGAAATCGGCATGGGCGACAACATCTATCTGGGCGATCGCGACGGCGTGCGCACGCCGATGCAATGGTCGATCGACCGCAATGGCGGCTTCTCCCGCGCCGATCCGGCCAGCCTGGTGCTGCCGCCGATCATGGACCCGCAATACGGTTACCAGTCGGTCAACGTCGAAACCCAGGCCGGCGATCCGCACTCGTTGCTGAACTGGACCCGGCGTCTGCTGGCCGTTCGCAAGCAGTCGAAGGCGTTCGGTCGCGGCACGCTGAAAATGCTCTCGCCGGCCAATCGTCGCGTCCTGGCCTACACCCGCGAATACACCGGGCCGGACGGCAAGCATGAAATCATCCTGTGCGTGGCCAACGTGTCGCGCAGCGCGCAAGCGGTGGAGCTGGACTTGTCGGCCTACGTCGGCATGGTGCCGGTGGAAATGCTGGGTGGTAACGCATTTCCGCCCATCGGCCAGCTCAACTTTCTGCTGACCCTGGCGCCTTACGGCTTCTACTGGTTTGGCCTGGCGGCGGAAAACCAGATGCCGAGCTGGCACGTTGAGCCCGCGCAGAGCCTGCCGGACTTCACCACGCTGGTGCTGAAAAAACGCATGGAGGAACTGCTGGAGGCGCCGTCCCGCGCCACCCTCGAACAGGGCATCCTGCCAAACTGGCTGCAAAACCGCCGCTGGTTCGCCGGCAAGGACGCCGCCATCGACCAGGTGAAACTGGCCTACGGCGTGCGTTTCGGCGACGCACAGCATCCGGTGTTGCTCAGCGAAATCGAAGTGCACAGTGACGGGCAGACCAGCCGTTATCAGCTGCCTTTCGGGTTCATTTCGGAAGATCAGGTCGGGCCGGCGTTGCCCCAGCAACTGGCCTTGGCGCGAGTGCGCCGGGTGCGTCAGGTCGGGTTGATCACTGACGCCTTCAGCCTTGAAGCGTTTATTCGCGCGGTTCTGCAAGGCATGCAGAGCGGCACGGTGCTGGAATCCAGCGATGGCGAGATCCGTTTCGAAGCAACGCCGCAACTGGAAAAACTCGGCCTGGGCGCGGAATCCGAAGTGCGCTATCTGTCCGCCGAGCAATCCAACAGTTCGGTGGTGATCGGCGGCAGTCTGGTACTGAAGCTGATCCGCAAAGTCGCTTCCGGCGTACACCCGGAACTGGAGATGAGCGCTTACCTGACCGATGCCGGATTTGCCAATATCTCCCCGCTGCTCGGTTCGGTGATTCGCCGCGGCGCCGGTGGTGAAGACAACCTGCTGATGATTGCGCAAGGCTATTTGAGCAATCAGGGCGATGCCTGGGAATGGACGCAGAACAACCTCGAACGGGCGCTGCGCGATGAGCTGGCGGATGCCGTGTCCGAGCAGGCGCAGCATTACAACGCCTTGGGTGAACTGAAGGATTTCGCCGGCATGCTCGGCCAGCGTCTGGGGGAAATGCATCAGGTGCTGGCGGCGCCGAGCGACAATCAGGACTTCGCACCGCAACTCAGTTCGGCCAAGGATGCACAGGCGACCGGCAAGGATGTCGGAGCTCAGGTCGAGCGCGCGTTGCAGCTGCTCAAACAGCATCAGGGCGAACTCGACGGGGCGGATCAGAAGCTTGTTGCCCGGTTGCTCGACAACAAGAAAACCATTCTTGCCCACGTGCAGGAACTGGCGAAGCAATCTGCCGGCGGCTTGCGCATTCGTGTGCACGGCGACCTGCATTTGGGGCAAGTGCTGGTGATCAAGGGCGACGCGTACCTGATCGATTTCGAAGGCGAACCGGCGCGACCACTGGCCGAACGCCGAGGCAAGCACAGTCCGTACAAGGACGTCAGTGGTGTGCTGCGCTCCTTCGATTACGCCGCCGCCATGGCGTTGAATGTGCACAACGTCGACAACAGCCCCGAGGCCGAAGCCGCGCGTCGGCGGGTCACGGAGCGTTACCTGCGTGAAGCCCGGGAAGCATTTCTCCAGGCATATCGCCAAGCGGCAGCTAGTCTTGATCATGCCTGGCAAGATCCTGAAGGTGCCAACGCCGCACTGGCGTTGTTCGGTCTGGAGAAAGCGGCCTACGAAGTGGCCTATGAAGCCGAAAATCGCCCCACCTGGCTGCCCGTGCCGCTGCACGGTCTGTATGGGTTATTGACGGGGCTCAAACCCTTTTCCGATCTTGGTGGAGAGTAGTCATGAGTTTCTCGAACAAGGAACAGGGTCACGTTAACGAACGATTGCTGCCCAGGGCGAAGGACATCGATGCCCTGGTGCGTGCAGAACATCACGACCCGTTTTCCATTCTTGGCCCCCACGGCGATGGTGCCGGCGGGCAATTCATCCGGGCGTATCTGCCCGGCGCGTTAAGCGTTTCGGTACTGGACAAACACAGTGGCGAAGAGCGTGGCCCGCTGGAGGCTACCGAAACACCGGGGCTGTTCGTCGGCCATTTCGAGGACGCGCGGCCCTACCTGTTGCGTACCCGTTGGGCCGGCGGTGAGCAGGTCGCGGAAGATCCCTACAGCTTTGGCCAGTTGCTCGGTGAAATGGACTTGTATCTGTTCGCCGAAGGCAACCATCGCGACCTCAGCAGTTGCCTCGGTGCGCAGCTGAAAACCGTCGATGGCGTCGACGGTGTGCGCTTTGCCGTGTGGGCACCGAATGCCCGACGGGTATCGGTGGTCGGCGACTTCAACGTCTGGGACGGGCGCCGGCACCCGATGCGCTTGCGGCATCCGTCCGGCGTGTGGGAGTTGTTCATTCCGCGCCTGCAAGCGGGGGAGCTGTACAAGTACGAAATCCTCGGGCCCCACGGCATCCTGCCGCTCAAGGCCGACCCGATGGCGCTGGCCACCAGTCTGCCGCCGGACACTGCGTCGAAAGTCGCCTCGCCGCTGCAGATCGACTGGCAGGATCAGGACTGGATGACTGGCCGTCGCGAGCGCCAGCAGCACAATGCGCCGCTGTCGATCTATGAGCTGCATGCCGGATCCTGGCAATGCGAACTCGACGATCTCGGCGAAGTGGCGCGTCAGTACACTTGGCCGGAGCTGGCCGAGCGACTGATTCCCTACGTGAGGGAACTGGGTTTCACCCACATTGAACTGATGCCGATCATGGAGCACCCGTTCGGCGGTTCCTGGGGTTATCAGTTGCTGTCGCAGTTCGCCCCGAGCGCCCGTTACGGCACGCCGGACGAGTTCGCGGCGTTCGTCAACGCCTGCCATCAGGCCGGTATCGGGGTGATTCTCGACTGGGTGCCGGCACATTTCCCGACCGATGCTCACGGTCTGGCGCAGTTCGACGGCACCGCGCTGTACGAATATGGCAACCCGCTGGAAGGCTTCCACCAGGACTGGGACACGCTGATCTATAACCTCGGTCGCACCGAAGTGCACGGTTACATGCTGGCCTCGGCGCTGCACTGGTTGAAGCATTTCCACATTGACGGCCTGCGGGTCGATGCGGTGGCGTCGATGCTCTATCGCGACTACTCGCGCAAGGCGGGGGAGTGGGTGCCCAATCGCCATGGCGGTCGCGAGAATCTGGAAGCCATCGATTTCCTTCGCCACCTGAACGACGTGGTGGCGCTGGAAGCTCCGGGCGCGCTGGTGATCGCCGAGGAATCCACGGCGTGGCCGGGTGTCAGCCAGAGTACCCAGCAGGGCGGGCTCGGTTTCGCCTACAAATGGAACATGGGCTGGATGCACGATTCGCTGCACTACATTCAGCAGGACCCGGTTTACCGCGCCCATCACCACAACGAGCTGAGCTTTGGCCTGGTGTACGCCTGGTCCGAGCGTTTCATCCTGCCGATTTCCCACGACGAAGTGGTACACGGCAAGCATTCGCTGATCGACAAGATGCCCGGCGACCGCTGGCAGAAATTCGCCAACCTGCGCGCTTACCTGAGCTTCATGTGGACCCATCCGGGCAAGAAACTGCTGTTCATGGGTTGCGAGTTCGGCCAGTGGCGCGAGTGGAATCACGACCAGCAGCTGGACTGGTATCTGCTGCAATATTCGGAGCACAAAGGAGTGCAGAAACTGGTCGGCGACCTCAACCGGCTCTACCGCGAAGAGCCGGCGCTGCACGAGCAGGACGATGCGCCGCAAGGCTTTCAGTGGTTGATCGGTGACGATGCGATCAACAGCGTTTACGCGTGGTTGCGCTGGAGCAAGGACGGCACGCCGGTGCTGGTGGTAGCCAACTTCACCCCGGTGCCGCGCCAGTCGTACCGCGTGGGCGTGCCGTTTGCCGGGCGCTGGAAGGAATTGCTCAACAGTGACGCCGACACCTACGCCGGTTCCAATTATGGCAACGGCGGCGGTGCGTTCACCGATGAGGTCGCGAGCCATGGGCAGGCGTTGTCGCTGGAACTGAACCTGCCGCCATTGGCGGTGTTGATCCTTAAGCCCGAGGGCCCAAGCGAGTAACGGGACGCCTCCACGCGAGATCGCTCCCTCGCGGATTACTGATCGTTCCCACGTCGAGGCGTCGAACCGTCTGCGTGGGAATGCCTCTAGGGACGCTCCGCGTTCCAGCTCTGGAAGGGGCGCGGAGCATCCCGGGCTGCATTCCCACGCGTACGGTTCGACGCCTCGACGTGGGAACGGTCAATAGAAGAGCTCACCAGCGCATCCGGACTCCCAGGCTACCAATCAACCCGTTCAGGTCGTTGTCGTCGACATCGCTGCTGTAATCGGCGCTGACGTACAGGCTCACCGTCGGCGTCATTTTCGCCACCAGCCCCAGGCCGAGTTCCACGGTCGAGGATTTTCGGCTGCTGCTGATCTTGTCCACCTGATCCAGCGTCACCGTATTGCCGGTGTACACCGTGTGCCACAAGTTCGTGCGCACGTAGGGTTCGACCGGCAGACCGTTCAGGTCGTAGCTACCTTTCAAACGCGCACCGACCCGGCCGCTCCACGACGAAATATCACTGGAAGATGCTTTGCCCGAACCGGCATAGGGCGTGTCCAGGGTGATGCGCTGGTTGATCAATTGCGCCTGCGGTTCAACCACCCAGTTTTCACTGAGGCCGATCGGGAATCCGCCTTCCACCGACAAGGTCATCGCGCTGCCTTCTGTGGCCAGGCGTGCGCCTTGCTCGTTTCGGCTGAACCCGCTGACCCGGCCGCCACTGGCTGACAGATCGACGTGCCAGCCCTGGGGACCGATCAAACTGTAGTAAGCGCCCAGGCTCTGGCCTTGCAGGTTGAGGGTGTCGGTGGTCGGGTCGGCGAGGGCGCGGCTGGTGATCAGGCCGTTGCCATTGGCCTGGATCCGGTTGATCCCGCCGATCAGGCCGACCTGCTGGGTATGGCCGCTGCTGCTTTTCAGGGTCAGTACGGCCGGGCCTTTGAAGTCACCGGTGCCGGGCGTGGCGAAGCCCGGGCTGAGGACGTCGGTTTGTGCCTGGCGGGACGTCTGGCCGTAGAGTTGATCCCAGGCGGAGGGCGCAAGGTCTTCGGTGATCAGGTCGGCGCCGCGCAGATCCGGTTGCGGGCTCAGGCGTTGCGGGCCCGGGGTCACGATCGTGGCGGGGAGGGTCATGACGGGGATGTTCTGGCGATACCAGGGCGTGGCCTCGTCCGTCGCAGGTCCCGCCTGCGCCTCCATGGACGAGCACAGCAAGATAGAACTTGAAACAGTGCAGAACGTGACTTTGATCTCTTGTGAGGTGAGTGAGGTTTTCATGGAGTTCTACCTTGCTAGCGCATGTGGTATCTCGCCTTGGCGTCTCTCCTACCCCGAACGAGGGGCGACCGAATGGAGCGTGGCGAACCCGTGGCCGCCCGTTTTGACGAATGACCTGAGGTTCGCCCCGAGTAGTACTTCCGGGGGTAGTAAGGTACAGCTAAGAAGACCGGAGCCCATGCGTCAAGAAAATGGACGATGAGTGGTATGGCTGAATCAGAGATTGCAAGCGTTTGTTTTTATGCACATATCTAAGTTGTTGTTTGCTGGGGAAAACACGCTTCGAGCCGCGAAACAGAGCGCTTGCTTAGCCTGCTATCGACTTACCAACTGATGCGAATACCCATATTTGCCGCCAGGCCACGCAGGTCGTTACTGTCAATATTGCTGCTGTAGTCGGTGCTGGCGTAGATACTCACGGCGCGGTCGAGGGTCAGTACGACGCCGAGACCGACATCCGCCGTCGACGATTTCTGATCACTGTCGATGGTCGTGGTGCCGTCGAATGTCACCGAATCGGTGCCGGAAAACGTGTGCCACAGATTGGCCCGAAGGTATGGCTCCAATGGTAGTCCGTTGAGCTGATAACGCCCTTTGAGCCGGGCACCGAGGCGACCGGTCCATGCACTGTCGGAATCGAACGATACCCGCGAGATGCCATCGTTTTGACTGTCGAGCGAGATCTTTTGGTGGATCACCTGCGCTTGCGGCTCGATCACCCAAGTGTCGTTCAGGGCGAACGGGTAACCGGTTTCTGCCGAGAGCGTCAGGGCGTGGCCGCGATTATCCAGTTTCAGCCCACGGTCGGAGCGGCTGTCGCCGTCGAAACGCGTGCCCATCACTACCGTGTCGATGTACCCGCCGTGCGGATCGGTCAGCGTCCAGTACAGGCCATAGCTGTCGCCCTCCAGTTTGATCTTGCCCGCGCTGTTGTGTTCGAAGCCTTCGTTGAAGCCGTCCACATCGCCCCTGATCCGGCTATGGCCGACGAACAGGCCGAGGCGTTGGGTTCGCCCGCCCGAGGTCTGTGAGCTGTACAAATCGTTGCCGACCTGAAACCCATTGAGTGAACCGTCCAGTCGTGGCGTGACGGTGCCGGCCCAGGTCTGGTCGAGGTTCTTGCCGTAGACCCGGCCCCAACCGGCGCTGAAAGCTCCCGTTTCGCTTAACAGACGTTGCTCGCCCTGACGGTCGTGGAAAGTGCCAAGTGCGCTGAGGGTCAATTGGGCGGCCGCGGGTGGCAGGACCGACCAGGTGGGGACTTCCGGACGATAGATCGGAATCGGCGCTTTACCTGCCACGGCGACGGGAAGCACCGGCTGAACGGCCAATGACAGATCCGGTTGCCCGGATGCCGGAATGATCGCGGCCGCCACCGGCACAGGCACTACCGGCACCAGAATCGGCGGCAGTGTCGGGTCGGGATTGGGCACGCTCAGCACTTGAGGGGCGACCACAGCCGAGCGCAAATACCAGCTGTTTTCGGTGCCGGCGGTGACACCACCCTTGAACAGATAGTAGTCATAGGCCCCCGCCGAAATCGGGCCGTTGAGGACGAAGGCGGAATTGTTGCTCACGGCAGTGCCTTGGGCCTGCACCAGTTGAATGCCGTTTTCCAGCGTCAGTCCGCCCGGCCCGCCGAGGTTGCTCACCGTGATGGCGGTTGCGCCGCTCAAGCTGCCGTTGTTGACCACCAGTCTGTCACTGGGTGCGCCGTCGCCGTCGAGTACGCTTTGCAATAACAGTTGCCCGCTATTGCCGACGTAGTTGCCGTTGATCGTCAGCGTGTCATTGGTGCGGCTGTTGTTGTGGGTCAGGTCGATGATGCCGGCGTTGTTGAACGTCACCGCTTGTCCGGCCACGGCGGGCGACACCGCGCCCTGGGTGGAAAACACGCTGCTGCCGGCGTCCACGTTCAGCGCACCGGTGCCGCTGACAGTGTCGCCGAGCAGCAAGGCGCCCGAGCCCAGGTCCAGCTGCGAGGCGTTGTTCAGGTTCACCGTTTCCCAATTGCTGAAACGCGCCGGCAGCGCAGTGCGAGTATTGTCGAACGTCAGCACATCGTTGCCTGCACCGCCATCAAGGTTCGGCGTCAGTGCCAGCACGCTGTCATCAAGGTTGCGCAGCGTGGCGTTGTCATTGCCGCCACCCATAAGAATCGCCGATCGGACAATGCCGCCGCCGTCCCACAGCAAACGGTCTTCACCGGTACTGGCGCGAATTTCACCGACAATTTCTCCGCCAGTGATCGTGATGGCGTCATTGCCTCCACTGACACTCAGATTGCCGCCTATCAGCCCGCCGGAGATCCGAATCGTGTCATCGTCGAAACCTGTCACCAGATTATTGATGATCCGCCCACCGGATAATTCGAAGACGTTTTTATCGAGCTTCATGTCGACGCGTCCGATCGTGCCCCCGCTCATTTGCGCAAAGTCGCCGTCCTCAAAGGCCCCGGTGATAGTGCCACCGGTCATCTGGAAACTGTCGAAGCCATCGCCTTGTGCCAGTGAGCCGATAGTGCCCGCGTGCATGATGAACGTGTCGACAGCGTTGCGCTGATGAACCTCACCTGCGATAACGCCGCCGTCGATCTGCAACACATTGGCGCCGTTGCCCATATCGAGATCGCCGGTGATTGTCCCGGACTGCATGAGCACGCGATCAGCCCCGGCGCCGAACGTGACGTTGCCGGGAATATTGCCGGTGCCATTGGCGGGAAAACTCAAGCTGTTGTTGCCCGACAGATCGGAAAGAGGCGCGCTGCCAGGACTGTCACAGGTGTATTGATCGTCACCCGCTGTCGGGCTGAAGGCGCACTGGGCCAGCGCCGATTCCGAGGAGTCCAGTAGCAGCCAGATTGAAAAGGCCAGCAAATGATGGCGGGCAAGGAAAGTGCCGCAGGCGTTCATAAGGTCACCACGCATTGGCGCCGGTGTTCGGCGCAACGGTTTCAACCTAACAAGGGCATGAGGAGCTGCCTACTGTCAGAACTGACAGGGGAAGCGGGCGAATCGGCAGACAAATGGCGTCTACGCCCTAAATGTGCACTTCTACTGCCAGCGGTAAATGATCCGACAGATGCGTCCACGGTTTGTTGCCAAGGATCTGCGGGTCGTGGCTGCTGGCATTGCGCAGGTATATCCGGTCCAGTCGCAGCAACGGGAAACGCGCAGGGTAAGTCTTGGCCGGACGGCCGTGATGACGTTCGAAGGCTTCGTGCAGGTAGTCGCGGCGGGCGAGGGCGACGTTGCCCTGCAACTGCCAGTCGTTGAAGTCGCCGGCGATGATCACCGGGGCATCGTCGGGCAGGGATTCGAGCAACTGGCAGAGCAGCTGCAACTGCAATTGCCGATGGCTTTCGAGCAAGCTCAGGTGCACGCAGATGGCATGCACTTCGGCATGCCCCGGCACATCCAGGACGCAATGCAGCAGCCCGCGCCGTTCCGGGCCGGTGATCGAGACGTCAAGGTTGCGGTATTCGCGGATCGGGTATTTCGACAACAGAGCGTTGCCGTGATGGCCATCGGGATACACCGCATTGCGGCCGTAGGCAAAGTCGCTCCACATGCTGTCGGCGAGAAATTCGTACTGCGAGGTCTGCGGCCACTCGTTGTAGCGGCTGGAATGCCGCTCGTGTTCACCCACCACTTCCTGCAGAAACACCAGATCGGCCGAGGTGCTGCGTACCGCTTCACGCAGTTCCGGAAGGATGAAACGTCGATTGAGCGCGGTGAAACCCTTGTGCGTATTGACCGTCAGCACCCGCAGGCGATGGATGGCGGACGGGGTCGAGGTCTGTGCGTCGACGGCATGACGCTTCGGATCACTGGACACGTTCACTCCTCTGAATCATGACTGCCTGTTCATGCGACTGATCCGGACGCGGGCAGTTCACTTTGAGTGGCTGACCGCGCCCGACGGATCATCAGTCGACGAAGACGATTTCGTAAGGCAGGCGCATGCGTTCCAGAATCGACTTGGGCAGCAGCGGTGCGATACCGATCGCCGGTTCGCCAATGAGCTGGCTGGCGTAGGCATGGGTGGCGTGGCTCTTGCGCGCGACGGTCCAGGTATCGAGTCGCAGTTTGCGTGCGCGATGCCACGGTATCTGAGCCTGGTCCCGCTCCGGCCAGTGCCAGGCCCAGACCGGCACGTCGTGAAAAGTGGCGCCGACCTGTCTTGCGGCTTTGGCGCTGGCCCGGCCGACCGCTTCATGATCGGCGGTGCCGTCCTGGCACCAGGTGCTGAAGACCACGTCGCCGGGGCGCAGGTAGCGGGCGATGAACTCGGTCAGTTGGGTTTCCTGGTCGAGCAGGGCGTTGTCGGTGAAACCGCCGCGTACCCATTTCAGGCTGTGCATCGGCATGCCCAGACGGCGCAGGGCTTCGACGCTTTCCTGCGGGCGGAACACGCTCAGGCGTTTTTCCGACCACTGACGCGAGCCCGGATGACTGGCGCTGCCATCGGTGATCGACAGCAGTTGCAAGGGATGCCCGAGGCTGGAAAGCAGTTGCAGCAGGCCGCCGCAGGTCACCACTTCATCGCCGGGGTGCGGGGCGATGACCACGGCGCGAACGCCGGGTGGCACCAAAGTGTGAGTATTGATGACGGGAATGTTGTCGAGCTGCGGGGCGCTGTTCCAGATCTGCGCCGGCAGGCCGCTCTCGCTGAGGGATAACGATTTCATCAGTGATACGTCCTTGTTGAGTCTCGCCCTCAGTCGTACAAGCGCTGGTCATTCCAGGCGTGTTCGACCCGTGAAGGCTGGTGGAAAGCCCTGCAGCGCTCCGAACCCTGGATTGCTGCGCAGCAGAGTATTGCTCAAGACGGGCGGTTCGTCGCGTCACAGATCAACCTGATCCGCTTTTTTTTATTCAGTCTGTGCCAACTGTCGCAGATAGTCGCCAAAACCGCCCCGTGCGCGACTGTCCAGACGGGCGCTGGTGATGACTTGCGGACGATGGCTCCAGGCGATGCTGGCTCCTGAACGCTCGAGTTGACGCACCAGCTGCACGTCCTCATCTCGGGGCAACGGCTCGAAGCCGCCGGCGCGGACATAGGCTTGCGCGCTGACACCCAGATTGGCGCCATGGATGTGCCGGTGGCCATCGCAGGCCCGGTAATCACGGTGATAGCGAATCTGTGCCGCCTCATCGAACCCGTCTTGCCAGCGGTCAACGGTCACCGTGCCGCAGACCGCATCGGTGCCCAGCCCCAGCTGTGCCACCAACCAATCCTCGGCGACGCGGCTGTCGGCGTCCGAGCAGGAAATCCAGCGCGCACCGCGCTCAAGCAGGTGTTGTGCGCCAACGGCACGGGCCTGACCGACATTGCGCGCTTCGATGCTCAATGCTTGCACCGGATATTGGCTGACGATGTGCGCCGAGCGATCGGTACAACTGTCGAGCACTACGAGGATTTCCACCGGTTCACCGGCCAGCAGGGAGTTTTCGGCGGCCCGCAAGGCCGCGCGCAGGCATTCATCGAGCCATTGCTCTTCGTTGTGCGCAGGAATCAGGATGCCGATCATCGCAACCCCTCCAGCGCGGCCACCGAACGGGGTTCGCGGCTCCAGACTTCCAGCAGAAAGTCCGCTTCCTGATGCAGAACCAGTCGCGGCAGGTGCAACTGTTCGTGAATCAGGTCGTGGACCTGTCGCGCATTGAGCGGGCAACCTTCGATGGGCGGGCGCCAGTGACAGGCCAGCAGTTGCCCGTCCGCCGTCAATGAATCGCTGATGCGCCGGATGACTTCCGTCAGATCCTGCCGGTCGAGGTAGTAGCCGATTTCGCTAAATACAATCAGGTCGAATTTTTCCTCAGGCCAGTCGCTCGGCAAGCGTCCGTGCCGTACCTCGGCGTGGTCAAACAGGCTCAGCCGAGTACGCGCCAGATCGGCAGCGGCGGCGCTGGTGTCGCAGCACAACAGCCGATCGCAGCGCCCGGCCAGCGCCGCACTCAGTTCACCATTGGCGCACCCCGGTTCGAAGATGGCCCGATAGTGCGGACGGGGCAGGGCTGCCAGCGTCACGAGGCGTTTGCGTTGTTCGTACCAGCGCTGGCGAAATCCCCAGGGGTCGTTGTTGCCCGTGAACAGGCCTTCGAAGTAGCGGTCCTCGACACTCATAGAAAGACCACCTCGAACGGTTGCAGCAATCGATCGATGACATAGGGCGCGAGCACCGGAGCGAGTCCGGCTTGCGGATCGCCTTCCAGCTGGCTGGCGAACGCATGCACCGCGTGGCGTTTGCGCGCGACCTGTGCGGGGCTGAGCAAAATCTTGCGTGCCCGCTCCCACGGCACGACGGCGTCTTCGGGGGTTGCCCAGTGCCAGGTCCAGACCGGCAGTTCGTGGCAGATCGCGCCCACGCGCCGGGCCGCCTCGACACTGGCGCGGCCGACAGCTTCGTGGTCGCTGTGGCCGTCTTCGCGCCAGGTGGTGAAGATCACATCGTCGGGATGCAGGTAGCGGGTCAGGTATTCGCACAGCATCGACTCGCTCGCGGCGACCTGGGTGTCGGGGAAGCCGCCGCGCAGCCATTGCAACTGGTGCATGGGCAGGCCGAGGCGGCGCAGGGCTTCGGCGGACTCCTGCGGGCGCACCACGCTCAGGCGCTCCACCGGCCAGCGATCCGATCCCGGATGACTGGCGCTGCCATCGGTGACCGAGATCAATTGCAGGGTTCGGCCCGCCGCCGCGAGCCGTTGCAGCAGTCCGCCGCAACCGAGCACTTCATCATCCGGATGCGGCGCGATCACCACCGCCCGCGATCCCGGCGGTACCAGTTCGAGAATGTCGATGCTGTCCACCGCCGCCAGATGACGTGAGCCCTGCCATTCGTGCAGTGAGGTTCCCTCGCCGACGATCGGATTGCGCTTCATAAGGCCCAACCCTCGCGCGGTTGCTGAGCGATCAGTTGGCCCAATGCCGCCAGATCACGTTCGGCGTGGCTCTGGCGCAGATACACCGGCAAGTCCGCCGCCAGACGGGCAAAGTGTGGATCCTTGCAGAACGGCCCGGCGCCGAGTGCCCGACCGGTCTCGCGAATGACCTGTTCGGCGGCATCCTCGACCACGGCGCGCACGCGACGGGCCAGCAACTCGGCGTTGCGGTGAGGATTGCTGTCGATGTTCAGGGCACTGACCCGCAGCACCTCAGCGGCCCCGTGCAAGGCGCTGTCGACGGCGCCGAGACTGGCCAGCGCGTGGGGCTCTTCACGTCGCGCACATTGCTGGCGCAAGCGCTCGCCGATCTCCCTCGCGGCGCCGTACCAGCACGCGGCGATCCCGATCCCGCCGTGCCAGAAACCCGGACGTTGCAGATAGTCGCCAGGGTCGCCGATCGCCTGGGCCTCGACATCGTCGAACAGCACTTCGACGCTGCCGGTGGCCGCCATACCGACCGCTTGCCAGCCCTGATCGGTCACGGTCACACCCGGTTGATCGAGGGCCACGGCCACCAGTTGCTGACGATCGTCCTCATCCCATGCGGTGAGCAGGGTGTGACTGAGCACCGCCGCCCCGGAGCACCAGGCCTTGCGCCCGTTCAACCGCACCATTTGCCCCGACCGGCTGACCCGAACCCGCGCCTGCGGTGGTTCGGCCGCCCACATACCCCATGTGCTGCCGGGCGTCGGCGAGCCACCCAGTTGCTCGATGATCGCCAACGCGTCGGTATGGCCTTCGTAGAGTTTGCACAGCCCCAGATCATGCCCGCCGACCTCGGACAGCCGTTGCCAGCGCTCCAGCGTGCGGCCGCTGCCGGGCAGTGGCAGACGGTCGAGACCGGCCTCGACCATTTCCCGCAGACACAGCCCGAGAGCGGTGGTATCGCGGTAATCCGGCGCGTGCCGTGAGAGATAGCCGGGCAAGTCCATGTCAGTCCTCTTCTTCGCGTTGCAGTTCAAACAGCAGCAGCGAACGCCCGGTGACCGAATACTCGTGACCGAACGTGAAGCGCTCCTGACCCCGGATCGATGGTTGGTTGGTGTCGATCATGCAGGTCCAGAAGCTGCCTTCAGGCACTTCCGGCAAGGTGAAGTTGACGATGTCGTGATGGGCGTTGAACACCAGCAGCAACGTGGCGTCGGCGCCCTTGCGGCGGATCCCGGTTTCCTGCGCGCGACCGTCGAGCAACATACCCATGCAGCGGTTATGCGCGTCATGCCAGTGTTCGGTGGTCATCTCCGTGGCATCCGGCGCGAGCCAGGTCACGTCCTTGACGCCGATGTCCTCGTTGTATTCGCCCACCAGAAAACGCCCGCGTCGCAGGATCGGGTAGGCCAGGCGCAACTTGATCAGGCGTTTGACGAATTTCAGCAGCGCCTTCCCGTCTTCGCTCAGGTCCCAGTTGACCCAGCCGATTTCGCTGTCCTGGCAATAGGCATTGTTGTTGCCGTCCTGGGTGCGGGCGAATTCGTCGCCGGCCACCAGCATCGGCGTGCCCTGGGACAGCAGCAAGGTGGCGAAGAAGTTGCGCATCTGCCGGTGGCGCAGCGCGTTGATTTCCGGATCGTCGGTGGGGCCTTCGACGCCGTGGTTCCAAGACAGGTTGTTGTTACTGCCGTCCTGATTGTTTTCGTCGTTGGCCTCATTGTGCTTGTCGTTGTAGGAGACCAGATCGTTGAGGGTAAAACCGTCGTGGGCAGTGACGAAATTCACCGACGAATAAGGCCGGCGGCCGCGCTGGTTGAACATTTCCCCGGAGGCGGTCATGCGACTGGCGAAGTCGGCGAGCTGGCCGTCGTCGCCTTTCCAGAACGCGCGTACGGTGTCGCGGAACTTGTCGTTCCACTCGACCCAGCCCGGCGGGAAGTTGCCGACCTGATAACCGCCGGGGCCACAGTCCCAAGGCTCGGCGATCATTTTCACCTGGCGCAGTACCGGGTCCTGGCGGCAAGCGACAAGGAAGCTGTGGCGCTCGTCGAAACCGTCGTGATAACGGCCGAGGATGGTCGCCAGGTCGAAACGGAAGCCGTCGACGTGCATTTCGCTGGCCCAATAGCGCAGCGAGTCGGTGACCATTTGCAGCACGCACGGGTGGCTCAGATCGAGGGTGTTGCCGGTGCCGGAATCGTTGATGTAGAAGCGCTTGTCGTCCGGCATCAAGCGGTAGTACGAGGCATTGTCGATCCCGCGCATCGACAGGGTCGGGCCTTGCTCGTTGCCCTCGGCGGTGTGGTTGTAGACCACGTCGAGAATCACTTCGAGATTGGCATCGTGCAGGTGCGCGACCATTTCCTTGAACTCGGCAATCTTGCCGCTGGCCAGGTAGCGCGGGTCCGGAGCGAAGAACGCGATGCTGTTGTAGCCCCAGTAATTGGTCATGCCTTTGTGCAACAGATGCTGATCGTTAACGAAGGCGTGGATCGGTAGCAGCTCGACGGTCGACACACCCAGTTTGCGGATGTGTTCAAGCACATCTTCAACCATCAGCCCGGCAAACGTCCCGCGTACGTTTTCCGGCACGGACGGGTGGCGCATGCTGATGCCGCGCACGTGGGTCTCATAAATGATGGTCTTGTCCCACGGCACGCTGACGCGATGGTCGTGTCCCCAGGTGTGTGCCGGGTCGATGACTTTGCACTTGGGGACGAAGGGCGCGCTGTCGCGCTCGTCGAAACTGAGGTCGGCGTCCGGGTGACCGATGGTGTAGCCGAACAGCGCCTCTGACCATTTCAACTCGCCGACCAGTTGTTTGGCGTACGGATCGATCAGCAATTTGTTGTGGTTGAAGCGGTGGCCGTTGGCCGGGTCGTACGGGCCGTAAACCCGGTAACCGTAAATCAGCCCGGGATGCGCATCGGGCAGATAGCCGTGGTAGATCTCGTCGGTGTATTCCGGGAGTTCGATGCGTTCGAGTTCGACTTCGCCGGCATCGTCGAAAATGCACAGCTCAACCTTGGTGGCGTTGGCGGAAAACAGCGCGAAGTTGACCCCCAGACCATCCCAGGTCGCACCGAGCGGGAAGGGCAAGCCTTCACGGATGCGCGAGGGTTCGGCGTGCGCGGCGGGCTCGGCTTTCTTTGGACGGGTCATAGGTGCTCCTGCAAAAAATCGGGGGTGGGTATTTTTTCGAGGACGAGTGCGCCCTCGGTGGCGAGCGAACCCGCCACACGGTCATTCAATTCAATGGTTGGGGACGCGTCAGACCGCTGGCGGCTTGCGCGGTGCGCGAGGTTTTTTCTCTGAGGCTTTTTCGCCCGGGGGAATAACTTTGGCGGCACTGGCTGGCTTGGCCTTGGCCGCGGTCGCTTTGGGTTTGGCTACGGGCGCCTTGCCGTCGGCGGCTTTGCTGGTGGCGGTCTTGCCGGCAGTTTTACTGCCGGCGGCCTTGGGCGATTTCTTCGGTGCCAGCGCTTCGGCTTCGGCCAGTTTGCGCGCCATCTCCCAGTGGCGAGCTTCCTGGCCTTCGGGTTTTCCTTCTGATTCCCAGATCTGATAGGCGAATTCGCGGATGCGTTTATCGTCGGTACTCATCGCAATGCTCCTGAACTGAACTCATGCTGCTAGACGTGTTGAATAAGCAGATTGACCGGGAAATCCCCCAGCGCGGCGCTGACGTGCAGCTCCCTGTTTTTTGTGACTGCGCTGCTTGAAAAAAGTCCCTTCAGATTTTCGTCAGAGGCGTCGAACGGTAAAACCACCCGCGTATCGCCCCAGCGCAGCGCATCGACCTTCGGTATGGCACTGTTTTCCAGCAGTGTTGCGCAACGGATCGGCACGACTACGATGACCCGTTGCCCCCCATGCTCGCGGGCAAACGCGAGCACGTTGTGCGCCTGGCTGCCCAGCACCTCGAGGGCCTGGTACGAACCGCGGCGGAACAATTCGCTGTGTTCGGTGCGCAACTGCAGCACCTGAGCGATCAAGGCCTGCTTGATGCGCCCGTCACGCCAACCCGATAACAGCTCCTGGGCGGGCGTCGCCTTCAGGGTCTGTTCGCGCAGGCCGTAGTCCACCGGCCGGCGGTTGTCGGGATCGACCAGACTGAAATCCCAATACTCGTTGCCCTGATACAGATCCGGCACCCCCGGCACCGTCATGCGCAGCAAGGTTTGCGCCAGCCCGTTAAGGGCGCCGGCCGCGGCGATGCTGTTGACGGTCTTGGCCAGCGCCCCGCGCAGCAGTTCGCCTTCGGGGGCCAGCAGCAATTGTTCGGTGAACGCTTGGGCTGCGTTTTCGTAAGCCTCGTTCGGCGCACTCCAGCTGCTTTGCAGCTTGGCTTCGCGCAGGGCTTTCTGCTGCCACTGCCAGACACGCTTGGCGTAGTCGGCGAAACCGGCCTGATCGTCGTCGCGCAGGTCCAGCGGCCAACTGCCGAGCAGCGCCTGATAGAGGATCAATTCGTCTGCCGACGACGGCAGTTGATCGTCATGGCGCAGCGGCCGGGCGAGGGCGCGCCACAACTCGACCTGTTCGGCGTACCAGTGGCTGCGTTCGCTGAGCACGGCCAGCCGCGCGCGGGTGTCTTCGCCGCGCTTGTGATCATGGGTGGCGGTGGCCAGCAGGTTGTCCGGGAAGCTCGCCAGCCGTTGCTGGTTCACCGCGTGAAAGTCGCTGACCGGCGCGCTGAACTGTTCGGTGTTGTAGCCGACGTCATTGCGCGACAGCAGCACCGCCGAGCGATACAGCGCGGTGTCTTCCACCGCTTTGGCGGCGGCTGGCGAGGTGAGTTGCTGAAAGCGCACGCAGGCGTGTTTCAGAATCTTGCGCGAACGGCCACGGGGCTTGCGTCGCCACGGCTGGCCGCCGAGCCAGCCGGCTACGGAGTCCAGCACTGGCCAATCGGCTTCGCTCAATGCCTGCCGCGCCCCGTCCATGGCCTGTTGGAAAAACACCTCGTCCCGCGCGGAGCGGCCCATCGGAGTGATGTAAGTGCGATAGACCGGGAAGTGCACGATCAGCGCCTGCAACACCCGGCGGATCGAGCCGAGCGTGAGGTCGCGGGTCATCAGGTCATCGCGCGCCACTTGCAGCAGGGCCTGGGCGACGCTTTCGCAATCGCTGGCCAGCGAACCGTTGAGGATCTGCTGGCGCGCCAGTTGCGCCTCTTCGATAAACGCAGAGGGACGTTCGGTGCGACGTTTCCACAAATCGCCCAGCACATGTTCGCCGTCCGGGTCGTGTTGCAGCAGCGACAACTGATTCATGAATTCGTAACCGGTGCTGCCGTCCACGGACCAGTCGGTGGGCAGGGTTTCACCGTCGCCAAGAATCTTCTCGACGTAGATCGGCAAGTGTCGGCCCGGTGCCAGGTGGTCGAGGCGCCGGCGCAGTTTGCGGCAGTAACTGCGCGGATCGGCGAGGCCGTCGATGTGGTCGATGCGCAGGCCGTCGATCAGGCCTTCGCCGATCAACTGGAAAATCTTGCCGTGGGTGGCCTCGAACACCGCCGGACGCTCGACGCGCAAACCGCCAAGTTCGTTGATGTCGAAGAAGCGCCGCCAGTTGATGTCATCCGCCGCCGTGCGCCAGCTCGCCAGACGATAGCTTTGCCGCTCGAGCAGTTGGTGCAGACGCTGAAACCCGTCTTCGGTCTTCGAATCGTAGCGGGTCAGGTTGCGCTGGATGGCCTGCAGAACGTCGGGGTCGCTGGCCAGTTGCTGAAGTTCTTCCTTGAGCGGGAGGGCCAGCGAGCGGGCGTCGGTCTGATAACTGAGCGCGCTGAAGCGGTCGGCGAGGGCTTTGAGCGCTTCGTTCGAGGTGTCATCGGCTTTGAGCAGTTCGCCGTAATCGCCGGGGCAGATCGGGAAGTGGTGTTCGTAGTGCTCGACATGGAAGGTACCGCTCTCGGCGTTGAACACCAGCGGCAGGGTCGCGTCCTGTAGCGCGACGCCGTAATCGCTGCCAAGAAACGGCAGCAGCAACTGGCCTTCCATCAAGGGGTGCGGCGAGTGCCACTGAATGTCGAAGAACTCGCCGTAGGGGCTGAGCCGTCCCCATTCCAGCAGATCGAGCCACCACGGGTTGTCACCGCCACCTACCGCCATGTGATTGGAGACGATGTCGAGGATCAGCCCCATGCCATGCTCGCGCAGGCTGGCGACCAGGCGACGCAAGGCCGGCTCGCCGCCGAGTTCCGGATTGACGCGGGTCGGGTCGACCACATCGTAGCCGTGCATCGAGCCCGCGCGGGCGGCGAGCAACGGCGAGGCATAAATGTGGCTGATGCCGAGCCGGGCGAAGTACGGCACCAGCGGCACTGCTTGATCAAGGGTAAAGCCGCGATGAAACTGCAGGCGGACCGTGGCCCGCGGTGTCTGGATAGGCAATGTACTCATCGGTCACGCTCGGCTGCCTGAAGACGCGCGCAAGCCAACAGTTCCAGGCGTCTCGCGGCGTCGACGCCGTCAAGCAGCGCTTCACTGGTGCCGGGCAGGCGGCGCGACCAGTTGGGGTGGGTGTCGATGGTGCCGGGCAGGTTGGCCTGTTCGTCGAGGCCCAATGCATCTTCCAGTGGCAGCAGCACCAACGGCGCTCGGGTGTGGCCGAGGAAACGTACAGCGGCGTCGACCACCTGATCGGCCTCGTGGGATTCCTCGCGAAAGTTTTGCGGATCCTGGCTCAGTGCACCGCGCAGGCCCTCGCGCTCGCGTTCGCGATAACGGCGCCAATCGATTTCGCCATTGCCATCGATGAGCCCGAGCCGCGCGTTCCAGTCGATGTCGCGACCATGCCACCAGCCATTGAGTGTCGGTAGATCGTGGGTGCTGGTGGTCGCGAGAGCGTTGTCCGGCCAGTCGAGTATCGGCTTGAAAAAAGTGTTGTCCTGTTCGAACAACAGCACGCGCATGCCGAGCATGGCGCGGGCGATGAGTTTTTCCCGCAGGCCATCGGGCACGGTGCCGAGGTCTTCACCGAGCACGATCGCTTGATGGCGATGGGACTCGAGGGTCAGCAGACGCAGCAAGTCGTCCACCGGGTAATACAGGTAGGCGCCGTCCGCCGGGGCTGCACCGTTGGGGATCACCCATAACCGTTGCAGACCCATGACATGGTCGATGCGCAGCCCGCCGGCATGGGCGAAGTTCGCGCGCAGCATGTCGATGAACGCGCGAAAACCGTTGCGCACCAGACCTTCCGGGGAAAACGCGGAAATGCCCCAGCCCTGTCCGGATCGATTGAGAATGTCCGGTGGCGCGCCGACGGTCAGCGAGGCCAGCAGTTCATCCTGAAAACTCCAGGCCTGGCTGCCGGCACCGTCGGCACCCACCGCCAGGTCGGCGATCAGGCCGATGCCCATGCCGGCGCTGCGGGCGGCGGTCTGGGCGCGTTCCAGGCAGCGGTGGATCAGCCATTGGCAGAATGCGAAGTAGCTGATGCGCTCGGCGTATTCCTCGGCAAACGCGCCGAGGGCGGCGCCGCGCGGGTCCTGCCAGTGTTCCGGCCATTGGCGCCAGTCGAGGCTTTCGCCTCGGGCTGCGCGCATTTCCTGGATGGCTTCGAAGCGGCAATGGTTTTCCAGCGCTTCGCCACCGGCATCGCGGAAGCTGGAGAAGTCTGCATGTAACGGGTGTTCGCCACTGATGAAACCGTCGTACAAGGCTTGCAGCAGTTTCAGTTTGGCCTCGGCGGCTTTTGGCCAGTCGATCAGTTTCAGGTTTTCCAGTTGTTCGAACTGATCGGTCAGGCCGGCTGCGGCAATCGCATCGCGCAGCGCGCGCTCGCCAAGAATTGCGCCGGGCGCGGCGTACAGCGCATTGAGAAACAGCCGACTGGACGGCGAGTAGGGGCTATAGCGCCCGGTGTCGGCGCTGAACATCGCATGCAGCGGGCTGATCGCCAGCGCATCGGCACCACGCTCACCGGCCACCCGGGCCAGTTCTTCCAGTGCCTGGGTGTCGCCGAAGCCGCCATCGCCGGGGCGGCGCAAGCCATAAAGCTGCACGCTCAGGCCCCACACGCGGGGGATCGGACTGTCCACCGCGTCTCCGACGCTGAAGCAGCGTTCCGGTGCCACGGCGAGAGTGAATTGTTGATCGGCGATGTGCACTTGCTGGTAGCCGACCGGAATCTCGCCCGGCAACACGGCCTTGGCGTCCAGCTTGAGGCTCAGGCGCGAGCCGTCTTCAAGGTGAATCTCGCAAGGGGTTTCGGGTTGGAAATAGCGGGCCAGGTCCAGGCCAACGCCGACGTCTGCGGTGAGCAGTGGAGGCAGCTGGCGGTTTTCCTGTACTTGTTGCAGTTCGAGCAGGCTGGCGTCGATTTCCTGGGCCGTTCCGGCCGGGTGACCGAGGCCGGTCAAAACATTGCGCAGCACCGCCGGGGCGACTTTTTGCTGGCGGCCATTGGCGTCGATCCAGTCGACGGCAAGGCCGGCCCGGCTGGCGAGAATTTCCAGTTGCGCATCGCTCATAGGCGCTCTCCATCCAAGGGTGGCAAAGGGGTTGCGGCCGTGAGGCTGACGAGCGCGCAATACGGGGGCAGTTGCCCCTCATCCGTCAGACCTGCGGTAGCGGGCTGGCGGAACAGCCACACCGGTTCGGTCTGTGGAAGGTTGACCACTGGCGTGTCGCCGAGGTTCAGGTCGATTCGCAGCTCGCTGCCATCGCCCAGCCGCCAGCGTGCGCTGACGGCGCCGCGGCCCAGTACGTGGGCGCCGAGCGCCTGCGTACCGGGTAAATGCGCAATGATGTGCTGGTGGCGCAACTGCAACAGTTGCCGATACAGCGCCAGTGTCGCCTGCTGTGCCGGCGTACCGCTGCCGGTCAGGCGCGGTTGCGAGGCATGGAAAGTCTGCGCGGCGTTGGGATCGGGAATCTGCTCCCGTCGCTGTGGGTCGGCGAAGGCGCTGAACGCTGCAAATTCGTTGCGTCGGCCTTCGCGCACGAGCTTGGCCAATTCGCCGTGATGGCTGGTGAAGAACAGGAACGGTTGTTCGGCAGCGTATTCGTCGCCCATGAACATCAGCGGAATCATCGGCGATAGCAGCAACAGCACCGTGGCGGCTTGAAGCGCGCGCGGGTCGGCCAATTGATGCAGGCGTTCGCCAAAGGCGCGGTTGCCGATCTGGTCATGGTTCTGCAGGAACAGCACGAACGCGGTGGAGGGCAGATGCTCGCTGGGCTCGCCACGGGGCGTGCCATGTCGGGTGGTATGCCCCTGAAACACGAAGCCCTGGCTCAAACAGCGGGCCAGTTGTTCGGTGGGTTGCTCGGCGTAGTCGGCGTAATAGGCGTCGGTCTCGCCGGTCAGCAGCACATGCAAAGCGTTGTGGCCGTCATCGTTCCACTGAGCATCGTAGGCGTCTTCCAGCAGGCTGGCCTGATTGTGTTCATTCTCCACGGTCAGCCAGACGTGGCGGGTCGGGTCAATCTGCTGACGTACGCGCCGGGCGAGTTCCTGAAGGAAATCCGGGTCCTCGATGGCGTGCACCGCGTCCAGGCGCAGGCCGTCGAAACGGTATTCCAGCAGCCACATCAATGCGTTTTCGATGAAGAAGTCCCGCACTTCGCGACGACGAAAATCGATGGCCGCGCCCCACGGCGTATGTTTGTCTTCGCGAAAAAAGCCTTTGGCGTAGCGATGCAGATAATTGCCGTCGGGACCGAAATGGTTGTAAACCACGTCGAGAATCACCGCCAGGCCATAACCGTGGGCGCTGTCGATCAGGTGTTTGAGTTGTTCCGGCGTGCCGTAACTCGCTTGCGGCGCGTAATGCAGCACACCGTCGTAGCCCCAGTTGCGATCACCGGGAAATTGCGCAATCGGCATCAGTTCAATGGCCGTAATGCCGAGCCCGGCCAGACGCGCCAGATGCTGCTCGACTTCGGCAAACCCGCCGAGTGCACCGACATGCAGTTCGTAGATCACCGCCTCATTCCACGGCCTGCCGTGCCAGGTGGTGTTGCGCCAGGAATAAAGATGAGGATCGACCACCACGCTGTGACGGTCGAGGTCTCCGTCCTGCGCCCTGGAGGCGGGGTCGGGCACCTCCAGTTCGCCATCGATATTGAAACGGTAGCGGCTGCCGGCCGGGCAACGGCTCTTGATCACGAACCAGCCATCGCCTTGAGGCAGCATGGGCAGGGACTGACCGTCGTCCAGCTCGACGCTGACGTAAAACGCATCCGGCGCCCACAACGCGAACTGCGTGTGGTCGGCATCCAGCATGATCGCGCCGTGTGGCCAGCTTTCAGGTGTCCGTGACGCCATCGTTGAAACCTCCCTGGTTATTTGTGGTGCGTTTTGCCCAGCGCCTTGGTCACCAGTTGTTCGTAGAGTTCGGCGTAGGGTTCGACGGCTTTGCACCAGTTGAACGGCGCGGCCATCGCCCGGCAGCGCATCGCGTGCAGCAGTTCCGGGAAAGCAAACACCTTGAACGCGCGGCTCAGGGCTTCGCGGTAGCTGTCCGGTGTCGATTCGTTGAAGAGGAAACCGGTGACGCCGTTTTCGATGGTGTCGGCCAGCCCGCCGGTATTGCGTGCCACCGGCAGCGAGCCGAAACGCTGGGCGTACATCTGGCTCAGGCCGCAAGGCTCGTAACGCGATGGCATCAGCAGGAAATCGCTGCCGGCAAACATGCGCCGGGCGTCGGTTTCATTGAAGCCGATGCGCACGCCGATCTGGCCGGGGAAACGCAGCGCCAGCTCGCGCATGGCCTGTTCTTCTTCCGGTTCGCCACGACCGATGATCGCGATCTGGCCACCGTTCTGGACGATGTATTCCGACACCGCTTCGGTCAGGTCCAGGCCTTTTTGATAGACCAGACGCGAAACCACGGCAAACAGCGGGCCTTCGGAGTCATGCAGACCGAACAGTTCGCGCACGTGGGCGGCGTTGATTGCCTTGCCTTCCCAGTCGCCGATGGCGAACGGCGCGAACAGGTGCGGATCGGTGGCGGCGTCCCAGCTTTCATCGATGCCGTTGGGGATGCCGCTGAGCAAACCTTGCTGGGTCTTGGCGGCGAGAAAGCCGTCCAGACCACAGCCGAAATCCGGGGTGGTGATTTCTTGCGCATAGGTGGCGCTGACCGTGGTGATGTGGCTCGAATAGGCCATGCCGGCCTTGAGGAACGACATCTTGCCGTAGAACTCCATGCCTTCCTGTTGCAGGGCATGGGCGGGAATCCCGAGTTCCGGGCACGAGCCCAGACTGGTCACGCCTTGATAGGCGAGGTTGTGAATAGTGAACAGAGTCGGCGTGCGCTGCCCGCGCCAGTGCATGTAGGCAGGCGCCAGCCCGGCCGGCCAGTCGTGGGCGTGCACCAGATCCGGGCACCAGTGGATTTGGGCGAGGTTGGCGGCGATGTCGGCAGCTGCCAGGCCCAGACGGGCGAAGCGAATGTGGTTGTCCGGCCAGTCGCGACCGTTGTTGGCGCCATAAGGGCCGCCGTCGCGGGCATAGAGTTCAGGGCAGATCAGCACATAAATCACCAGACCATCGGGCATGTCCATGCGCCCGATCTTGCAGGGCGGCAGTGCGGCGTGGCCACCCAGTTCGCCGATGATATGGATCGGATTCTCGCTGTTCATCACTTGCGGGTAACCGGGGATCAACACCCGGACGTCATGCAGATGCGCCATGGCGCGGGGCAGGGCGGCAGAAACGTCTCCCAGACCACCGGTCTTCACCAGATCGGCGATTTCCGAGGTCACGAACAACACTTTCTTCTTGTTGGGGTTCTGACTGGCCACTGGCGTCAGTGTCTTGGTGCCCGGGACGTTGATCGACCGGCTGCCGGGAACGCTTACGGTGCTCGATTCACCCATCGGCTGATGAGCCCGTTCTCCCTGAATTTCCAATGCCGCACTGATCATATGAATCTCCCGTTTTGTTTGATCTGATTCTTGTCTTGAACAAGCGATGTCCATGGCCAAGTCCTGTGGCCGGGCGCAAACGCGCCACGCATCGGTGAGCAAACGCTACCCAACACGCGCAAGCAGAATGGGTGAAGAGGCCGTTGCAAGGAACGAACCAAACGCTTTGGCCCAGTTGTTCAGATGACCCGGTGCGATCAGCAAAAGTTTCGATTAATTTTCGGCTTTGTGACCGCTCGGTTTAGCTCCGCGAAAACCAGTCTAGGTCAGATCCTAGAGCGGGCCAGGGCAATCGGATGAATTGTTCGACAATCGGTGGGAAGACCTCGAATCTTGCGGGCTGCACGGTGTAACGCACCGACGAAGTGCATGTTTGCCCGTACGAGTGGATCACAACAGTGACTTGTTGGTCGCGATTTAGAGCGCTTCGTGTGGGCGGCTGCACTGTTGCGGTGCGCAGTTTGTTGCCGTGTAGTTCATTTTTCAGAGACGCATCCTACAAGAAGCCTGGAAGTATCTGACTGCGCCTGAGCGCGAAGCCCAGCAAAGTCCTGTGTTTGGATATCACCAGGACCTGTGAATGTTTACCGTCGCTCACTCAGTCACCATCAGGTTCGTCACCGGGATGGCGCGCCCATGACCCATCCCGCCATCCTCGACGCTGCCGCCGCCTCGAAAGCCCCCATCGTTGCGCCCGCAGCTTGCCCGCTGGAACAAACCCATGTGCAACTGCTGCCGTTGAGCTACGGCCTGGTGGAAAGAGCGTTCGATCCGGGCACCGAATTGAAATTGCCGTACACCTTGACCGCGCGCCCGCTGGGCATCCGTCGTC
>NZ_NEJZ01000018.1:0-177381 GCF_002113215.1 Pseudomonas sp. B15(2017)
TGGTGTTGCCATGGGAGGTGCTCCTTGCGGATAAAGTTAGGGTGCCCGGGAGGCGAAATCGCCCGGTGGGTGCCTGACTGTTATCAAGGAGCGTGCCAGTTTTTTAGAAGCCTTATAAATCAACGGGTTGGAGCTGATTGGTGCCGGTTTTAACGAAAGCGGGCGGGGATTAAGGCAAAAAGTGCGCAAGAAGTTGCGCAGTGCTGCGCAACTTCTTGCGCACTTGGCTGGAGGCCTCGTAGCGCAAGGGTTTCAGAGGTTTTGTAGGAAGTTTAATACGGAGAACTGCGCAACTTCTTGCGCAGTATGGCTAATCGCCGCGTTATCGAGTCAACATCGCGAGGCAGTCCTCAATCGAGCGTTGCTGCGTCTCGGCATACAACCTCAATTCATCAATGGTCGAACGCCCCAGCGCCTGCTCGAACGCCTGTCGGTTGGAATGCTCGCCATAGTGCGTCTGCGCCGCATCCCCCAGGTTCGACTGAAAAATCCCTGCCGCACTGACTGGCAGGAAATCTTCATACACCAGCGGTTCGGCTTTCACATAGCCGTCGCGTAATAACCCTTGCAGCGTTACATCTGCGGGACGACCTACTTTGTCTGTCGGGAAGTAACGGAAGTACGCCAATTCCTGCTCGCGCATGCCCTCAAGGCTGTCAGGGAATTCGCTGAAATGCTGCGCCATCAGCGCGTTGTAGCGTGAGGCGTTGGCTTCGTTGGGGAAATCACCCAGTTCATCGCGCGCCGCATTCAGCAGGCGGTCGTACAGCGCCCGGCCTTTGGGAGTCAGCGCTGCGCCGCGTTGCTCGATTTCGCCGAAGCGGGCGCTGTGACTGCCGCGGGTTTGCGTCTGGTCAATGAAGGCGATTGGCTCGTCCAGCGCCTTGAAGCTGGTCTGACGCAACAGAATCGGATGTTGCCGGCGCGGTGGGCCTTCGATCACCGCTTTGGGCGTAATGCCCTGCAGCGGCATCTGCGCCTGAACAATGTCGATGTCCAGCGTGCGCGGGGTCAAGTGGTTGATGTGCGGGCCCTTGAATGCAACGACATCGGCGATCAGACGATGCTGGGCACTGAGGGTCTGGTACTGCGCGGCGGTGACGGTAGCGCTGTGGTGCCAGCGAAACGTCTCCAGCGCTTGCAGGACGAATTCCCCGGCCTCTGCTTCATTCAGGCCACCAGCAGACTCGGCCTGTTCGATCAGCTTTAGCGCCGCCGAGGTGAAGATCGAACGCTTATCCAGCACCGATGCAGCAAAGGCTCGCAACTCGGGGTCTTCAATCAATTCCAGTCGCAGCAACGAAGTGAACACCCGGAACGGGCTGACCTGCAGCGCCTCTTCATGCACCGCACGGAATGCCGTCGAATGCACCGGCACCCCGGCGGGCGTCAGGTCGTAATAACCCACCGGCTGCATGCCCATCACTGCAAACAGGCGGGCGAGGGTGGCCAGTTCAGCAGCGGTGCCGACGCGGATCGCACCGTGGCGTTCCATGTCCAGCCGTTCGATTTCGCCCGTGCTTTGCAGTTGATTGGCGACTTGCGGCTCGCGCGCCAGCACGTCGCGATTGGTCTGTTCCACCAATTCCATCAACGCGCCGTACAGCGGCACTTCTTCGCGGTACATGTCGGACATCGCTTTGGAGAAGCGTTGGCGGATCAGGTCGGGGCTGACGAAAGGCTGCACGGTCATGAAAAAAATTCCTGGCACGGTCACGTAAAGGATGTCGGAAAAGATCGCAGCCTTCGCCGACGCGGGCAAACGAAGAATCCTACGGACTTCATTCTGCCAACGACTGACCGTTTACCTGTCCTGACGCGAATGCTCCCCCAGAAACTCCTGGTACAGACGCGCTGTGTTCGAGGGCTGCTCGACCATCGGCATATGCCCGACGCCATCCCACACATCTACCCGCAGATTGGCGATGCCCTTGCTCCATACCGGCACACTGCTGACATCGATCAACCGGTCCTTGCGGCCCCAGAGCAGCAACGCCGGGCATTTGATGTCCGGCAACTTCGGCTCCATCGGCGGGCTGGCGCGAAAATCGCGGAAGATCTCTTCCAGTTCGTCCCGTTGTTGCTCGTAGCGCTGGGCTATGGCGTCAAGTACCAGACCCGGCACCCACGGTGGCGAGGCCATGGTCATGGCATAGAAACGTCGGAATTCTTCCCGGGAGTTGATGAGGAACGGATTGTGCCCACGAGCCAGGTGACGCTCCATGTCGCTGGCCTCGGGCGCAGTGACGCCCGCCGGGTCGATCAGCGCCACCGAAGCGATGCGGTCAGGGTAGGTCGCCGCCAGCCACGCGGCGATGTAGCCGCCCATCGAGTTGCCGATCACGTGGACCTTCTCGACGCCGCAGACGTCGAGCAACTGGATCATGCGCTTGGCTTGCACCGGAATGTCATAGCCACCGCCGGCCTTGAAGCCGGTTTCGCCGTGGCCGGCCAGGTCCGGGATGATCACTCGGTACTGGCCGACAAAATGCCGGGCGAAGCGCAGCCACAGGTTTTTTTCGGCGCTGTAGCCGTGCAGCATCAAAATGCTGCTCGACGCTTCATAAGGCCCGCCTTGCCAGGTCGACACAGTCATTTCGGTAATCGGCACTTCAATCTTGTGCAACCGGTACAGCCTGGCCTCCAGGGCCGCACTCAGATCGTAGAGCCAGTGGCCGACCGCCGGGTAACTCAACCAGCTCCAGGCCACGAAAACCGCTAGGGCGACAAACAGCAAAAGCATCGTGGGTCTTCCTTGTTCAAGACAGAATGTGGTCGGCCGGTTTCAGCGCCCGGGTCAATCGGTGGTAGCTGAAACTGAAGCCGGGGAACATCGCGATCACATGACCGCTCCTGCTTTGATACCAACTGTGGCAGCCGCCGGTTTTCCAGACCGTGCGCTCCATTTCCCGGTGAATCATCTGAGTGTAGGTACGTTCCGCTTCGGGGCGAACTTCGATGCTGCGCAGACCTTTGGCCTGCAAGGTGCGGATGCAGTCGAGGATGTAGTTCATCTGCGATTCGATGATGAACAGCGCCGACGTATGCCCGATGCCGGTGTTCGGCCCGGTGACGATAAACAGGTTGGGAAAGTCCGGCAGGCTGGTGCCGAGGTAGGCGCGTGGGTATTGCGCCCAGACATCGCGCAGTTGCACGGCGTTTTTTCCCCTGACCGGATAGGAAATCACGCCGTCGGTGGCGTCGTAACCGGTCGACCAGACAATCAGATCGACGTCGATGTGCTGGCCGTCCGTGGTGACGATGCCGGTTTCGTCGAGGCTGGCGATACCCTGTTCGCGGCTGTGTAACGTGACGTTGGGTCGGGTCAGCGCCGGGTAGTAGGTGCTGGAGAGCAACACCCGTTTGCAGCCGATGGTGAAGTCCGGTGTCAGTTTTTTCCGCAACTGGGGGTCAGTCACCTGGCGTTCAAGAAACATCAGGGCCTGGCGTTGCACCATGTGAATCGCCGGTTTCGAATACTTGAAGGCGATGACCCGGGTTTCGAATTGCCAGTAAATCATCCAGCGCAGCAGTTTGTAGGCGGGTTTCAGACCCAGCAGCCAACGCTGGAATCGCCCGAACGTGCGGTCGGCGCGGGGCAGCACCCAGTGCGCTGTACGCTGAAACACGTGCATCCGGGCGACCTTCGGTGCAATTGCCGGAATCACTTGGGCCGCACTGGCACCGCTGCCGACAATCGCTACCCGTTTACCGTGATAGTCGTAGCTGTGATCCCAATTGTTTGTATGAAAGGTCCTGCCCTGAAAGCGATCCTGACCGGGGAAGTGTGGAATGACCGGTTGGCTCAACGGCCCGGTGGCATTGATCAGGAACTGCGCATAAAAAGTGCCTTTCGTGCCGGTATGGACGGCCCAGCGTTTTTCGGCGTCATCCCATTCGACGCGCTCGACGTTGGCCTGCAACTCCACCCGGTCGCGCAGGCCGAAGCGTTCGACCACATGATCGGTGTAGCGGTGCAGTTCGGCTTGTTCAGCGAACATCCGGGTCCAGCGGTAAGGTGCAAACGACAGGGAATACAGCGGCGACGGCACATCCACCGCTGCACCGGGGTAAGTGTTCTGGCACCAGGTGCCGCCGAAGAAGTCCCGGCGTTCCAGCAAGCGAAAGTCGTCGATACCGGCCTTGAGCAGATTGACCGCCGCGCACTGGCCGCCAAAACCGCTGCCGATGATCAGCACTTGGTAGGTTTGCATGCGCCTCCTTCTTAGAGTCTTTTTTCCATTTTCTTCCTTTCATGTATAGCCAATCATTTGCCCGCCGTGTGTCGCCGATGACGGGGCATTCGGCCCGCTGGCCGGTGATGGCTATTTAACGTTGCCCTGTTAGACTCCCAGCACATACGGTCTGCGGTCTGCGCAGTACCGTCGAGTGGTCGAGGCCCCTATGGGAAGATCGGGAGGAAAAGGACTTTCACTGGCCAGGAGGCTCTATACATCGCGAACCCTCGGGCTGGTCCTGGGGCTATTGTGCGTGAGCGTCGCGATGTACCCACTCGTCCCGCCGACCTGGGTCTGGGCGCTGATGCTGTTCAACGGCCTGGTCTGGCCGCACCTCGCGTATCAATGGGCCCGCCGGGCCAAGGTTCCCTATCACGCCGAACACCGTAACCTGTTGATCGACGCTTTCCTCGGTGGCTTCTGGGTCGCCGCCATGCACTTCAATCCCTTGCCCAGTGCCATGACCATTTCGATGATGGCGATGAACAACGTCGCCATCGGCGGCCTGCGTTTTCTGGTGGCAGGGGCGGCGGCACAGTTGCTTGGCGTCGGTGTCGGGCTGGTGGTATTTGCGCCCGCGTTCGTCCCGATGACCACACCGGCGCAACTCTATGCCTGTCTGCCGCTGCTGATGCTGTATCCGCTGGCGCTGGGCTGGATCTGCTTTCGCCAGGCCTACACCCTCGGCCTGCATAAACGTGAACTGCTGACCCTGAGCCGCACCGACAGCCTCACCGGTCTGCTCAATCACGGCGCCTGGAAGGATCAACTGGAAATCCAGTTTGAACGCTGCAAACGTCAGCAGACCGGCGCGACGATTGCGCTGATCGACATCGATCACTTCAAGGCGATCAATGACACCTACGGCCACGTGGCCGGCGATCTCGTCCTGCGTCAGTTGAGCAAGATGCTCAAGCAGAACCTGCGCATGGCCGATGTGGCGGGGCGCTACGGCGGCGATGAGTTTTGCGTGATGTTGCCGGACTTGCCGCTGTTTAACGCGGCGCAGGCGATGGAAGCGTTGCGTGAGCGTTTTTCCTTTCTGGTGTACGAACAGAACCCGGCGCTGAAAGTCAGCCTGAGCATCGGTCTGGCGGCGCTCGATCCCGCCCACGGTGATGCGACACGATGGCTGGATGACGCCGATCAGGCGCTGTACGAGGCCAAGGCCGGCGGGCGTAACCGGGTGATTTGCTGCAGCGACGACAAGCCACGGCGCGAGGTATTCGATTCGGTCTGAACGGATCGGGTGTCGCATCCGGGATAGAGCCTTGGGGGGATGTGAGGTACGGTTCAGTACCCGACACGAAACAAGGATTGATTCATGACGTTCAAATTCCCCCGTTCCCTGCTGGCCGCCGGTCTCGGTCTGACCCTCTCTTTCACCACCGCAGGCGCCTTCGCCGAACCGCACAAACAAGTACTGGCCGACGCCGAGCAATACAAATCCGAAGCCCTGAAACTGCTGGAACGCCTGGTCAATATCGACTCCGGTTCCGGCGATGAAAAAGGCCTCAGACAAGTCAGCGAAATCGCCATCGATGAGCTGAAAAAGCTCGGCGCCACCATCGAACTGGTGCCCAACTCCCCGGAAAAGACCAACCATGTACTCGCCTCGCTCAAAGGCACCGGCAAGGCGAAGATCCTGCTGATGGCGCATATGGACACGGTGTTCAAGGAGGGCTCCGCTGCCGAGCGACCGTTCCACATCAAGGACGGTCGCGCTTACGGGCCGGGGGTGATGGACGACAAGGGCGGGATCGTCGCCGGCATCTACGCGCTGAAAATCCTCAAGAACCTCGACTTCAAGGATTACGCGCAAATCACTTTTCTGCTCGATGCCAGCGAAGAAACCGGCTCGGACGTCGCCACTGACCTGATCAAGAAAACCGCCAGGCTGCACGACGTGACGCTCAATCTCGAGCCGGGCCGTCCGGCAGATGGGCTGGTGGTGTGGCGCAAGGGCAGCGCCACCGCACTGGTCGAGGTCAAGGGCAAGGCTGCCCACGCCGGTGTGGCGCCGGAACTGGGACGCAATGCGGCGATGGAAGCGGCGCATCAGATCCTGCAACTGGGCAAGCTCGGCGATGAAGCCAGGAAAACCACCATCAACTTCACCGTGCTCAAGGCGGGTGATCGCACCAACGTGATCCCGGATCAGGCCACGGCCAAGGCTGACGTGCGGGCGGCAGTGCCGGAAGAGTTCGACCGGATCGAGAAGGATCTGGCGCGGGTGTCTCAGGACAAGCTGATTCCTGACACCGAAGTGAAGACTTCATTGCAACGCGGCCTGCCACCGATGCCGCAGACGGCGGAGTCGGATCGTTTGATGGCGATGGCTCAAGGGATCTACGGCGAGATCGGCCGCAAGTTGACTGAAGAAGGCAGCGGCGGGGCGGCGGATGCGAGCCTGTCGGCCGGGGTGGGTACGCCGACGCTGGATGGGTTCGGGATTGTTGGCGGCAACATTCACACGCCGGAGGAATATGCGGAGGTGGAAAGCGTTGCGCCGCGGATTTATCTGTTGTCGCGGATGATTATGGAGTTGGCGAAACAGTAACGGCAGCCAACGGTTTCGCGGCGGGCGCCATGCGAGTGAGACTCGTAATGGCGTCGGGCCGCTCTGCCTCTTTGTCGCGTGTTGCGAGGTTACTCTTTGACGCTCATGTATTCCTTGGCCCAGAGGATGTATTCCTCAGGCTGGGTGTAGGTGTGGGTCAGCTCGGTGGCGCTCAGGTCCGAGGCCTGGGTGAAGATCTGGCGTTGTTCGCGCAGGCTGTCGTAAGTCGCCTTGATCGCCGCGAAGTAGGCACCGTGGCCGTCGATGGTCACTCGCACACCCAGTTCGGCCAGGCGTTTGTCGTCGCGCAGCGCCGGGTTGCCGTAGGTCACCAGCATCAGCGGCACGGTCAGGTGTTCGGCGATCTGCTCGAGCTGATCGAAGTCCTGAATCCCGACCATGCAGATACCATCAGCGCCAGCGGCCTGGTACTGCTTGGTGCGGCTGATGATTTCCTGATTCGGCAGGATGCCGGCGTTGGTTCGGGCGATGATCGCCATTTCCGAATCGACCCGGGCTTCCAGTGCCGCACGGATCTTGCCGACGCCTTCGGCGACGGTGATCAGGTCGGTGGATTTACGGCCAAATTGTGCTGGCAGCAGGGTGTCTTCAATGGTCAGCGCAGCGACGCCGGCGCGTTCCAGTTCGACGATGGTGCGCATCACGTTCAGCGCGTTGCCGTAACCGTGGTCGGCGTCGGCGATCACCGGCAATTGGGCGACGCGGCCGATGCGGGTGGCCTGTTCAGCGAATTCGCTGAGGGTGATCAGGGCAAAGTCCGGAGCGCCCAGAACCTGCAACGAGGCGACCGAGCCGCCGAGAATCCCTACTTCAAAACCCAGGTCAGCGGCGATGCGGGCGGACATCGGATCGAACACCGAGGCGGTGTGATAGCAGGTGTCGGAAGCCAGCAACTGACGGAAGTTACGGCGCAAATCTTGATGAGAAAGCCTGGTCATACGAGTTCCACCAATACAAAGGAATGGAAAGGCTTGAGCAAAGGTGTCAACGCCGAAGGTGAAAAGGCTATCACGCCAATGGGTCAAGGATCATGACGAATTAACGAGGAAGTTAACCAGGAAAAACCTGTTCAGGCTTTCTTGCTGCAGGCAGAGGCGCTCAGGCCGCCACTGCCTGCTGCTGTTGATTGGGCAGCGGCACCGCCCGTACGGAGTTGCCCGGCTGCAATTGCAGGCGTTTGGCGGTGAGGCGGTCAACCACCAGATTGCTGCCGACCCGGCGTCCCGGAGCGACGGTAATGCGGCAGTTTTCCAGACGCCGGTTGTGGATCAGCCACAGCGGTGCCTGTTCGTCCGGCGTGCCGATGCTCAGGGTCAGTTCCAGGCTGTCACGCACGGTGCGGATGCTGCCGATCGGTGCTTCGATCACCGGGCCGCCGTCGAAGATGTCGATGTAGCCTTTGTGGGCGAAGCCCTCGGACTGGAGGATTTTCAGTGCCGGTTCGGTGTTGGGGTGGGCCTGTCCGATCACGGCCTGGGCCTGTTCGGTGAGCAGGCAGGTGTACAGCGGCTGACGCGGCATCAGTTCGGCGATGAAGGCCTTGTTGCCCAGCCCGGACAGGTGGTCGGCATGGCTGAAGTCCATCTGGAAGAAGTGCCGCCCAAGGCTGTCCCAGAACGGCGAACAGCCTCGTTCGTCGGCAGTGCCGCGCAGTTCGGCGATCATTTTCTCGCCGAACAGGTGCGGGAATTCGGCGACAAACAGCAAGCGCCCCAGCGACAGCAGACGTCCATTGCTGCCGTGGCGCTGGTCGTGGCGCAGGAACAGCGAGCACAGCTCCGATTGGCCGGTCAGTTCATTGTTGAGGAACAGCGTCGGGATCTGCCGCTGAATGCCCAGGTCCGGCGCCGAGCTGACCGTCAGCCCGACCCGATAGTTGTACCAGGGCTCGCGCAGGCCGACAGCCCCGGCCAGGGCACTGACGCCGACCACTCGCTGTTCGTCGTCTTCAAGCACGAACAGGTAATCGGCATCGGCCCGCTCGACCTGCTCGGCGAAGGTGCGCTGTGCCCAGCGTACCCGGTGGGCCAGGCGATCTTCATTGGCGGGCAGGGTGGTGAACCCCGGCCCGGCCTGTAGCACCAGTGTCATCAATGCAGGCAGGTCGCTGACTTGAACCGGACGGACAATCATGCTGCAACTCCTTTTGCGCGCCTGCTCGGGCACTGTCGTTGGGTAGAGGCGCGGTTCACAGGGCGATCACCCGGATCGTGCCGCCAGCGCGGACGTTGAGTGCCGCGCACAGGGCTGGGTCCAGTGCCAGGGGCTGATCGGGCTGGTAATCCAGCTCGGCGACCACCGCCCGAAAGCCATGCAGAGCATCGTTGCTCACCAGATAGTGGCCGCGTGCATCGATCAGGGGAGCTTCCTGAACCGTAGCGGTCTGGCTTTGCGCGATCGAACGGATGTTGGCGGTGCGTGCATACAAGGTCGGGCCCGCATCGAACAGATCGATGTAGCTGTTGGTTTCAAAACCCTCGCGCTCAAGAATGTCGAAGGCTTCCTGGCCGTCCGGGTGGACGCGGCCGATGCAGTCCTGCGCCGCCTGCGGCAGCATCGGCACGTAGATCGGGTATTGCGGCATCAGTTCGGCGAGAAACGTACGGCTCTGCAAGCCGCACAGGCGTTCGGCCTCGACGTAGGGCAGGTCGAAGAAATGTTTGCCCAGCGCATCCCAGAACGGTGAATGCCCTTGCTCGTCGCTGTAGCCGACGATTTCGGTAATCACCGCTTCGGCAAATCGCGGCGCGTGGGCGGCGATGAACAGCAGGCGTGCCCGCGACAGCAATTCGGAAAACGGCGTGCGGACCAGCGCTTCATCGATGTGAAAACCGCGCAGCAGCGTATGTCCGCTCAGGTCGTGGCACAGCGACAGTGCCGGCACGCCGTGTTCGATGTTCAGCTCTCGCGAAGCACTGGTGAAGTGGCGGTTGCGCAGGCTGTAGAACGGTTCGTCGTGGCCGGCGGTGGCGAGAATTTCGGAGCAGCCGACCAGGTGGCGGCTGTCCAGGTCTTCCAGCACGAAGAAGTAATTCTCCGGGCCCTGGACCGCCGCATCGCTGTCAAACGAGGCGCAGGACGCTGCGATTTTTTCGCCCAGACGCTCGCTGTCGTCCGGCAGGGAGGTGACGCCCACCAGGCTGTCGCGCGCCAATTGTTGCAATTGAGGCAGGTCGTTTGGCTCGACTGGACGTAAGACCAGCATGGATGCACTCCTGTATCAAAAAGGTTCGGCCCATTCGCCGAACCTGACTATCACTGTCGGTTTCCACGCGTTAAAGCGGCGGTCGCCTGATTTGTTGTCAGACGCCGCCCTTTTTCTTGTCAGCCATTGCTCGGGTCGGGCAGCGCGGTACTGGCGCCGAGTTTGTTCAGGAAGAACAGGTACACCAGACCCAGGGCGATCCAGATCAGGCCGAGTTTTTGTGCATCGACGCCCATGTTGTACATGATGGCCGCGACGATGATGAAGCCGATCACCGGGCAGATCAGGTGACGAATCACCTGGCCGGACTTCTGCCGGCGCCAGTAGTAATTGATCACGGTCAGGTGCAGCAGCATGAAGCCGCTCAGGGCGCCGAAGTTGACCAGCGAAGTCAGGGTGTCCACCGAATTGATGAACAGGTAGCAGATCACCAGCGACAGTACCGCCACCAGATAAATGCTCAGGTAAGGCGTGTTGTGTTTCGGATGGACCTTGGCCAGCACCTTCGGCAACTTGCCGTCGCGGGCCATGCCGAACAGCAGGCGCGAGACCGCCGCTTGCGAAGTGATCGCTACCGCCACGCCCCAGGCCAGGGCCGTGGCCACGCCGGTCAAAGTCGCCAGCCAGCTGCCGGCGGCGATTTCGGCGATTTCATAGAACGCGGTGTCGGCGGACTTGAAGCCCATGCCGGCGGCCAGATCGGTGGCGATCCAGGTCTGTACGACGAAAATTGCGCCCATCACTACCAGAGTGATCAACGCTGCTTTGCCGACGCTGCGGCCCGGATCGCCCTTGATCTCTTCGGCGAGGGTGGAGATTGCATCGAAGCCGAGGAACGACAGCACCGCAATCGACACCGCTTGCATCAGCAAGGCGAAGTTGAAGGTTTCCGGGTGATACAGCGGCGCGAGGGTCAACTGACCGTTGCCGCCACCGTTGTGCAGGGCGTTCCAGGCGTAGAACAGGAAAATCCCCAGCACCACGAGCTGCGCCAGCAGGAACAGAATGTTCATGCGGGCGGTGAAGGTAATGCCGCGCAGGTTGACGAAGGTTGCGCTGACCAGGAACGCCAGAATGAAACCGACTTTAGGGATGTCCGGGTACAGGTGGTTGAGCGCCATTGCCGCGTAGACGTAAAGCAGCGGCGGAATCAGCAGGTAATCGAGCAGCATCAGCCAGCCGGCGATGAAGCCGACGTGTTGATTCAGGCCCCGTTGCGCGTAGGAGTACACCGATCCGGCAACCGGAAAGGCCCGCGCCATGCTGCCGTAGCTCAGCGCGGTGAAAACCATTGCCACCATGCCGATGATGTACGCCAGGGGCACCATCCCCGGTGCCTCGGCGTTGACGTAGCCATACACCCCGAACGGGGCAATGGGGATCATGAAGATCATCCCGTACACCACCAGGTCGGTGAGTGTCAGGCTACGTTTCAACTCCTGTTTGTAGCCAAACTCTTCTATTTCCATGAAGCGCAACTCCTTGTCAGCCAATCGTTCGTTTTAGTTGTTATGTCGGTCCGTCGTTTACAGCGTCAGCAGTGGTTACAACAATTCTTACAGCAATGGCGCCAGATAATTCGCCCAGCGGGTCACCGCTTCCGGGCTGCGCAGCAGGTCGTTGCGCACTTCGATCAACACCGATTCCAGGCCCCGCGCATCGCCGTGCACCGGCACGGTCATGTCGCCCAGCGGGTCGATCTTGTACGGCTGGTTACCGGCGACTTTCAGCGGGTGCTTGCCGAGACCGTCGAGCATCTGTCGGGCATAGGCCTTGGCCTGGCCGAACAGCACGCCGACTTCCAGCTCGCGCGGCTGGCCGTAGTACACCGGGGTGAAACTGTGAATGCCTACCACGCGTACCGGCCGACCTTCGGCCAGACGTGCATCGATCAGTTGCTGCAGCCGCGTGTGAAACGGCTTGAACAGGCACTGGCGACGGTATTCGCGGGTGGCCTCGTCAAGCTCGCGGTTACCCGGCACCTGATAGATCTCGCTCTGCGCCGGGATGCTGTCGGGTGCATGCCGGGGGCGGTTGAGGTCGATCAGCAGACGCGAATAGTTGGCGCTCAGCAGTGTGGCGCCAATTTTTTCCGACAGTTGCTCGGCCAGTTCCAGCGCACCGATGTCCCAGGCAATGTGTTCGCGCGCCGCGGTGTCATCCAGGCCCAGATTGTTCAGGGCCTCCGGGATGTAGCGGCTGGCGTGTTCGCACACCAGAATCAGCGGGTGCGTCGAATCTTCACGGCTCAGGTTGTAGACCGGTCGGGTGTACAACCCCAGCTCGGCGGATTCAGTACAGGCGTGCATAGTGCTCACACAGGTCAGCGGGCGAGAGCTGTTCCGTCAGCGCCAGTTCCTCGGTTTTAAGGGCGAAAAAAGTCTCGAGCAACGCGCTTGGCAGCGCTTCGACCAGCGCTTCACTGCGACGCAGGCAATCCAGTGCCTGGGCCAGGGAGGCGGGCAGGGCAACGATGCCCCGGGCCTTGCGTTGTTCATGGTTGAGTGAATCGGGGATTTCATCGGTGATCGCGTTCAGTGCCAGACGCTGTTCGATGCCCAGGCGTCCGGCGATCAGCAGCGCGGCCATTGCCAGATGCGGCGAGGCGGTGGCGTCCATGGCGCGGAATTCCAGGTTGTATTGCTTTGCCACGGGTGTGTTGCCCAGGCTCACGGTCGGGCAAATACGCAGCGCGGCTTCGCGATTTTGCTGGCCGAGGCAGGCGTACGACGCGCTCCAGTGGTGCGGCTGCAAACGCTCGTACGACACCGGCGTCGGTGCCGTGAACGCACACAGCGCCGGCAAATAATGCAGCACGCCCGCCGCCCAGTGCTGGCCGAGGGTCGACAGACCATTGCTGGTGCCGGCGTCGTAGAGCATCGGCTGACCGGCCGGATCGAGCAGGCTGACGTGCAAGTGAACGCCGTTGCACACCGCGTCGGCGGCGGTCTTCGGCGCAAAGCTCAGATCCAGGCCCATTTGCCGGGCAATTTCGCGGGTGATCTCGCGCACGTTCACCGCGCGATCCGCCGCCGCCACACCAAGGGTCGGGCGGCAGGTGATTTCGTATTGGTGCTTGCCGTATTCGGGCAAGAACATCTCCGGCTCGACACCTCCGGCGCGCAGCGCGCTGAGCAACCATCCACCGAATTCGGCGCCCTGGCGCTGGGCTTCGAGCGAGAACGCCAGATGTTCGGCAAACCCGGCGTGCAGATTGAATTCGTGTTCGAACGCGGCGTTGACCTGCAAGCCGAGTTCATCGCGATAGCGCTCGACCTCGTTGCGCAACAGAGTGCGCGGGCAGGCTGCCCATGGTCGGCCGTCGGTCTCGCGGATGTCACCGTGAATGAAGTCCAGCGCCGGGGCGGCGGCGTCCGGGCCGTTGCCGACGGTGACGCGGCTGGCCAGATCGGGAATCAGCCGCAAATCGCCATAAGCGCCCCACGGACTGGTCGAAGCGATGATGTCCTGCGGCGTCAGCGCGCTGTTGGCAGGCACCCAGCCACAACCGGCCGCCTGATAGTGCTCCAGCTCATCGGTGGGAAACGAACGGCCTCGAGTGACGCCGATCAGATCGGTGGTGACGATGGTGGTCATCGGCAACGGCGACAGGCGTTCGCTCATGGCTGCATCTCCTGCAACCGGCCAAGCACGGTGTCGGTGTCGGTGATCCAGCAGTAGCCCTTGATCGCATTCAGGCAAGCGTCGTGGCGCGCTTCGGTGTAGGTCGCGCAGGCGTCGGCCACCAGGGTGACGAGGTAGCCACGGTCGGCGGCGTCGCGCACGGCCATGTCCACGCACTGGTCGGTGACGATGCCGGCGATGATCAAGTGGCGGGTTTCGAGGTTGCGCAGCACGTAGTCGATGTTGGTCGAGTTGAAGACCCCGGACGAGGTTTTCGGCAGCACGATTTCGTTTTCCGTCGGGGTCAGTTCAGCGATGACCTGTGCCTGCGGGCTGCCCTTGGGCAGATGCATGTCCGACAGTTTGTGATCCAGCGAGCGGTCGCGGCCATCGGCGGTCAGGCTTTCGATCAGGGTATGCAGTACGTTCTGCCGGGTGTCGCGGAATGCGTTGAGCAGCCGAACCTGATTGGGCACCACTTGCGAGCGCGTGCGGTTGAGGAAGTACGCGGCGTCCGGGCCTTCGAGGTGCGGGTCGAACTGGGGCTCAAGCCAGGCTCGCTGCATGTCCACCAGCAACAGCGCGGTGTGATCGGTGACAAACGGCAGGTCCCGTGGCGAGCGATGGGGAAGACTGAACATCCTTATTTATCCTCCAGCAAGTGGGTGTCGAAGTCGTTGCGCAGGGCATCGATACCTTCCAGGCGATCAGCCAGGTCCGGGCAGCGCAGGGTCAGGCAAGCGATCAGCGCTTCAACCTGAGCGAGCGCCGGAACCATGGTGTCGAACGGCGAAGCCGACTCCACCGGAGCGCTGATGATCATGTCGGCCAGTTCGCGCAGCGGCGAGGCATAGATGTCGGTGAACAGCACGACGCGGGCGTTGCCGTTTTTCGCGGCGCTGGCCACGCGCAAGGCCTGGGTCTGGTAGCGGCGATAGTCGAACACCAGCACCACGTCCTGGCGTTGCAGGTCGAACAGGCGATCCGGCAGCTGCGCGTTGTCCTCCAGCGCAAAACAGCCGGGGCGCAGCAGTCGCAAATGGTTGAGCAGGTAGGTCGCCATCAGACTGCTGAAGCGCCCGCCGAAGCAGTAGACCTGATGGCGGGTGTCGAGCAGCCAGTCGGCGAGGATCCGCACGTCTTCCGGTTGGGTCAGGGCCTGGGTTTCAGCCAGCAGGTTATGGCTGTGAGCCAGATAATGGCTCCAGGCATCGTCCTTGTTCTGATGCGAACGCGGCTGCAACAGCGTGCGCGGTGAGCGCAGTCGATGGTCCATATCGCTGAGCAGGGCGTCCTGGAATTCGGCGTATCCGCCGAAGCCGAGCTTTTTAACCAGCCGCACGATGGTCGGATCGCTGACGCCGGCATGTTCGGCCAGGCGCGCCATCGGGCCAAGCCCGTTGCGTGGATACTGATCGAGCAAGGCGCGAACGACTTTGCGCTCCGACGGCGTCAGATCAAGGCCGGGGTCGGTGATCAGGTCTCTTAGAGGGGGCATCCGGGCTCCTGCTGGATGGGAGGTGTTGAATTCGCTTCATAATCCTTTAAAACAGTATTTATGTAACTGGCGCTACATGTCTAGCGAATTTTTTGGTGTTTAGACCGAGCCCCAAAATGGGGCGGGATGCCCGTAACGCAAGGGTTACACCGCTGTCGATCAGTCTTGTAGTCCATTGCCCATAGTGGTGTCAGACAATTGCACTTTCACACTTCAGGCCATCCGGTCGACTTGCTTGGAGCCTCCTGTTTTACGGCACAATTGCCGCTCCATCCGCGATTGCGTTGATGGTTGTCCTGTCTTCCAGCCGAGTGACTCCCCGTGCAGACCACCCGTTTGACATTGATCTGCCATGCCAGAACCGTCGCACAAAAATTGGCGTGTTTTCCTACGAACGAACCTGTTGAAGAAACGGAGTTGGCGTCCTGTTCGCTGGCTTCGCGTTTCGCCATGGCATCTCGTCTGATTTGTGGCCCGGAGCTGCGCAGCCGTCAGACGGCAGCGTGGTTTGGCCATGAAGCGCACGTCGATGAGGCCCTGCGTGATTGCGACTGGGGCCGGTGGCAAGGTCAATCGCTCAAGGACTTGCAACGAAACGAACCCGAGGCATTGCAAGCGTGGCTCGAAGACCCGCACGCCGCACCCCATGGCGGTGAGTCGGTGGCGCAGCTGCGTGAAAGGGTGGCCGCGTGGCTGGTTGCACTGCAAGCCACGCCGGGGCACGTGGTGGCGGTCACTCATCCGTTCGTGATTCGCGCTGCATTGATGCAGGTCGTGCAGGGCGAGGCGTTTCACAGCCTCGATGTCGAACCGCTGGCGGCGGTCGAGCTGCGGTTTGCCGGGCGCTGGCGACTACGCTTGTCCGGCATGAACCTGGAAGGAGCAGAGCAATGAAGCGATTGCTGGTGATCGGCATCGGTGCCGGCAACCCGGACTACATCACGATGCAGGCGGTGAAGGCGCTGAACCGGGTGGACGTGTTTTTCCTGATGGACAAGGGCCAGAGCAAGGACAAGTTGATCGACCTGCGGCGGGAAATCTGCGAGCGCTATATCACCGATCGTACGTACCGTTTCGCCGAAGCCCACAGCCCGGAGCGCGAGCGCGGCGATGTGGACTACAACGCCAGTGTCGATGAGCTGAACCGTGCCAAGCAGCAAACCTTCGAACACCTGATCAATGACGAATTGTCTGACGGGCAGTGCGGCGGTTTTCTGGTGTGGGGCGATCCGGCGCTGTACGACAGCACGATTCGCATCCTGCAGGCGATTCTGGCCTCGGGGCGATGTGCGTTTGAATTCGAAGTCATTCCCGGCATTACCAGCGTTCAGGCCTTGGCGGCACAGCACAAGGTGCCGTTGAACACCATCGGTCGTTCGATTGAAATCACTACCGGCCGGCGCCTGGCAGCGGGGAAGGTGAGTGACACGGACAGTCTGGTGGTGATGCTCGATGCCGAAGATTCCTACCACCACGTGGCGGATCGGGAGACAGAGATTTACTGGGGCGCCTACCTCGGCACGCCGGATGAAATCCTTATCAATGGCAAGCTCGGCGCTGTTGCCGATGAAATCGAACGGGTGCGCAAGGCTGCCCGGGCCGAGCATGGCTGGATCATGGACACCTATCTGTTGCGCAAGCCTTGACCTCCCGACCGAAGCGCTCGCGATACACCGACGGTGGCACCCCGACCACGCTGCGAAACGCCACACGAAAGCTTTCCACCGAGCGATAACCACAGCGCAGGGCGATCTGCTCGGTGTTCTGCGGCGTGCTTTCCAGCAACTCACGGGCCCGGGCCAGACGCTCGTGTTGCAACCAGGCCTTGGGTGACTGGCCGCTGGCCTCCGTGAATTTGCGCAGGAAGGTGCGTTCGCTCATCGCCGCTTCGCTGGCCAGATCGCGCACCTCCAGCGGTTCATGCAGGCGCTCGCGGGCCCACTGCATCACGCGCGACAGGTCGCTGCGCGGCGTCGGGCTGACTGGGGTGGGAATGAATTGCGCCTGGCCGCCGGTGCGCTGCGGCGACATCACCAGCCGTCGTGCCACCGCGTTGGCGATCTGGGTGCCGAAGTCCCGCGCCACCAGATGCAGGCAGGCGTCGATCCCGGCTGCACTGCCGGCCGAAGTAATCAACTGCCCGGAATCGACGTAAAGCACATCCGGGTCGACATCAATGGCCGGAAAGCGCTCGGCCAGTTCTGTGGTGTAGCGCCAGTGAGTGGTGGCGCCATGACCGTCGAGCAGGCCGCTGGCGGCCAGAACAAACACGCCCGAGCAGATCGACAGCAACCGGGCGCCGCGTGAATGAGCATCACGCAATGCTTCGAGCAAGGCCTCCGGCACTGGCGCACTGCGGTCGCGCCAGCCGGGAATGATGATGGTGCGCGCCTCTGCCAACAGCTCAAAACCGCCATCGGTCAGCACCTGAATACCGCCCATGGCGCGCATCGGGCCTTGATCGACCGCCGCAATGCAGTGCTCGTACCACGGGAAATCGAACTCCGGCCTGGCCAGGCCGAAGATCTCCACGGCGATACCGAACTCGAATGTGCAGAGGCCGTCGTAGGCCAGAATCGCGACCAATCCAGGTGAATCAGGCATTTGGCGGAAAATTCCCGGTGAGTGTCTTGTGCGCCACTGTAGCGGCAAGCGACGGCTCGATAAAGTCTGTTCATCCCCACAGACAAAGGAGTGATTCAACATGCCCAGCCTGGTTCGCGAAATTCCTGCAGCGCCTTCGGCCGTTGCCCTGATGCATTTCAGCAACCGTCTGACTTTCGAAACCGACTGTTCCGACGTCTTCAGCAGCCAGCAGGCTGGCGAGGTCGATTTTGTCCTGGTAGACGTGCGCGGGCCGCTGGCCTTCGAGCGTGGGCATGTGCCGGGGGCAATCAATATTCCCGGGCGTTTGCTGACGGCGGAGGGGCTGGTGGCCTACTCGAAAAACACGCTTTTCGTGGTCTATTGCGCCGGTCCCCATTGCAATGGCGCCAATAAGGCCGCGGTGAAGTTGGCGGCGTTGGGTTATCCGGTCAAGGAGATGATCGGCGGGGTGACCGGATGGCTGGATGAAGGCTTCCAGTTGAGTGTTGCGACACCACGCGCCGCCACCGCCCCGATCGCTTGCGATTGCTGATAATCGGAAAGTTGCCGCTTTGGCGGCAGCTTTTGTCGGCTTTGTCCTACAAGGCTTGCACCGCTCTGGCGCACGCTTTTCCCATGTGACGGCAGTCGCCGATTTTCTGTAAGTATTTGTCGCTTAAAAACAATTTGCCCCGTGCGCGCCGCCATAGACTGCCGGCCACTTCGGTTTCTTTGCGCGACACAGCCCAAGGCCGAACCTGACAATCGAAAGCTGCCAATAAAAGCCTCCGCACACGGGAGTAATAAATGAAAAAGCTGGTTATGTTCGGTGCCCTGGCACTGTCGATGTTGTCCCTGACCGCCGTGGCCGAAGACGCCAAACCGATCCGTATCGGTATCGAAGCCGGTTACCCGCCATTCTCGATGAAAACCCCTGACGGCAAACTGGCCGGTTTCGACGTGGACATCGGCGATGCGCTGTGTGAGCAGATGAAAGTCAAATGCACCTGGGTCGAGCAAGAGTTCGACGGCCTGATCCCGGCGCTGAAAGTGAAGAAGATCGACGCGATCCTGTCCTCGATGACCATCACTGACGACCGCAAGAAAAACGTCGATTTCACCATCAAGTACTACCACACCCCGGCGCGCTTCGTGATGAAGGAAGGCTCTGGCGTGAAAGACCCGCTGGTCGAACTCAAAGGCAAGAAAGTCGGCGTGCTGCGCGCCAGTACCCACGACCGTTACGCCACCGAAGTGCTGGTGCCGGCCGGCATCGAGCTGGTGCGTTACGGCTCGCAGCAGGAAGCCAACCTGGACATGGTCTCCGGTCGTATCGACGCGATGCTGGCCGACTCGGTCAACCTGAGCGACGGCTTCCTGAAAACCGATGCAGGCAAAGGCTTTGAATTCGTCGGCCCGACCTACGAAGACGCCAAGTACTTCGGCGGTGGCGCCGGTATCGCAGTGCGTAAAGGCGATACCGAGCTGGCAGAGAAATTCAACACGGCCATCAATGAAATCCGCGCCAACGGCAAGTACAAGCAAGTGCAGGACAAGTACTTCGACTTTGACGTGTACGGCCATTAATACGCCGTAGAAAAAGTGGCCCCGTTGACGCGGTGGCCACTTTTTTTTCGCCCGTGATTTATCCTGTCAGCACATTTTCAATGCGGTCACTGCGTTGGCAGCGACCACAGAATTTCCGGAGTTCCCCATGCAACGCATCGACCATCTTCTGCCCTGGAGCCACCTGGGCAGCGAACGTTCCCTGAGCGTGTTCCGTTACGGCGCCGGCCCGCGCAAGGTCTACATCCAGGCCAGCCTGCACGCCGATGAACTGCCGGGCATGCGCACCGCATGGGAGCTGAAAAAGCGCCTGGCCGAACTGGAAAGCAACGGCCAGTTGCAAGGCGTGGTCGAACTGGTGCCGGTGGCCAACCCGATCGGTCTCGATCAGCATCTGCAAGGCAGCCACATGGGGCGCTTCGAGCTGGGCAGCGGCAAGAACTTCAACCGCTCCTTCGTCGAACTCAGCGCGCCGGTGGCTGAGCGTATCGGCGAGCAGTTGGGCAGTGATGCCCAGACCAACATTGCGTTGATCCGCCAGACCATGGGCCAGATCCTCGACGAACTGCCAGCGCCAGCCTCGCAACTGGAGGCGCTGCACCGTCTGTTGCTGCGCCACGCCTGTGAGGCTGACATCACCCTCGATCTGCATTGCGATTTCGACGCCGCGATTCATCTTTACGCACTGCCGCAACACTGGCCGCAGTGGCAATCCCTCGCCGCACGCCTGAAGGCTGGCGTGGCACTGTTGTGTGAAGATTCTGGCGGCAGTTCGTTCGACGAGTCCTGCTCCTCGCCGTGGTTGCGCCTGGCCCGGGCCTTCCCGAACGCTGCGATTCCACCGGCCAACCTCGCCACCACCCTGGAACTGGGCAGCATGGGCGACACCCGCGTCGATCAGGCTCAGGCCAATTGCGAGGCGATCCTGGGCTTTTTGGCCGAGCAGGGCTTCATCAGCGGCGAATGGCCGAAGGCGCCGCAAGCCTGCTGCGAAGGCATGCCGTTCGAAGGCACCGAATACCTGTTCGCCCCGCACCACGGCGTGGTGAGTTTCCTGCGCGATGCCGGTGAATGGGTCGAGCGCGGCGATGCGCTGTTCGAAGTGGTCGACCCGTTGAACGACCGCGTGACCACCGTGCGCGCCGGCACCAGCGGCGTGTTGTTCGCCATCGATCGCGGTCGCTACACCCAGCCGGGTATCTGGCAGGCGAAAGTAGCGGGGCGCGAGCCGATCCGGGCGGGCAAGCTGATCAACGACTGATACCCCGTCATCCGGATCACAGTGTTAGGCTCTGCCCCGAACCCTGCACTGTGTGAAGGAAGGCTTATGTTGAAGGTGTTTGCGCTGTTGACGCTGCTGGCGTCCACTGCCGTTCAGGCTCAGACCTCGCTGCAAAACGATCTGCCGCTCAACTACCTGGCCCAGGTGCACCCGGATGCCGAACAGCGTCCGCTGGTGATTTTCCTGCACGGCTATGGCAGCAACGAAGCGGACTTGATCGGCATGAAATTCCAGTTGCCCAAGCAGTACAACTACCTGTCGGTGCAGGCACCGATGGCATTGGGAGACGGGCGTTTCCAGTGGTTTCGCAAGAAAGGCGAAGGCGCCTACAACGGCGAGACCGATGATCTGAAGGCCAGCAGCCAGAAACTGCGGGCCTTTATCGCCGCTGCGGCGCAGAAATATCACGCGCTACCGGACAAGGTGTACCTGATCGGCTTCAGCCAGGGCGCGATGATGACCTACGAGGTCGGGCTGCGGCAGCCGGCGGTGGTGGCCGGCATCGCCGCGTTGAGCGGGCGAGTGTTGCCGGTGCTCAAGGGTGAGCTGAAGTCAGAGCAACAGCATCCGCCGCTGGCGATCTTCATCGGCCATGGCACGGCGGATGACCGCGTGCCTTACAGTGGCGCCACAGCGGCCAAAGCGCTGCTGGAGAAACTGGATTACAAACCGCAACTTCATGCCTACCCCGGCGTTGGCCACAGTATCAGTGCGGCCGAACTGCGGGATCTGAACGACTGGCTGCAGCAACTCAATCCCTGAGCATCACTTTTCCTTGAGGATGGTTTTCACCAGCGCCTCGTGACCGCTCTTGTCGCTGACCCGGGAAATTACCTGGACCAGCGCCATGCGCGTGCCGGAGCCGGCCAGCAATGTGGTGTTGAGAGTCTGGCCGCCGCCCTGGGTGGCGGTGCTGTCGACCTGACGCAAGCCCAGGCCATTGCCTTTGCGGGTCAGGCTCTTTTCGCTGAGTTTGTTGAAGTCGGGCATCGCCTTGTGCTGGGCATCGATGAAATCGGACACCGTGCCGTCGAGGAACGCGCTGTCGTTGTCCTTGACGTTTTTGCCTTCGGGAATCTGGTTTTCGGCGACGATGACCACAGTCTTGGTGGCGTCGTTGCTGTACATGGTGCCCTTGGCACCGGTCGGCCCGGCTGGCAGCGGGTCGCCGACGAAGCCTTTGGGCAGAACAAAACTGAACTTGCCGTCGAGCATCGAGACTTTCTCGGTGACAGCCTTCTCTTTGGCCTTGGCTGCCTGAGCATTGATGGCGCCGAAACCGGCCACCGCCGCCAGCAACAGGACGACGGCTTTCTTGCTAAGCAATGACATTCGAATCTCCGAGGGATGGTCGCGCTTGGGCGGCGATCATCCCATGGAGCGTGCCCGGCACTCCAGCGCGGTTTGTCCGGTCGGGGTCAGTTCGGTGACGGTGCCGGCGCCGGTCTGGCCAACAGTTGCCGGGTGACGCCCAGCATCGCCACCGAAACGGCCACCGCCACCACGAAACCGCCGAAACCCAGGCTTGGAACCGTCAGCGCCAACACCAGACAAAACGCCGAAAACGAATACATTCCCGTCGCCGTCGCTCGCAACAATGCGGCGGTAAATGCCGGGCCACGGGTCTGCTGGGAAAACACCGCCATCACGCTGCCCAACACCGGGAACACCGCGAGCAGACCGCTCCAGCGCTCGCCGACGGTGCTGGCCAGCATCGTCACCACCAGCGTCAGCGCCGCCCCGGCGATCATCCGCCAGACCAGTTTGTCCGACTTCGGCGCCGGACCGCCGACCACCGGTTGCACCTTGGGAAACAGGTACGGCGCAGCAAGAAGGGCGGTCGCAGCGGCAGCGATGGAGAAGGGCAGCGACGCCGGAATCAGCGACAGGATCAGCGCCAACACGGCCCAGACCGATAAAGAAACAACCAATGCCAACGGCCAGTTGGCGCGCTGAGCAACCTGCGCGTAAGTGACACAAAACGCGATCATCGCAAACATGGCCGACAGCGCCGCAATCGCCGATTGCGCGGCGAACGCCGGGCCTTGCTCGATGGCGAGGAAAAACAGAATCGGCCCGACCACCACCGGCAATCCCGACAGCCACCCGGCGACACTGGGGCCCCAACGCTTGCCGGCGAGGGAAATCAGCAGCAGGAAACCGGGAATCAGCAGCAGTTTGAGGATCAGCACGCAGGTCGCTCCATCGGGTCAATGAGGGCCACGTTAGCACTGTCGTTGGTGGATTGCTGCAAATGCATGCAATAAATGTATACAAAGTGCCGGGCGAGATCGCCGACTATGCTCTGACTATCAGGGTTAACCGGAGTCATTACCGCGATGAGCAGAACACCGAAGGTGTTGAGTGGATGTTGCGGAGTCGGCTTGTGGGCGCTGTTGCTGACGCCGACCTGGGCCAGTTGGCAGGATGCGGTGCCCGGTGCGCAGATCATCGGCACCGGGGATTTCAGTGTGTTCGGTTTCGACATTTATAACGCTCGGCTGTGGAGTGCCGCGCGTCCACTGGCCGACGGTCAGCCCTTCGCCCTGGAATTGATCTACCGGCGCAACGTGTCTCGCGATGATCTGGTCAAGGCCAGTGTCGATGAGATCAAACGCCTGGCCGGTGCTTCCATCAGCCCGGCGCAATTGGCGGTCTGGCAGGCCCAGATGCAGCAATCGTTCGTCGACGTCCAGGCCGGCACGCGGATCACCGGGGTGTATCTGCCGGGGCAGGGCGCGCGGTTTTTTGTCGGTCAACAGTTGCAGCATGAAATCGATGATCCGCAGTTTGCCCGGGCGTTTTTCGACATCTGGCTCGACCCGCGCACGCGCAGTCCCCAGTTGCGCCAGCAATTGCTTGGCAACGCGAAACCCTGAGCGCAGCAGATCTGCTCTTGGGCACGCCGACTGAAACGTCTAAGCTGCGTCTTTCGACTTGTTTCTGGATGTGTGCGTGAAATTCAGCTTGCCCAAAATCGCCACGGCGCCGTTCTGCCCGCCGGAGGTGGCCGGCAGTGTCCCGGTCGACCCCAATGCCTCGTTCTTCAAGCGCGTGTTGCGTTTTGCCGGTCCCGGTCTGCTGGTGTCGATCGGCTACATGGACCCGGGCAACTGGGCCACCGCGATCGAGGCCGGTTCGCGCTTCGGTTATAGCCTGTTGTTCGTGGTGTTGCTGGCGAGCCTGTCGGGCATGGTCGTGCAATGTCTGTGTTCGCGGCTGGGTATTGCCACAGGGCGTGACTTGGCGCAGCTGTCCCGCGAGCGTTACAGCACTCCGACTGCGCGGCTGCAATGGGTGCTGGCGGAAATCTCGATCATCGCGACAGACCTGGCAGAAGTACTCGGCTGCGCGCTGGCGTTTCACTTGCTGCTGGGTTGTTCGCTGACATTCGGTATCGCGCTGACAGCGTTCGATACGTTGCTGGTGCTGGCCCTGCAAAACCGTGGCTTCCGCCGACTGGAAGCGATCATGCTGGTGCTCGTGGGCACCATCGGCGCGTGTTTCTTCGTTGAATTGCTGCTGATCAAACCGTACTGGCCAGACGTCGCCCTAGGCTTCAAACCGTCACTGTCGGCGATCAGCGATGCGGCGCCGTTGTATCTGGCCATCGGCATCCTCGGCGCCACCGTCATGCCGCACAACCTGTACCTGCACACTTCGATCGTGCAGACGCGACTGATCGGCAAGGATCTGGCCAGCAAGCAGGACGCGGTAAAACTGGCGCGCATCGACACCATCGGTTCGCTGGCGCTGGCGTTGCTGGTCAACGCGGCGATCCTGATTCTCGCGGCGGCAGCCTTCCATCAGTCCGGGCACACCGATGTAGTCGATATTCAGGACGCCTATCACTTGCTCGACCCGCTGGTGGGCGGCGCGCTGGCCAGCGTGCTGTTCGGTGTGGCGTTGCTGGCTTCGGGGCAGAGTTCGACCTTCACCGGCACCATCGCCGGACAAGTGATCATGGAAGGCTATCTGAACCTGCGCATTCCCTGCTGGCAGCGACGCCTGATCACCCGCGGACTGGCGCTGATTCCGGCGTTCATCGGCGTATGGCTGATGGGGGACGGCGCGGTGGGCAAGTTGCTGGTGCTGAGCCAGGTGGTGTTGAGCCTGCAATTGCCGTTTGCGCTGTATCCGCTGATTCGCATGACCAATGACAAACAGCTGATGGGGCCGTTTGTGAACCGGTTGCCTACCAAGGTTCTGGCGTGGGGATTGTTTGCGGTGATCAGCGGAGCCAATGCGTGGCTGATTCTGCAAATGGCCGTCTGATTCGCTGAACCGCAGGCGAAAAAATACCCGGTGCGACGTGAGCCGTACCGGGTTTGTTGCCAACGGGCAGTGGATGTCGTGGATCCGCCGACCGCTGTTGAACCTGTTTTGCGCTTACGCGCGTTCCAGCGCCAGGGCCACGCCTTGACCACCACCGATGCACAGGGTCGCCAGACCTTTTTTCGCATCACGCTTGATCATTTCGTGCAGCAGAGTCACCAGCACACGGCAGCCCGATGCACCGATCGGGTGACCGAGGGCGATGGCGCCGCCGTTGACGTTGACCTTGTCCAGATCCCATTGCAGATCCTTGGCCACCGCCAGCGATTGCGCGGCGAAGGCTTCGTTGGCTTCGATCAGGTCGAGCTGGCCGATGCTCCAGCCAGCCTTGTCCAGGCAGCGGCGAGTGGCGGAAACCGGGCCGATGCCCATGATCGCCGGGTCGACGCCCGCATTGGCGTAGGCGGCGATTTTCGCCAGCACCGGCAGGCCCAGGGCCTTGGCTTTTTCGGCGCTCATCAGAATGACCGCAGCCGCGCCGTCGTTCAGCGATGAAGCGTTGCCGGCGGTGACGCTGCCGTCCTTCTTGAACGCTGGACGCAGTTTGGCCAGGGATTCGGCGGTGGTGTCGCCGCGTGGCTGTTCGTCAACCTTGAACGCCACCGGATCGCCTTTGCGCTGCGGGATCAGAATCGGGGTGATTTCATCGACGAAGCGACCGGCCTCGATGGCAGCAGCGGCTTTCTGTTGCGATGCGGCAGCAAAGGCGTCCTGCTGCTCGCGGCTGATCCCGTATTTCTCGACCAGGTTCTCGGCAGTGATGCCCATGTGGTAATCGTTGAACGCATCCCACAGACCATCGCTGATCATGGTGTCGACGATTTGCGCGTGACCCATGCGCAGACCGGTGCGCGCGCCCGGCATCACATAGTTGGCCAGGCTCATGTTTTCCTGGCCGCCGGCAATGATCACGTCCGCGTCGCCGCAACGGATCGCCTGTGCACCGAGGTGCAGGGCCTTGAGGCCCGAGCCGCAGACCTTGTTCAGGGTCATGGCCGGAACGGCGTGGGGCAGGCCGGCCTTGATCGCCGACTGGCGCGCCGGGTTCTGGCCGGCGCCGGCGGTCAGCACCTGGCCCATGATGACTTCATCGACCTGAGCACCGTCCAGACCGGTCTGCTCAAGCAACTGGCGGATGACCGCTGCGCCCAGATCCACGGCGGAGACGGTGGCCAGCGAACCCTGGAAGCTGCCGATCGCGGTACGCGTGGCGGCAACAATGACGACGTCTTGCATTTTCGAATTCCTCACTCGGCAGCGAACTGCATTTCCGGTACGTGATCCGGGACGACAAGCTTACCAGCGGTTTTGGCGACGATTTCCTCGACGCTGACGCCAGGTGCGCGTTCCTTGAGGACAAAAGCGCCATTTTCGATTTCCAGATACGCGAGGTCGGTCAGTACACGCTTGATGCAACCGGCGCCGGTCAGCGGCAGGCTGCACTGGCTCAGCAACTTGGACTCACCGTCCTTGGACGCGTGGGTCATGATCACGATGATGTTGTCGGCGCCGGCCACCAGGTCCATCGCACCGCCCATGCCCTTGACCAGTTTGCCGGGGATCATCCACGAGGCGATGTTGCCTTGTACATCCACTTCGAACGCGCCGAGTACGGTCAGGTCGACGTGGCCGCCGCGGATCATCGCGAAGGATTCGGCGGAGTTGAAGATCGATGCGCCGATACGCGCGGTCACCGTTTGTTTGCCGGCGTTGATCATGTCGGCGTCGATGGTTTCTTCAGTCGGGAAAGGGCCCATGCCGAGCAGACCGTTTTCCGATTGCAGCATGACTTCCATGCCTTCGGGGATGTAGTTGGCGACCAGGGTCGGAATGCCGATGCCGAGGTTCACATAGAAGCCGTCCTGCATTTCGCGGGCGACGCGTTGAGCCATTTGTTCGCGGGTAAGTGCCATGTTCTTGTTCTCCGTCAGCCTGGATTATTTGCGGATGGTGCGTTGTTCGATGCGTTTTTCGAACGTGCCGCAAATGACCCGGTCGACGTAGATGCCGGGCGTGTGGATGTGTGCCGGATCCAGTTCGCCGGGTTCGACGATTTCTTCGACTTCGACCACGGTGATCTTGCCGGCGGTGGCGGCCAGCGGGTTGAAGTTCTGGGCGGTGTGGCGGTAGATGATGTTGCCGAAGTGGTCGGCTTTCCAGCCTTTGACGATGGCGAAGTCGCCGGTGATGGACTCTTCCATCAGGTACTTGCGACCGTGGAATTCACGCACTTCCTTGCCTTCGGCGACCGGGGTGCCGACGCCGGTGGCGGTGAAGAAGGCCGGGATGCCGGCGCCGCCTGCGCGCATTTTTTCGGCCAGGGTGCCTTGCGGGGTCAGGACGACTTCGATGTCGCCCTTGAGCAGTTGCTCTTCGAACAGTTTGTTTTCGCCGACGTAGGAAGCGACCACCTTGCGGATCTGACGGTCGGTCAGCAGCACGCCGAGGCCGAAGCCATCGACGCCGCAGTTGTTGGAAACGACGGTGAGGTCACGGGTGCCCTTGCGCTTGATCTCGGCGATCAGGTTTTCCGGAATGCCGCACAGGCCGAAGCCGCCGGCGATCACGGTCATGCCGTCTTCAAGACCTGCCATGGCTTCCTCGTAGGAATACACGCGCTTGTCGAAACCTGCCATATGCACCTCTTTTATTGTTTGTCGGGCGGCTGGCTAGCCGAATGGTTGGAGTGTCGCGCTGGAGGATATATTTGTTAAGTTGATTTTTAAGGTTGATTGATTGATAAAGCTCAATATTGGCCTCGTTGATCGTTCCCACGCTCTGCGTGGGAATGCCTCCGGGGACGCTCCGCATCCCAGTGACGCGGAGCGTCACGGGCTGCGTTACCACGCAGAGCGTGGGAACGATCAATGAGGTGTTCAGCTTAGTCCCTTGAGTGAATCGTTCATGACCATCAAGCAGATCCGCGCCTTTCTCGCCGTGGCCCAGAGCCTGAGTTTCGCCGTGGCTTGCGAGCGCCTGCACCTGTCGCAATCGGCGTTGAGCCTGACCATCAAGGCGCTGGAAGAGGGGCTGGGCGGGCGTCTGTTCAGCCGCAACACGCGCAATGTGGCGCTGACCCCGGAGGGCGAATCGCTGCTGCCGCTGGCCCGGCGCCTGATTGCCGACTGGGACAACGCCGAAGACGAAATGCGCCAGCGCTTCAGCCTGCAACGCGGGCGAGTGACGCTGGCGGCGATGCCGTCGTTTGCCGGCAACCTGCTGCCGCCGATCCTCAAGACCTTCCGCGCGCGTTATCCGAACGTCAACGTTACGGTCAACGACGTGATCAATGAGCAAGTGCTGGAAATGGTTCGTGATCGTCAGGTCGAACTTGGCGTGGCCTTCGAGCCGATGCAGAACACTTCGCTGAGCTTCACGCCGCTTTACCGGGATCGTTTCGTCGCGGTGGTGCCGCAGGATTCGCCGCTGGCGGGTCGCAGTGACATTGACTGGCAGACGTTGCTGCAGGAACCGTTCATCACCCTGCAACGACCGTCCACGGTGCGGGTGATGCTGGAAGAACACTTGCAGGCCCGAGGGATGAAACTGCCGGTGGAGTTTGAAAGCCATCAACTGGCGACGGTGGGGCGGATGGTGGCGAGCGGACTGGGCGTCAGTGCGGTGCCGGCATTGTGTGCCGGGCAGATGCGCGAACTGGGCGCGCATTGCCTGACCTTGCACGAGCCGGTGGTGGAGCGGGCGATTGGCGTGCTGACGGATTCGGGGAATGAATTGTCGGCAGCGGCTCAGGCGTTGTTCGACATCCTTAAGGCTGAGCATTGAGGCGTTGTGCCAATAGCGGCAGCAACTGTTCGCACGACCCCTCAATCTTCAAATCCAGCAACTCATCCGCCCGGGTCTTCCCCAGATTGATCGCAATCAGCGGTTTGCCCCGATCCGCAATCACCCGGCACAGGCGAAACGCCGAATAGGCCATCAGCGACGAGCCGACCACGAGCATCCCGGCGGCATTTTCCGCCAGCGCCATGGCCCGCGCCGCCGTCGGTTGCGCCACGTTTTCACCAAAAAACACCACGTCCGGCTTCATCCGTTCGCCTGCGCAATGCGGACAATGCGGCACCTGGAACCGCGCCTCGAAGGCCGGGTCGAGCAAGGTATCGCCATCCGGTGCCTGCACGGCATCGACACCCGCCAGGTAAGGGTTCTGCGTTTCCATCAATTGCTGAATCGAGTCCCGCTCGCTGCGCTGGCCGCAATCCAGACACAACACCCGGTGCAGGCTGCCGTGCAGTTCGATGACATCGTGACTGCCGGCCTGATCGTGCAGGGTGTCGACATTCTGGGTGATCAATCCGCCAATCCGCCCCTGGCTTTGCAGGCTGGCCAGCGCTTCATGGGCAGCGTTCGGCCGTGCCTGGCGCACGCGCGGCCAGCCGAGCATGGCCCGGGCCCAATAGCGCCGGCGCGATTGCGGGGCGGCGAGGAATTCCTGGTACATCATCGGCTGCCGGCCACGGCGCACACCGTCGGTGTCGCGGTAGTCCGGGATGCCCGACGGCGTGCTGATACCGGCGCCGGTCAGCACAATGAAGTCGCCGTCGGCCATGACCTGTTGCAGATAATCGAGTGGGTCGACGAAGGGACGGTCGAGCATGATCAGCGCTCCGCAGGCTGTAAGTGCCTTGCAGGTTAGCACCGACGGACGCCTCTTTTCAGAGGCGTCCGCTGCCCGAGGTTACTTTCTCGCCTCCAGAATCAGGTTGAACGGCGTCTGCGTTGCCCGCCGGAAGTGTTTGAAGCCGGCTTCGGTGAACACTTTGCGCAAGCGCGACTCGCCCGCCTGCGCACCGAGGCCGAGGCCCACTTCCTGGGACAGCGAGTTTGGCGTGCAGATAAACGTTGAGGCGGCATAGAACAAACGCCCGACCGGCGTGATGTTTTCGTCCAGGGTGTCGTTGGCAAACGGCTCGACCAGCAGCACCGTGCCGTCGTCCTTCAAACAATCGTAGGCATGCTTCGCCGCACCGACCGGGTCGCCCATGTCGTGCAGGCAGTCGAAATAACAGATCAGGTCATAGTCATCGCCGGGATAGCTTTTCGCCGTACCCTGGAAGAACCGCGCGCGACTGCTGACCCCGCCTTCTTCGGCCCGTTGGGTGGCGACGGTGATCGAAGGCGCGTGATAGTCGAAGCCAACGAACCGCGAGTTGGGATACGCCTGAGCCATGATCACCGTGGACGCTCCGTGCCCACAGCCCACATCGGCGACCTTGGCGCCTTCTTCAAGTTTGGCCACCACGCCGTTCAGCGACGGCAACCATTCGGCAATCAAATGCCCCTTGTAGCCTGGCCGGAAGAAGCGCTCGGTGCCGGTGAACATGCACGGATGGTGATCGCCCCAGGGCAGGGCGCCGTTGCCACGCATGGCTTTGACCAGTTTGTCCTTGTCATGGAAAAACGACGCCACCACGCCGAGCCCGCCGGCCACGTACACCGGCGAATCTTCCTTGGCCAGGGCCAGCGCCTGTTCTTCCGGCAGACGGAATTTGCCGTCGTGGTGTTCCATATAGCCGGACGCCGCGTGGGCGCTCAGCCATTCGCGTACCAGTCGCGGATTGCAGGTGGTTTTTGCAGCGAGGGACTCGGGACTGATCGGCTGACTGTCGGCCATTGCCCGGTAGAGGCCGAGTTCTTCGCCGACAATGACATTGGCCAGCATCGCCGCGCCACCCATGTCGTTGACCAGTTTGCCCATGAATTCGTTGAGTCTGGCCTCGTCCATTTCATGTGCTCCTTTGACAGGATCACAGTCCGGTGGCGGTGGGTGTCGAGGCATTCACCACCGGGCGGTGGTCGTGGAAACGGGCAGGGCGACACTGCTGTCCTGCGGCCCCCTCGACTGGGTACTGATTGAGTCTAGCCGCTGTTGGAATCCGTGGTGGTCATGTATCGCTGTGTATCTCTGTGGCTGTTGGATACACAAGGTGCCAATTGTTCCGGCGGTCGAACACAGCAGCGACACAGTGGGCGCATTAACTGCAATGGTCAGTCGCTGATCTGGCGGCTCCCAAACAGAGTACTTGCCCATGCAGATTCCCCATCCCACCTTGCAGGCCAGCGTCGGGCTCGGCCTGCGTCGCGGCCTGATGAAAGACCTGCAAGCCGCGCGCACCGGCGATTTTGACTTTCTCGAGGTCGCCCCGGAAAACTGGATCGGCGTCGGCGGAGCCCATGGCGCTGCATTGCGCGAGCTGGCCGAGCGATATCCGTTGTCCTGCCACGGGCTGTCGTTGTCGCTCGGTGGTTCGGCGCCGCTGGACGTCGGGTTCCTCCGGGAAGTGCGGGCCTTTCTCGATCATCACAAAGTGCCGTTGTACAGCGAACACCTGAGCTATTGCAGCGACGACGGTCATCTCTATGACCTGCTGCCGTTGCCGTTCACCGAAGAGGCGGTGCACCACGTCGCCGCGCGGATCCGCCAGGCCCAGGACATTCTCGGCCGGCGACTGGCGGTGGAAAATGTTTCCTACTACGCCGCCCCCCGGCAGGACATGAACGAAGTGACCTTCACCAACGCCGTGCTGCGTGAGGCCGATTGCGACCTGCTGCTGGACGTCAACAACGTCTACGTCAACTCGATCAACCATGGTTCCGACCCGCAGGCATTTCTGGCCGCCATTGAACCGGGCCGGGTCGTCGGCATGCACGTGGCGGGGCACTTTGATGAGTCCGACACGCTGAAAATCGACACCCATGGCGCCTCGGTCAAACCGGTGGTCTGGTCGTTGCTGGCCGACGCTTATGCCCGATTTGGCGCGCAGCCGACGCTGTTGGAGCGGGATTTCAATTTCCCGGCGTTTTCTGAACTGGTGGCCGAACTGCAAACCATCCGCCGCCTGCAAACCGAAGGAGCCCCGCGTGGATAATCTTCTGCTGCAACAACAGGCCCTGACCCGCTATCTGCGCGATCCCGAGCACGAAGCGCCGCCGGCCGGCATGAACGCGGCGCGGGTCGATGTCTATCGCGACCTGGTGTTCAACAACGTCTCGCAACTGCTGGGCAGCACGTTTCCGGTGCTGATCCGGATCATCGGCCAGGAGCGCTGGCGCACATTGATTCGTGGCTTCCTGCGGGACTACCGCGCGCAGACACCGAAATTCGGCGAGATCGCCGAGGAGTTCGTCAGCTATCTCGCCTCGGAACCTGCCGTGTTGAACGCGGGCGGGTGGCCGGCGTTTCTGGTGGAACTGGCGCATTACGAATGGGTGGAAATGGTGTTGCAGCAGTCCGACGCCGAAGCCTTGCCTGCGAGTGATCCGGCGCATTTGCTGGAGCGGCCGTTGCAAGTGTCGGCGCTGGCCTGGCCGTTGGCTTACACCTGGCCGGTGCAGATGCTCGGGCCGGATCATCAACCGGCCACGCCGCCGGCTCAACCGACGCTTTTGCTGGTGCGGCGCACGACGGACTGGCGTGTGAAATTTTCCGAGTTGAGCCCGCTGGCCTGGCGGTTGTTGCAGCGGATCGAGGAGTTCCCGTTGCTGAGCGGTCGTGAGCAACTGCAAGGGTTGGCGCTGGAGGCGGGATTGCCGGGAACGGTGTCGTTCATGGACAGCGGCCTGGCGTTGTTGCGGCAGCTGCATGAAGACCGGGTGATCGGCATTGTCTGAGTCAGTCGCGAGGTTGCAGCCAGCGCGGCGGATCGGGATGAAGGCGATAGAAGTGACGAAGTTGTGCCATGTCCTTCTCGAACCAGTCGCCCAGCCATTGGCTGTATTGCCTCTGAGCTGACGATTGCACGGAGGGCCGCCCGACGCAGTCGTACACCGCCTGCGCGGCTTGCATTCCGGTCATCAAGGCCTTGAGTACGCCATGGGAAGAGGCCGGGTCGAGCTGACTGGCCGCGTCGCCGACCGTAAAGTAGCCGCCACCGGCTGCTGCCGTACTGATGCGCCACGTCACATCGGCGCCGTGGAGGGGGCCGTGCATGGGCAAGTGTTGCAGCGGTTGGGGAACGGCCGTGGAATGCACGTATGGCGCGTCGAATGTCAGATGCGTCCAGTGCGTCAAATGGGCCTGCACTTTTGCTATCCACGTCCATCCATTGGGATCCGCCGATAGGTGCGGCGCGTTCTGATAAACGGACGGACAACCCCGGACATAACCGTAACGCGCAATCAGACGTGGCGAACAGTGGCGGATGGTCAACCCCAGTTGTCGATGAAGCCAGGCGGATGCGCCGCTGGCATCGATCACATAGTCGGCGTGCAACGGGCCTGAATCGGTTCGCACGCCGGTCACGCGATGCTTTTCGCTGAGGACTGCGAGTGCGCGACACGGCTGAAGCACCCTCACTCCAAGCGTTGCGGCCTGCTTCAATAACGTCGTGTCCAGCGTTTCACGGGGAATCTGAAAGCCCTGCCATGGACCATTGTCGTCACTACCAAAACCGTTGAAGCGCAGCGGTTCGTGCCATTGCACCCAGTACCCGCTGAAACGCAACGCATCCTGCGCACACAGTTGTCCGGCAACGCCCAGCTGCTGCAACACAGGTTCGACACCTGGATGCAGGCTTTCTCCGGGGCGAAATCGCGGGAACTCATCACGCTCGATCAATGCCGTTCGCAGGCCACGCTGGGCGCAGCTGATCGCCGCCGCAGAGCCTGCCGGACCGGCGCCGATCACCACGACGTCAAAGGGCTTCATCGGCGAGTCGCCACGCAGCATCTTCGTGTTTGACCAGTATCGCTTCGGCGCTGACAAACAGTCGCACTTGTCGCTTGACCTGCACATCCCTCCATCTGAAGTCCTCGGCAGGCGTGCTTACGGTGCCGCGTTCGTACATCAGGAAGCGAAAGACCCACCCGCGCAACGTTACGCCGACCTGCTGTTGCGCTGAATCAAGTTCCGGATCGGGGCGCTGCACGTGGATGAAGGACAGCAACGGCCACGCATGACGCAGAAGCTTGTCGGTACCTGCGCCGAGTACGTTGTATACGCGGTACATCGAGAGTATCCGGTTCTGGTATTGCTGCTGAGTGATTGCGCCGGTCTGTTGCAGGGAGAACCTGTTTTCAAGGGCGACTTGTGTGTAATCGCTGTATTCGTAGGCGCGGTACCGGACGAATGTGCTGCCGTGGTCCTGTATCAGTTGCGGGGATGGCTGGTTGTCCCAGGCAACGTTGCCGATTCCGGTTTCCGCATCGGTCAACGGGATGATGGTGTGCAGGCTGGAGCGTGGTTCGAAGGTGCGGGCGGAGTCCGGCGCAACGCCTGGCCAGTAGGAACCGAGTGCTGCACAGATACGCTTGTCTTCACAGAAGGGGCTCGCCATCTGATAACCGGCCAGCATATGAATCCAGTTTCCATCCATATCTTGCTGACGGACCTGACCGACCTCCCAGCCCGGACCAAAAATTCCGGCGGCAGCGTCCGGTAACGAAGACGGGCGAGGGGGCGAGGGACTCCAGGTTCCGGAGGCTGGACCCGGCGCCGACTTGTGCGGCAGCGTCACGATGGCGGTGATCCCGCGATCCTCAGACGTGAAGGGCTGATCTTTCAAACCAAGGTTTGCGCAGTTACGCACATTAGATAAGGCTTCCAGCCGCGCATGCCAGATATCGGGGCTGGAGAAGGCAGGTTCTTCTTTCACCCAGTGCAGGAGCCGGCGCTGAACACAAAACGGAAAGTAATCCGTGGCGCCGATGACCGAGTAGGCAGCCTTCGATGGCAGTTCGTCCGTAAGGGGCGGACAGATTGCCCGGACATAACCGTCTGCGGTGCCATCCTGATAGTGCAGGGCACGGTAACCACCTTGCCTGACCAGCTCGGCAACATCTTCACGATCATTCAGGTCCTCGATCTGGCCATCGACTCCCACTTTATGTCGGCCATGGACCATCCCCCCGGTGTTCGCCGGCATCGTGAACGACAGTGGTTGCCCCTTGTAATGAGCCAGCTCGACCAGATGTGGCCTGGGCTCGGGAGACAGAACTCCCGGCCCCAGATCCGGCTGCGCTGCCCAACCCGCCAGGTCTTCGGTGATGATGAACGGATATTCGGAAATCTCTGGTTCCTGCCAGCCAGTGCCGCTGTGGCGCAAGTGCACATGACGGATCTTCTCGTTGATGTGATGGATACCCAGCGTCAGGTTCAGATCCAGCCCAGACAGACACTCCACGCCATTGAAGAGCTTGTGCAATGGCACCTGGAAATCCAGCCCGTCATCCAGTCCCGCCTGAAAGTCCATGGGCCCGAAACGCTCGCCATCCCCCTTCAATTGCACCGCGATATAGGCGCTGTAATGCACCGGCATCACCCGTATCCCGTGTGCATCACCGTCAACGAAGGGCAGGAAGCATCGCAGGCGTTCGTCATAGCGGGCAGCTGCAGTCCCTGTGCGAGCTATCCCGGTGCGGGAGAAACACAAATCGGCATGCTGGCCGTGGACCGTGTCGTCGGCACAGCGGTATTCGCTGGCGAATACCGCCACCGACAGTGGTGCATATTGAGCCTGTTGCATCAGGTCGTTGAGTGTGGGTGGCTGGATGCCGAACACGTAGTTCAGAACCGTTTCGATTTCAGCATGGGTGGGGAAAACCCGCAGTTGCCGTCCAGTCTCGTCAGCCGTGACCCGCGGTGAAGCGAGCGCGTGGTAGAGCAGGCTATGTGCGGGGCGGGCCGGCTCTATGGCACGGTAACCGTCAGGGCAGAAATCCTCGAAACCTTCCAGAGTCCGGTTGATGGTCAGTGGCTTGAGCAGTTCTGCCTTCAATGAAGACGCCAGAATATCCAGGCCGTGCGCCAGCATCAGCGAACGCCAGCCACCCGCAGCCAATCGCTGACAGGTTCGGGTTACGGATTCGAGCAGATTCATGCGTGCTCCACGATACGGTTGTATGAGGTGCCATCGCATACCGATCAGTTGACGATTGCGACTGACAGAACTGACAGTCGCGACCAACGGAGCTAAACGCGGCGGCGGTGACCCACGATAGAGCCACGCACCGGATCAAAAAAATCGCCAATTTCCGAGAGAGGTGTAGCCGCCGGCTTCATATGACGTCATCCCTGACGTCCGGTGGTCGGTGTTGTTTAAACAGAGATCACGAATGCAGCGGCAACCTGAGCTCCGCACACAACCCGCCACCGTCGCGATTGCTCAGTGTCAGCGACCCGCCCAGTGCCATCGCCAGTTGCTGGGCAATCGCCAGCCCCAGCCCGGTGCCGCCGGTGCTGCGGTTGCGCGAGTTTTCCACGCGGTAGAACGGCTCCATCACCTGGGCCAGTTCTTCTTCGGCGATGCCCGGGCCGCGATCCATGACCTTGATCGACAGGCCGGTCCCGTCGCGCTGAATCAGCAGCTCGGCAGCGCCGGCGAATTTCAGCGCGTTGTCAGTCAGGTTGACCAGCACCCGGCGCAAGGCGTGGGGGCGGGTGTCGATGACCGCCTCACTCTTGCCGCTCAACTGCACTTCCTTGCCCATGTCCTGATAATCGAACACCAGGCTGTCGAGGAACGAATCCAGGTTGGTACGCCGGCTTTCCTCGGTCGAGCCATGGATGCTGCGGGCGTAGGCCACGCCTTCGCGCACCAGATGTTCCATTTCGCCGAGGTCGTTCCACAGTTTGTCTTTCTCGGCCGAATCGTCCATGAACTCCGCCCGCAGCTTCATGCGGGTGATCGGGGTTTGCAGGTCGTGGGAGATCGCCGCGAGCAGTTGCATGCGCTCTTTCAGGTACGCGGCAATGCGCGCCTGCATTGAGTTGAAAGCGCGGGCGGCGTAAGCCACTTCGTTCGGGCCTTTTTCGTCGAGGTTGATCGGGTGGGCGTTGGGGTCGAGGGTTTCCACGGCGTTGGCGAGGCGGGTGAGGGGGCGGATGGCGATACGCACCGCCAGCCAGGTACAAGCGAGCATCAGCGCCAGTTGCCCGAGCAATACCACCGGCAGCCACGGCGACAGCGGCACCATCGACGGGCGCACATCGATGGTCACCGGGCTGCCGTCGCTCAGGCGCAGGTGGCCCTGAAAGTGTTTTATCGGGCCGGGAATATCGGTGAACGTCAGCGGATAGGCCTCGCCAATTGCGTCGGTAATCGAGGTGACGGCAATCGGCACGTCCTGCGGATCCAGCGGTGTGCCCGGTTTGCCTTCGCTCAGCAGATAGCCGTAATTCTTGCGAGCCAGGCGTTTGAGCCACATCGGGCGCTCTTCGGCGGGCAGGCGGTCGAGGATGGCAATCGAGGTCGAGACGTCGGTTTCGAGGTTGCCGAGCATGGTGTTCTTCGCGCTTTCGTAGCGCTCGTAATATTGCGCGCCGAACGACAGCGCCTGAGCGAGGATCAGGCCGATCAGGAAAATCAGCGACAAGCGGGAGGCGAGGGTGCGCGGCCAGCGCAGGGCGACATTCATGCAGGGGCTCCGAGGACTTCGACCGGCAACGAGAACACGTAGCCTTCGCTGCGCACGGTCTTGATGTAGGCCGGTTCACGGGCGTCATCCAGCAGGCGCTGGCGCAGACGGCTGACCAGCAGATCGATGGAGCGGTCGAACAGATCGGCGTCGCGGCCCTGGGTCAGGTTGAGCAATTGATCGCGGCTGAGCACCCGTTGCGGATGGTCGAGGAATACCCGCAGCAAACGGTATTCCGCGCCGCTGAGCGCGACCATGGTGCCGTCGGTGTCCAGCAGATGCCGGGCCGAGGTGTCGAGCTGCCAGCGACCGAATGCCAGCAGCCGACCGCTTTCAGTCACCACCAGATTCGGCGGCAGCATCCGTGTGCGGCGCAGCACGGCATTGATCCGCGCCAGCAGTTCGCGGGCGGCGAACGGTTTCGTCAGGTAATCGTCGGCGCCCATTTCCAGGCCGAGGATGCGGTCGGTTTCATCGTTGCGCGCGGTGAGCATCAGGATCGGTGTGGCCTTGTGTTTGCCCGAGCGCAATTCGCGGCACAGCAGCAGGCCATCGTCGCCGGGCATCATGATGTCGAGCACGATCAGGTCGACGGTGTTGGCTTCCAGGAAACTGCGCATCTGGCGGCCATCGGCAACCACCGTGGTGCGCAGGCCGTTTTTCTTCAGGTAATTGCCGACCAGTTCGCGAATCTCGCGGTCGTCGTCGACGATCAGGATGTGATCGACATGTTCCATGGGACAAACCTCAATAAAAGGGGATTGCCGGGCAGTTTATCGAGCCTGCGCGAGGCCGCCTGCCTGCCTTTGTATTGCAGTGTATCCAGCGCTGCGACGGATACACGCCGACGCAAAAAGCGGATTTTCACAGGGTTTTGTATCGCTGTGTATCCCGCACGCGCGCGGATACGTAGCGATTTATACACGGCATTTGCCGACACATGCGCGATACCTCGCGAGCTTTAAATGAGCTCCATCGAGGCACACACAGAACGCCTCGGCCCACTCAACGATTCAACCATTGAAGCCCCGAGGAAAACGCCATGAACACCAAGACCAAATCGATCGCTGCCGCTTGCCTGTTTGCCGCTTTGAACATCTGCACCCTGTCGGCCCGCGCCGAAGCCGATGTCACCCCGCAAACCTACTCCTACGGCAGTCACCTGGACATCCAGAAAGTGGTGTCGCTGACCCAGGACAACTCGATGACCTGCGGCATCGTCGACGCCCGCCTGACTTACCTCGACTCGGCCGGCAAGACCCGGGTGCTCGACTACCGCAAATTCGCCGACGGCTGCAACCAGGACAACTGATTACCCCCTCTCTATAAAAGGAACATCGCCATGAACAACGTATCGCGCTATCTGACCGCTGTTGCCTTCTCCCTCGCCGGCGTTGCGGCCCACGCCAACGCTGCCGTCGAACAGCACAACTGTGGCAGCAGCACCTGCTTTCAACTGGCCCCGGTGGCCAAACCGGGCAGCGACGCTCTGATCGCCGCCGACGGCGCCAGCCGCACACCGCAGGGGCAGATGGTGGCCGCCGACGGTTCCAGCCATACGCCGCAAGGCCAGATGGTGGCGGAAAACGGTGCCAGCCGTACCCCGCAAAGCCAGTGGCTGGAAAGCCGGACGGCTTGAGGATTGAAGGGGGCTGCCTGTAACAGACGGCCTCCGATCCAGTCGACAGAACACCCTTCATTCAAAAGGTGAACCTCATGTTTCTCATCGCTTTCCTGGGCGGTCTGTTGACTGTCCTCAGTCCGTGCATCCTGCCGGTGGTGCCGTTTCTGTTTGCCGGTGCCGACCGCACCCGTTCGTCGATTCTGCTGACCCTCGGCGGGATGGCCCTGACTTTCGCCGTTGTCTCCAGTCTGGCGGTGGTCAGCAGCGAGTGGGTCATTCAGGCCAGCAACACCGGTCGCCACATCGCGCTGGTGGTGATGGTGCTGTTTGCGCTGTCACTGATTTCCGCGCGCATCGGTGACTGGCTGGCGCGGCCCTTCGTGCTGCTGGGCAATCGTCTCGATCCGGACAGCCGGAAAAAGACCGGCCCCATGGCCTCGATCATGATCGGCGTGGCCACCGGTCTGTTGTGGGCGCCGTGCGCCGGCCCGATTCTCGGTGTGATTCTCACCGGTGCCATGCTGCAAGGCGCCAACGCCCAGACCAGCCTGTTGCTGCTGGCCTACGGCGCCGGCAGTGCGCTGTCGCTGGGGACGCTGATTTTCGCCGGTCGCGGCCTTGTCAACCGGCTGAAACCGTCGATTCCGTTCACTGGCTGGTTCCGCCGTGGTGCGGGTGTTGCGGTGTTGGCGACAGCGGCGGTGATCGCCACCGGTGCGGACAATTTGCTGCTGGCCAACACTTCGTCCCAAGGCGTGGCCACGGTCGAGAAAAGCGTGCTGGAAAACGTGCCGAAGGTGGTGGACTACTTCGTCAGCAAAGTCCGTGCGGACTCGACCGAAGACGAGGCCGGCAGAGGTGCGATGCCGTCGCTGTCCGGCGCGGTGCAATGGCTGAACTCGCCGGAACTGACGGCCGAGTCCTTGCGCGGCAAAGTGGTGCTGGTGGACTTCTGGACGTATGACTGCATCAACTGCCAGCACACCCTGCCGTACGTGAAGGAGTGGGAGAAGAAGTACGGCAAGGACGGTCTGGTAGTGATCGGCGTGCACACCCCGGAATACGGTTACGAGCGGATCATCGACAACGTCAAGGATCAAGTGAAGAAGCTCGGCATCACCTACCCGGTGGCCATCGACAACAATTACACAATCTGGCGCAACTTCGATAACCAGTACTGGCCGGCGCATTACCTGGTCGACGCCAAGGGGCAGGTGCGTTACACCCACTTTGGCGAAGGCAGTTACCAAGCGCAGGAGCAGATGATTCAGCAGCTGCTCAAAGAGGCCAAGGCGCCGGCTGCGTAAACCGCAAAACTCAATGGCTCACAGGTCTCGCACCATGAGCCATTGTTCGTTGTCCCCGACAGTGTTTCGGGGCCTTTACAAAATCCCGCCATTCATCGGCCAGCGCCCGTTTTTACGGGCTCTCCGGACGATTGGCAGGGACGCCGCACGGCGCCAGCGCGATAGTGGGCGAGCAGGGCCGCCGATGGCTCTGACACCCATAAAAAGAAAGCGAGGTTGCCATGCCGAAATTCGTGATTGAACGCGAGATTCCAGGAGCCGGAAAGCTATCGGAGCAAGAACTCAAGGCCGTATCGCAAACGTCCTGCAACGTGCTGCGTGAACTCGGGCCAGAGGTGCAGTGGCTGCACAGTTATGTGACTGCCGACAAGATCTATTGCGTGTACATCGCACCCAACGAAGAACAGGTGCGTGAACACGCAAAGCGTGGGGGATTTCCGGCCAACAGCGTGTCCCGGGTGACGAGCATTATCGATCCGACGACCGCCGAATGACCCCTATGCTGTGGAGCATCCATTCATGAGTACCCCCATTGATCTCACTGCCCTGAAGGAACGCCAGAAGGTCGCCTGGGCCAGTGGTGACTACGCCGTGATCGGCACCACGTTGCAGATCGTCGGCGAAACACTCGCCGAGGCCTGTGACCTGCGCTGCGATGAAGAAGTGCTGGACGTCGCCGCCGGCAATGGCAATGCCACGCTGGCGGCGGCGCGCCGGGGTTGTCTGGTGACGTCCACCGACTATGTCGCGGCGCTGCTGGAGCGCGGCCAGGACCGGGCGCGCGCCGAGCATCTGGACGTGACCTTTCAGGTTGCCGATGCCGAAGCGTTGCCGTTCGCCGATTCCAGTTTTGACGCAGTGCTGTCGACCTTCGGCGTGATGTTTGCCCCGGATCAGGCCAAGGCGGCCAGGGAGCTGGGTCGGGTCTGTCGCCGTGGCGGACGGATCGGCCTGGCCAACTGGACGCCGGAAGGCTTCGTCGGCCAGATGTTCAAGATCCTCGGCCGCTACCTGCCACCGCCCCCCGTTGCGCAACCACCTTCAAACTGGGGCGCGGAAGCCTGGCTGCATTCGCACTTCGATGATCGCCAATTTCAGGTGCAGGTGACTCGCCGTCACTTCAACTTCCGCTATCGCTCGGCGGCGCATTTCATTGATGTGTTTCGCCACTGGTACGGCCCGGTGCACAAGGCGTTCGCGGCATTGCCGCCGGAGAGCGGGCAGGCGCTGGAAGGGGAATTGACGCAACTGATCGACGGACTGAATCGGGCGGGGGCGGGATCGATGGTGGTACCGAGTGAGTATCTGGAGGTAGTCATCACCAAACGCTGAAGCCATTGTGGGAGCGAGCTTGCTCGCGAATGCAGACTGACATTCAACATCTCTGTTGGCTGACACGCCGCATTCGCGAGCAAGCTCGCTCCCACAGGGATCCCGACATGGCTTCTATTTCAGATGCGCACCGTCAAACCACTCCAGCGCTGTGCGCCAGATGCAGATGCCGAGGAAGTAAGCCGACGCCAGCAGCCACAGGCCCATCACCAGCGGGTTGATCACCGGGTGGTTCAGCACCAGCGACAGACTGCACAGCAGCCAGATTGCCGTCACCGCAATGTTGATCGGCATGAACCGGCGTACCCGGAATGGGTGCAGGAATTTCATGCGGGTCACGGTCAGCAGCGCCAGGCCGATCACCGTCAGGAAAGTGAGCCACGGCCCCGGATCGATGATGTACAGACACAAGGCAACCACGTTCCACGCGGCGGGGAAGCCGACGAAATAGTTGTCCTTGCTTTTCATGTTGACGTTGCAGAAGCAGAACAGCGACGACACCAGAATCAGCGACACGGTCAGCAGCAGCGTGTAGTCGGGCAGGGGAATGTAGCGATAGATGAACAGTGCCGGGATGAACACGTAGGTCAGGTAATCGATCACCAGATCGAGGATCGATCCGTCGAAACTCGGCAGCACCGACTGCACGTTGACCTTGCGCGCCAGCGCCCCGTCGAGGCCGTCGACGATCAGCGCCACGCCCAGCCACATCAGGCAGTGGATCGGCTGGTTTTCCAGCAGGGCAAGGGTGGCCAGAAAAGCGGTGACCACGCCGGTCGCTGTGAAACCATGGGCGCCCCAGGCCTTGAGCCTGGCGATGTGGACGGTCGATATCACGAAGGCGTTCTCCAGAAAGTGCAGCAAGCCGCGTAAACCTTTGCGCAGCAAGGGTGGCGACTAACCGGGTCGGGTTGCAGGTATCGACCGGTCGGGCCGGGTCAAGGTTCACCCGTTCATGAAGATTAGCTGGCCGGGGAAAAAAATCTCTGCAGAATCACTCGCCCGTGGCCACGTCAGCCCAACGGTGCTGGCACATCGCATCAAGCGGACTATCGTTGCCTGACGCAGTCATGCACCTTTGCCTGAGGACGACGTCATGAACACCAGTGATCTGCTCGAACAACTGCTGCGAGGCCAGGCCTCGGCGGGACAACAAGGTGGCGCGTCGAACGGCGGCGGACTGGGCGGATTGCTCGGTGGTCTGCTGGGCGGTGGCGGTACCAGCGGCGGCGGTTCTCCTGCCGGCGGGCTGGGTGGCCTGGGCGGGTTGCTCGGTGGACTGCTTGGAGGCGGCGGGGCGCTGGGCGGCGGAGCGCAGCGTCGTTCCGGCGGCACCAATTATGCGGCTCTGGCCTCGCTGGGCATGATGGCGTTCCAGGCGTATCAGGCCTGGCAACGCAGTCAGGCTTCTGCTGCGCCGCAGCAAACCCCGCAAACCGCGGACCTGTTGTCCGGCCCGCAAGTCGAAGAACACAGCCACGCTGTGTTGCGTGCGTTGATCGCTGCAGCCAAGGCTGACGGGCGGATCGACGAGTCGGAAAAGCACCTGATCAGCAGCGAAATCGGCCGCCATACCGACGACCCGAACTTGCAGCAATGGCTCGACGACGAAGTCGCCAAACCCCTGAATGCCACCGAAGTCGCCCAGGCGGCGCAGAACGATCCGGCCATGGCCGCCGAAATGTACCTGGCCAGCGTGATGCTGGTTGACGATCAGCAGGACGCCGAGCGCAATTATCTGGATGAACTGGCGGCGGCGTTGCAGATCGATCCCGCGTTGCAGGTTCACCTGGAGCAGCAGGCCAAGGGCGAGGCCTGACCATCCCGTCCCACAGCCTTCGACCGTTCTGTTCAAGCAAGGAGCGCGTCGAAGGCTCCGTCCGTCAGGGCAATTTTCAAGCCGATTGAATTTTTGACGCGCCAGGCCTCTCTGCTGCAGTAGAGGCGAGTGACTGAGCGTCCTGCCAATCGATCGAGAATATTGCCATGACTGTCCTGACACGCCTGCAAGATGAATCTGCCCAATCGCAACCGCTCGACTCACTGGGTGAGTGGCGGCGTATCCATGAAGCGCTGTTGTCCGATGAAGATACTCAGCCCCTGGCGCAGGCCTTTTTGCAGCACCATCTGAAAAGCGCCGCGCAATTGAAGGAAGAACTGCCGACCGATCCGGCGCTCTGGCATGCCTGGGTGGCGCAGCACTGTGCCGATGTTGCCCGGCAATATGCCGACTACCTGCAACAACGCAAAGCGGGAGGAGCGCGGCAGTTTTTCAGTTGCAAGGCTCATGCGCTGTATTTTCTGCAAGCGGTGGCGCCGACCAAACTGGTCGACGGCGCCTGGCTTTACGGCTTGCTGGGACAGTGGCGCGATCCGCGATTCAGCACTCTGATCAGCACCTATCTTGAAGAATTGGGCGAGGGCAATCCGGCGCAGAATCACGTGGTGATCTACCGGCAATTGCTCGCCGAACACGGTCTGGAACCTGGCAGCCCGCTGCCTGACGAACGTTACCTGCAAGGCGCGCTGCAATTGGCCCTCGGCGCCTGCGGCATGGATTTTCTGCCAGAGGTGATCGGTTACAACCTTGGCTACGAGCAATTGCCACTGCACCTGTTGATCAGCAGCTACGAACTGAGTGAGCTGGGGATCGATCCTTACTATTTCACCCTGCACGTCACCATCGACAACGCCAGTACCGGCCATGCGCAGAAAGCCGTTCAGGCCGTGCTTGATCTGCTGCCTCTGGAGGCTGATCGCAGCGATTTCCTGCGTCGGGTCTCGCTGGGCTATCGACTCAATGACCTGGGACAGGGCAGCCGCGCAATCATCGAGGGGTTCGACCTGGAGCGCGAGTTGTTGGCGATGCTTGAGCGCAAGTGTCCGTTCGCTCAGCACATGCACTCCGACTATTGCCGCTTCGAAGGCAAGACCGTCAATCAATGGCTGGCCGACCCGCAGCAGTTGTCCGGCTTCCTGCAAGCCATGCAGAACAAGGGCTGGATCAAGCGCCACGAAGATCCACAGGGCAGTCGCTTCTGGCAATTGATCGATGGCGATGGTGCGGCGATGTTCGGCGTGTTCAGCGCTTATGAAAAACAACTGGTACACGACTGGATTGCCGGTGACTGGATTTCTGCGGACAAACCCGTCGCGTTCCGCCGCCGCCCCTCGGCCCCTGCGCCGATCGAGGTGCCTGAACAGGACCCCGATGTGCAGCGACTGAATGCGGCACTGCCGGGACAGGACGCGCACACCCAAATCGCGACGTTGATCCCCTGGCTTGCGCCGGCCCGGCACGCACATCCGGCCGGGCTGCTCGCTACTCGTCGTTTCATCCAACTCAAATCCGGCCAGCGTTAAGGAATCATCAATGAATCAGGAAGAACAACTGACCGCCAACGACCTTGTGCTGCTGCAACTGGGTAGGCGCCTGCAGGCCGACGGCTATCGTTTCATCACCCCGACGCCGCTGACCCATCAACGGGTCAACCAGCGCGACGAAGGGCAGGCCGCCGATTGCCTGCGGGATGTATTCGGATGGTCGCGCCCGTTCGAACCGGGCCTGCTGTCTGCCGATGAACAGCGGCAATTGCAGGACGCCCAAGTGATCGATCAGTTCGACGGGCGCTTGAAGAGCCGCGTGCGCTGGTCGAGCCTGGATGACCTGCTTTTCGTGCATTCCGGATTTCCAACCGATGCCGCCGATTCGGTGTTCTTCGGCCCGGACACCTATCGCTTTGCCCAACTGATCCACAGCCATTTGCAGCAGAACTTTGCGCCCATCCACCGTGCGGTGGATATCGGTTGCGGCGCCGGAGTCGGCGCGATCCTGATTGGCCGAGCTCGGCGAGAAGCGCAAGTGCTGGCCGTCGATATCAATCCCGCCGCGTTGCGCCTGACCACGATCAACGCGGCGCTGGCTGAAGTGGCCAATGTCGAAGTGCGTGCCAGCGATGTGCTGCAAGGTGTCGACGGCGAGTTCGACCTGATCGTCGCCAACCCGCCCTACATGGCCGATCCGGCCGGGCGAGCTTACCGCCACGGTGGCGGAACACTGGGGGCGGGGCTGTCACTGCGGATCGTCGAACAGGCGCTCAATCGCCTGAGCCCCGGCGGCTCGTTGCTGCTGTATACCGGTGTGGCGATGGTCGATGGCCGTGATCCCTTCCTCGATACCGTATTGCCACGGCTGGATGAAAAACGCTTCGCCTGGACCTATCGCGAACTCGATCCCGATGTGTTTGGTGAAGAATTGCTCAATCCAGGTTATCAGCGCGTCGACCGGATTGCCGTGGTAGCACTGACTGTGACTCGAACTGGCTGAAACAAGGCAGGTGCAGGATGAGCAGGAATCTCGACGACTACAACCGGATGCGCGACTTTTCGGCGACCTCTGAACCGTCGGCCGACCGCCGCCGGGGCAAGAAATCGGCCGGCGATCATGCCCTGCAATTCTGCATTCAAAAGCACGACGCCTCGCACCTGCATTACGACTTTCGCCTGGAACTCGACGGCGCACTCAAGAGCTGGGCGGTGCCCAAGGGGCCGTCGCTGGATCCCAAGGTCAAGCGGCTGGCGGTGCACGTCGAGGATCATCCGCTGGACTATGCGACCTTCGAGGGCAGCATTCCCGAGGGGCATTACGGCGCTGGCGATGTGATCGTCTGGGATCGCGGCGTTTGGATTCCGCTGGAAGACCCCGAGAAGGCCTACGCCAAGGGCAAGCTCAAATTCGAACTGCAAGGCGAGAAGCTCGCCGGGGTGTGGAATCTGGTGCGCACTCACATGCCGGGCAAGAAAGAGCAGTGGTTCCTGATCAAGCATCAGGACAGTGCCGCGCGCCCGCAAAGCGACTACGACGTGCTGGTCGCCGAGCCCGACAGCGTGCTCAGTGAACGCACGATCGTCGACAAACCCCGCCTCAGTGCAAAACAGGTCAAGCCATTGAAGGTTTCGTCGAAAGCTGTGCGCAAACCGGCCTCAGACAAACTCGCCGGCGCGCACAAGGCCAATATCCCCGCGCAGCTCAAACCGCAACTGGCCACCCTGGTAGAGAGCGCGCCGCAAGGGGATTGGCAATACGAGATCAAGTTCGACGGCTACCGGATCATGGCGCGCATCGATCATGGAGAGGTGCAGTTGTTCACTCGCAATGGGCATGACTGGACGCACAAATTGCCGAAACAGGCGCAAGCCCTTGCGGCGCTGGGCCTGGAATCGGCGTGGCTTGACGGTGAGATGGTCGTTGCCGACGCAGACGGCGTGCCGGATTTTCAGGCCCTGCAAAACGCGTTCGATTCCGGGCGCAGCGAAAACATCCTCTATTACCTGTTCGATGTGCCGTATCTCAACGGCGTCGATCTGCGTGAGGTGCCGGTGCAGGAACGACGCGCAGCGCTGGCCACGGTGCTGAAAGCCCATGAAGATCCGCTGCTGCGCTTTTCCGAAGCGTTCGACGAAACCCCGCAGGCATTGCTTAACAGCGCTTGCCAGATGCGCATGGAAGGCTTGATCGGTAAACGTCTAGGCTCACCTTACGTGTCGCGCCGCAGCAGTGACTGGATCAAGCTCAAGTGCAAGCACCGCCAGGAATTCGTGATCGTCGGTTACACCGATCCGAAAGGCGCGCGCAGTGCGTTCGGCGCATTGCTGCTGGGTCTGCATGATCGTGACAGCGGCGAGTTGCGGTACGCCGGCAAGGTCGGCACCGGATTCAATGAAACCACCCTCAAGAGCATCCTTGCCCGGCTCAAACCGCTGCGGGTGAAGAAACCGGCGGTGGCCAATCCGCCCACGGGTTTCGAAGCCAAGGGGGTGCACTGGCTCAAGCCGAGTCTGCTGGCGGAAGTGGCGTTTGCCGAAATGACTCAGGACGGCTCGGTGCGCCACGCCGTGTTCCATGGCTTGCGCGAGGACAAACCGGCCAAGGACATCACCGAGGAGCGCGCCAGACCGATGAAAACGTCAAAGGCCCAATCAACCGCGCCGTCCCAATCCGGCCTGGCCGACGGCAAGGTGCGGATCACTCACCCCGACCGGGTGATCGACGCCAGCAGCGGCACCACCAAAATGCAACTGGCCGAGTATTACGCCAGCGTTGCCGAATGGATTCTGCCGCAGCTCAAGGATCGCCCGGTGGCGCTGGTGCGTGCGCCGGACGGTATCGGCGGTGAGCTGTTCTTCCAGAAGAACGCCGAAAACCTGGCGATCCCCGGCATCCGCACGCTGGACAAGGAGCTGACCGGCCAGCCGGTGATGCTGATCAACAACGCCGAAGCCTTGATTGGCGCGGTGCAGATGAGCACGGTCGAACTGCACACCTGGAACGCCACCACGGTGGATCTGGACAAGCCCGACCGCTTTGTCCTGGACCTCGACCCGGACCCGGCGCTGCCGTGGAAAAGCATGGTCGAAGCCACGGCGCTGACCCTGACCGTGCTCGATGAACTGGGCCTCAAGGCGTTCCTCAAGACCAGTGGCGGCAAGGGCATCCATTTGGTAGTGCCGTTGACCCGCAAGCATGGCTGGGACGAGGTCAAGGATTTCAGCCACGCCATCGTCACTCACATGGCGAAGTTGTTGCCGGAGCGTTTTTCTGCGGTGTCCGGGCCGAAAAATCGGGTGGGGCGGATCTTTATCGATTACCTGCGCAACGGTCTGGGCGCCACCACCATTTGTGCCTACGCGGCCCGTACTCGCGAAAGGTTGCCGGTGTCGGTGCCGCTGTTTCGTGACGAAGTGGGCGAGATCAAGGGCGCCGATCAATGGAACGTGCGCAACGTTCACGAACGGCTCGCGGAGGTGGGCGATGAGCCTTGGGCGCAGATGAAGAAAACCCGGCAGAGCATCACGGCCGAGATGCGCAAGCGGGTGGGCATGAAAAAGTGATCAAGTGCCGCGCAGCAAGTCGTGAGCGTTGAGCAGATCGAACGCCACTTGCGGATTGTTTTCCAGGCCACGGCGGATGGCGGCCGGAATGGTTTTGCGGGTTTTTCGGCAGAGCCCCGCCAGCTCTTCGACCTCGATCTCGATGCCGCCTCGCACCGTCCGCACTTCACCGAACTTCGGTGCGATCAGCACGCGAATCCCCAGCTGATCGAACATCTTGCCTTGCAGACGCTCAAGATCGGCGAGGTCTTTGAGGTTTTCCAGACGCTCTAGCAGACGCTTCTCCTCCTCGCGGGTCAGCAGCAGGATGCGCACATCCGCGCCGGGTGTATCCAGCAACGGATCGCGCCCGCAGATGCATAGACCCGGCGGGCAAGGAGAGCGGAGGGAGGCGGAAATCGTCATGGCCTCCATCATAGAGGCCCTCAGACGGTTTTGCCCATGGTGGTTCGACAGCCGTCCATCGGCAGTGCAGACCATCGGCAGGAAACAACGGTGGCGGATCCGTCAGCCACGATCATCGGACGTGCCGTGGTTACTGCGACAGACCTTCGTAGTGAACCAGGATGGCATTGGCCAGCTCTTCATCGCTGGCGTTCAGGCCAGGATTGTCCTGACGCACCTGTTGCAGCACCGATTCCAGGTACACGCCACGGATCGTTCCGCCGCTGGCGACGAATGCGGACAAGTCGTCACGGGCCGGAATCACCATTTTGTGATCCTTGAAGGTCGAATACAGCGAAGCTGAAACCCCCGCCGAAGTGGCGACATCCCCTGCGTCCACGCGAGCAAGGGCCGAGCCGAACGGCAGGCACAGCATGAGAGACGAAACGAGTAATAAACGGCGCATGACGGTGTTCCTCCAGCAGCGTAAAGCGAAAAGGAAGTACCACATAATGTGAGAGGTGCCGGACAGCACGGGAGTTCCGTACGCCGGGCCCGGCGGTAGCGAGCGAGAACGAGAAGTGCTGCACAGTCCTCGTTTTTACCGGATGTAACGACACACCCTGCGACGCTCTAAAGCGGCGGATTCACGCAAATAGGCTTAACTGAAGCGTTGAAAGGCGCCGCGTGGCGCGACCAGAGAGGAAATCACGGTGTCGATCAAACTGCGTTTGGTGTTGCTGATTGCGACCAGCCTGCTGACGGCGTTGATCGTGAGCCTGGTCAGTTACGTCGGCAATCAGCGGATGGCGTCGGCGGTCAGTGACAACGCGGTCAGCATGAGCGCGCTGCGCAACCACATGGAAGCCGACATGATGCACGACGCCCTGCGTGCCGATGTGTATTCGGCGATGCTGGTGGGGCTGGGCAAAAGCACGAGTTCGGCGGACGAGGTGCGCCGTTCGGTTGAGGAGCATGCGGCGCATTTTCGCGAGGTGCTGGGTGACAACCTCAAGCTGCCGCTCAATCCGACGATCAGGTCCGGGCTGGAGCAGATCAAGCCCAGCCTCGATACCTACATCAGCGCCGGCGAGCAGATCGTCGGCCTTGCACTGGAAAACCCGGACAGCGCCCAGCAGCATCTGGGCACCTTCAGCACCGCATTCAGCCAGCTCGAAGAACAGATGGCCTCCCTCAGCGAACTGATCGAAACCAATACCCGGCAGACCAGCGAAGGCACCGGGGCGGCGATCCGCAACGCCAATGTCGCACTCGCTATCGTCCTGATCGCCAGCCTGTTGCTGCTGTTGGCCCAGGGTCGCTGGGTGATCCTGAGCATCATGGGGCCGTTGAAATCCGCCAGCCGCATCGCCGAAAGCATCGCCCACGGCAACCTCAGCGAACCGATCGCCGAACCGTCCGGCAAGGACGAAGCCAGTGCGCTGATCCGCACGCTGGCCACCATGCAGCACGACCTGCGGGACATGATTGACGTGGTGCGACGCAACGCTCACGGCGTCAGTGGCATGAGTGAACAACTGAGCCACGGCTGCCATCAGGTGGCCGACAGCAGCCAGCAGCAAAGTACCGCCGCCGGCACAATGGCGGCCGCCGCGAGTCAGATGACCGCCAGCATCGAGGAAATCACCCGCCACGCAGAGCGCGCACTGGACATGGCCAGCCAGGCCGAATCACTGGCGAAAAACGGCGGGCAGGTGATTCATCAGGTGGTCAGCGACATGGACGACATTGCGCGATCCGCCCAGCAATCGGCGCAGGTGATCCGCACCCTGGATCAGGAATCCGAAGGGATCTTCAACATCATCCAGGTGATCAAGAGCATCGCCGACCAGACCAACCTGCTGGCGCTCAATGCGGCGATCGAGGCGGCCCGGGCGGGTGAACAGGGCAGGGGCTTTGCGGTGGTGGCCGATGAGGTGCGCAGTCTGGCGGCGCGCACCAGCGCCTCGACCCAGGAAATCGCCGCGATGGTCGCGCGCATCCAGAACAGCACCCGCGAGGCCGTCAGCAGCATGGAGGCCGGTGTTGCACAGGTCGACAAGGGCATGGCCGTCACCGCCGACGTCGAACGCGCCATCCGCGAAATCCTCGACGCCACCCTGAGCACCACGCAACTGGTCAACGACATCACTCGCACCATCGGCGAACAGAGCCAGGCGAGCAACGAGATTGCCCATCAGGTGGAAATGATTGCGGGCATGTCGGAGGGAAACAGCAAGGTGATCGGTCAGACGGCCACTACCACGGATGAGCTGTCGAACCTGGCGGGGCAGTTGGCGCAGTCGGTGGATCGGTTTCGGTTGTGAGGAGTTTCCGACTGCACAACTGAGTGGTGCCGAGACCCGATTTGTAACAGGTGAAAGTCCGGGTGCCGGATTGGAAGAGGCTGTCAAACAGCTGAAAGGCTTAAGCCAGAGCCGCTGACGGGGTCATGTTCGGGCGCTGTCTGCCGATAAGTCCTTGAACGGATAAAGACTATCGAGTCGCGAACAGACGCGCGGGTTTGCCATGACGTGATATTCTTCGCGCCACTTGTTTTGACCCCATTCAGTCGGGCGCGCTATTCGGCGGGCCAGGCAGAACCCCTGTCGCTCAAGTAGCTGAAGCCAATAATGATAAAAAGTCAGTTCAGAAGGGACATATAACTGAGGTCGACGCAGCCAGTCGGCCTTGTGTGCCCACCCGTCAAAATTGAAGTGTGTCGGAACCCGCGACGCTGGCCTGAGTGTCGCGAAAAAGGGGGAACGCATACGCACAACAGCGGCGGGCGGAAGGCGTTTTATCATAGGTGCAACAGATGTTTAAAAAAGTGAACACAGCCTTGCTGGGGCTGGCTTTGGCGATGGGGATGTCGTCCGCCAATGCCGAAGAAGCAAAGAAAGTCGACGTCCTGCTGATCGGCGGCGGCATCATGAGCACCACCCTGGGTGTGTGGATCAATGAGCTGGAACCGACCTGGTCGATGGAGATGGTCGAGCGCCTCGACGGCGTCGCCCTCGAAAGCTCCAACGGCTGGAACAACGCCGGTACCGGTCACTCCGCACTCGCCGAGCTGAACTACACCCCGGAAGACGACAAGGGCAACGTCACGATCCCGAAAGCTGTCGAGATCAACGAAGCGTTCCAGGTCTCCCGCCAGTTCTGGGCCTGGCAGGTTCGTCAAGGCGTCCTGAAAGACCCTCGTTCGTTCATCAACACCACTCCGCACATGAGCTTCGTGTGGGGCGATGACAACATCAAGTTCCTGAAAAAGCGCTACGAAGCCCTGCAAGCGAGCCCGCTGTTCGCCGGCATGCAGTACTCCGAAGACCCGGCTGTGATCAAGAAGTGGGTTCCGCTGATGATGGAAGGGCGTGACCCGAACCAGAAAATCGCGGCCACCTGGAGCCCGCTGGGCACCGACATGAACTTCGGCGAAATCACCCGCCAGTTCGCCGGTTACCTGCAGACCAAGCCTAACTTCAGCATGAAGCTGTCGAGCGAAGTCCAGGACATCACCAAAAACGCCGATGGCACCTGGCGCGTCAGCTACAAAAACCTGAAAGACGGTACCAAGACTGAAACCGACGCCAAGTTCGTGTTCATCGGCGCCGGCGGCGGTGCACTGCACCTGCTGCAGAAGTCCGGTATCGAAGAAGCCAAGGAATACGCTGGCTTCCCGGTAGGCGGCTCGTTCCTGGTGACCGATAACCCGGCCATCGCCGAACAGCACCTGGCCAAGGCCTACGGTAAAGCTTCGGTTGGCGCGCCTCCGATGTCCGTTCCGCACTTGGACACCCGTGTCCTGGACGGCAAGCGCGTCATCCTGTTTGGCCCGTTCGCGACTTTCAGCACCAAGTTCCTGAAGGAAGGTTCGTACCTGGACCTGCTGACCAGCACCACCACCCACAACATCTGGCCGATGACCAAGGTCGGCATCAAGGAATACCCGCTGGTCGAGTACCTTGCCGGTCAATTGATGCTGTCGGATGAAGACCGTCTGAACGCGCTGAAGGAATACTTCCCGAACGCCAAGGCTGAAGACTGGCGCCTGTGGCAAGCCGGCCAGCGCGTGCAAATCATCAAGCGTGATGAAGCCGCTGGCGGCGTGCTGAAACTGGGCACCGAAATCGTTGCTTCCAAGGACGGCTCAATTGCCGGTCTGCTGGGCGCATCCCCAGGCGCGTCGACCGCTGCACCGATCATGCTGAGCGTGCTGCAGAAAGTCTTCAAAGACAAAGTCGCCAGCCCTGAGTGGCAAGCCAAGCTGCACCAGATCGTTCCAAGCTACGGCACCCAGCTGAACAACGATCCGGCCAAAGTGGCTGAAGAGTGGGCCTACACCGCCAAGATCCTGCAACTGCCAACCCCTCCGGTGATTGGCCAGGCTGCAGCTCCAGCGGCGGACGCCTCGGCTGAAAAAGCCCCGGCTCCAAAAGAAAGCGCTGCACGTGACATGGCTCTGTAACCAGACGCCTGACACACGAAGCCCACTGAACCGGTGACGGTCAGTGGGCTTTTTTGTGTCCGGGGATCAGGCTTTGGCGGCGGCCAGGTACGCCCCCAGACGCCGTCCCATCTCTTCGCCCAAGGCTTGCAGCCCACTCAACGGCCGCACCATCACCTCGAACTCGACAATCTTGCCCTGTTCATCGAAACGGATCATGTCGATGCCCTTGAGCTCCTTCGCGCCGACTTTGGCGCTGAACTCGAGCACCACATTCAGGCCATCGGCCGTCGCCAGTTCACGGTGGTATTTGAAGTCTTCAAACACCTCGAACACGGTATTGAGGATCATCGAGACCACCGGTGCGCCGGGGTAAGGCGTGTGGGCCATCGGCGAACGGAATACCGCTTTGGGGTCGAGCAGCTCCGGCAGGGCCTTGAGGTTGCCGGTGCGGATCATCTCGTGCCAGCGGTGCAGGGATTCGGCAACGTGGGGGTGCAGGTTCAGATCGGACATGGTTTCACTCCTGTATTTTTGTTGTTCTTGGCGCGGCGCCCATGACTCTAGATCAAAGCGGCACAATGGAAACCCTCTGTACTGATCTGAATATCGACCCATGCGCCGGGCCGATCCATCTGATCCGCTTTTTCCTGTCGGATCTGCGTCTGTAACCATCTCAGCCACGGGCCCAGAATAGCCCTGCCGTTCGGCCACACGCGACGCGCTTCATTCCGGAGCGCCCGGTGCGCCGGACATTCAGTAATCAGGAGGCCTTCATGGCTAAGATGGCGATTTTCCTCGGCGGCTTTCTTGTGTTGACCATCATGATCGGCGTTCTTGCCACGATTTCTCCGGTTTGACGATCAGTCGTCGAAGTGCGACTTGCAGCGCTGTTCGAGGTTTGCGGATGACACCGGATCAAGGCGCGCCGAACAGCATCGTCCAGTAAACCCCTTCATCACTGCGCGCCTCACTGGCAAACCCGGCGCCGACCTGGGTGAACATCGGGTTCATCAGGTTGGCGCAGTGTCCGGGGCTGGCCAGCCAGCCGGCCATGGCCTTGCCCGGTGAGCTTTGCCCGGCGGCGATGTTTTCGCCGATCTGCCGGCCACGGTAACCGGCCGCCCGGGCGCGATCTGCCGGGCCGTCGCCGTCCGGGTCGCGGTGTGCGAAGTAGTTGCCGTAGGCCATGGCCTTGCTGTGGCCCTGGGCGGCGGCGCCGAGCGCCGGGTTCCAGCTCAAGGGCCGGGCGGCGGCGAAGCGCTGGCGACCGCACATGCGCGGGCGGGCGCGCGCGGCGTTGACCTCGGCCAGCAAGGCCTTGCCGACGTTGCGGTTGTCGCCGACGCGACTGTCGAGCACTGGCCGGGCCAGCACCACTTGCCATTCACTGCGTGCGCGGCTGATGCCGATGTCGGCGTATTGACCGTCGAGCAACGCGCCACAGTAATCGTCTTGCAGCATTTCGAATGCCTCTTCGGCGTCCTGCGCACCGACGATCCGGATGCTGCGCACCGCCACGGCCGCGTAGCCGGAATCCTTCAATCGTTCGCGCAGTCCACCGCCGTAGCCATAGCCGACCGGCAACGCCAGGTTTGACTTCAGCGTCAGCGGCGCGAGCCGTTGGGCCGGGCGTCGGTCACAACGTTGCGGATGGGCGCGGTAGTCGTTGATGGCGGCCACCAATTGGCGCTCGGCGCCGGCGTGGGCAGGGGGAGAAAGCAGGGGAGAAAGAATCAACAGGCACAGAGAAACGAAGCGAGACGAACGTACGGCGTGGCGCATGGGACGCAAAGCTCTGAAAAGGACAACGCTGAAGGGAAGTGAACCGCAGAACGCGGCGCGGGTAGGACTGGCCTTTTTGCACTTGGTTCACCCGTCAGCAGCGGGTTTCAACGGCTGCCGACGAAGTGCTCAGCGATTCAACACATCCTCGATCCATTGCAGGTATTGCGGCCGTTCGGAAATCGAATTGTGTGCCGAATCCGCCACCACTTTGAGCGTGGCCACACCGTCGGGAAAACTGTGCAGCAGGCGTTCGGTGCTGGCCCGTGGAATCACCTCGTCATCGCTCGCTGCCAGCAACAGCGTTGGCACGCGGATGTGCGCCGCGTACTGGCCTGACCGGAAACGATCCTTGAGCAACCACTGCACCGGTACCCACGGGTATTGGCGGGCGGCGATTTCTTCGAGGCTGTTGTAGGGCGTGACCAGAATCAGCCGCGCCACCGGCCGCTGGCTGGCCAGCCGCACCGCGACCCCGGAACCGAGGCTGCGCCCCAGCAGCGCGATCTGTGAATGACTGGCATACACCTGATCGAACAGCGCCAGCGCGTCCCCGGCGATCGCCTCTTCGGAGGGCGAACCGCCGCTGCCGCCAAAACCCCGGTAATGCAGCAAATACAACGAATAGTCAGGGAACGCCTCGGAAAACTCCGGCAGGTTGCGCGAAACGTCCTCGGCATTTCCGCCGAAGTAGATCAGCGCTTTGGCTCCGGAGCGCTCGCGCATCGTCACGCGGATCTCGGCGTCGGGCATGTTCAGCGTCAACCGTGAATCCGGTGACTCCACGCTGGCGGGCTGGGGGAAATAGATCAGCGCCCGCTGAAATACGAACAGCGCCGCGCACAGGATCAAGTACAAGGCGACGATCAATGCGACGAGTGACAACAAGGTTCTGGACATTCGACTAACTTTAACCGGGCGCGCAGGTTGGCTGTCGCAGTGTAGTCCAACGGTTTTACGGGCTGCGTCAAAACACAAGGTGCAACAGATCCACAGGGCAAGGGCGCCAGCATGAACCACACTGAGGGATATTCCCGCCGCCGGTTGCTGACGCTGGCAGCCGGGGTGTCAGCGGTTTTCACCTTTGACCGGGCGCTGGCCGCCATTACGTCGCCGAACGCCACAGGAGCCCAGACCATGCAGACACGTCCCATCCCTTCGAGCTCCGAGCCACTGCCGCTGGTGGGGTTGGGCACGTATCGCGGTTTCGACGTCGCTCCCGGCGATCCGGTCTACAAACAATTGCCAGGGGTGCTCGGCGAGCTGTTCAAAAAGGGCGGCACGGTGATCGACAGCTCGCCCATGTACGGCCGCGCCGAGGAAACCACCGGTGAATTGCTCTCGATCCACGAACCGCGTTCGCCGGCATTCCTGGCGACCAAGGTCTGGACTCGTGGCCGCGAAGAGGGCATCGCGCAGATGGAACAGTCGTTCAGCCTGCTGCGCACCGAGCGCATCGACCTGATGCAGATCCATAACCTGCTCGACTGGCAAACCCACCTGCCAACCCTGCGCGAATGGAAAGAGCAGGGCCGCATTCGCTACATCGGCATAACCCACTACACGCCGTCGGCCTATGACGAGGTCGAAGCGGTGCTCAAGGCCGAGCCGCTGGATTTCCTGCAAATCAATTACGCCCTGGATGATCGCGGGGTCGAGAAACGCATCCTGCCGCTGTGCCGCGAACTCGGAGTGGCAGTGATCTGCAACCGGCCGTTCGGCGGCGGCGACCTGCTCGCGCGGCTCAAGGGCAAACCGCTGCCGGGGTGGGCGGCGCAAGTCGGGGTCAAGAGCTGGCCGCAACTGGCGTTGAAATTCCTGCTGGCGCATCCGGCGGTGACCTGCGTGATTCCCGGCACCAGCAATCCGCTGTACATGGCCGACAATGCCGGCGCCGGATTCGGGCTGATGCTGACCGATGCGCAGAGGCAGCAGTTGATTGCGCTGGTGAGTTAGTCGCCTGGGTCATCCAGATTGTCGATGTGCTTGAAGCGCTCCACCAGAAAATCGATCAGGCTGCGAACCCGTGCCGATAGGTGCAGCTGTTGCGGATACACCGCGTACACATCGGCGCGGGTCGGGGTCTGGTCTTCCAGCACCAGGCGCAAACGGCCGCTGCGCACGTAGCGGGCGATGTCCCATTCTGAACGCAGCAGAATGCCATAGCCTTCCAGAGCCCAATTCAAAGCCACCTCACCATCGTTGCAACCCAGGGCACCGCGCACTTTGATGTTTTGCGTCCGTCCGCCGTCAGTGAAGCTCCAGACGCCGTAGGGGGTTTCGTTCTGCCGCAGGAATATACAGTTGTGTTGCGGCAGGTCCGACAGTTTCTGTGGCACCCCGTGTTTCTCCAGATACAGCGGCGAGGCACAGAGCAAACGGCGGTTGGAGGCGATTTTGCGGGCATGAAATGCCGCGTCGGGCAGGGTGCCGAAACGGATCCCCAGATCAAAGCCGTGGGTCGTCAGCTCCAGCGGGTGGTCGCTGATTTCCAGCTGGATTTCCACCTCCGGGTATCGGGCAAAAAACGCCGCCAGGGCCGGACCGATGTAGCGACGACCAAAGCCCAGCGAGGCATTGACCCGGATCAGCCCCTTAGGGGTTGCCCTGCTGGCGCCGATCAACTGCTCGACCTCGTCGATCTGCGTCAGGATCCGCGCCGAATGGGAAAAATAAAGTTCGCCTTCTGCCGTGAGACTCATTGAGCGCGTGGTGCGATTGACCAGCCGCACACCCAGACGAGCCTCCAGCGCACTCAGGCGTTTGCTTACGGCTGGAGGCGTCACACCCAATTCCCGAGCCGTGGCGGCCAGGCTGCCTTTGTTGGCCAGCAAATGAAAAAACGACAGATCGAGGGTCTGGCTCATTGGTAACTCAAAGTTATGGATGTAGTTATTTTCTGTAACTCACCGCTTTCTGGTCACTACATATACTCCGATCACACCCCGCCTGACATCCCTGTCCGGCAGGCAAAACAAAAACGTGAAGAGAGTGGAGTTGACCATGAGTGCATACAAGATTGCAGCGGTTCCGGGTGATGGCATTGGTGTGGAAGTGATTGCCGCCGGCGTCGAAGTACTACAAGCCCTGGCGAAGAAATCCGGTTTTGAACTGGATTTCAAACACTTCGACTGGAACTCCGACAACTACCTGAAAAACGGTCACTACATTCCTGAAGGCGGCTTGCAGGAACTGAAAACCTTCGACGCAATTTTCTTCGGCGCGGTCGGCGCACTCAATGTGCCGGATCACATTTCCCTGTGGGGCCTGCGTCTGCCGATCTGCCAGGGTTTCGACCAATACGCCAACGTACGTCCGGCCCGCGTGTTGCCTGGGGTGAAAAGTCCGCTGCACAACGGTGAACAGATCGATTGGGTCGTAGTCCGGGAAAACTCCGAGGGCGAGTATTCCGGCAACGGCGGCCGCGTTCATCGAGGCTTGCCGGAAGAAGTGGCGACCGAAGTGTCGGTGTTCACCCGTGCCGGGGTCGAGCGCATTCATCGTTTCGCCTTCGAACTGGCGCAAAGCCGCCCGCGCAAACATTTGACCATGGTCACCAAATCCAATGCCCAGCGGCACGGCATGGTGCTGTGGGACGAAATCTTCTACGAAGTCGCCAAGGACTTCCCGGACGTGAAGATCGACAAGGAACTGGTCGATGCCGTGACCACCCGCATGGTGCTCAAGCCGGCGACGCTGGACGTGATTGTCGCGACCAACCTGCACGCCGACATTCTGTCTGATCTGGCCGCTGCGTTGTCCGGCAGCCTCGGCATTGCGCCCACGGCCAACCTCAATCCAGGGCGAGATTTCCCTTCGATGTTCGAGCCGATCCACGGCTCGGCGTTTGATATCACCGGCAAAGGCGTGGCCAATCCGATCGCTACGTTCTGGACTGCCGCGATGATGCTTGAGCATCTGGGCGAAAAAACAGCCGCCAAACACCTGATGTCGGCAATCGAGGCGGTCACGGAAAGCGGTCTGCACACCCCGGATCTGGGTGGCACCGCTACTACGCGCCAGGTCACCGACGCGGTGATCGCGCTGATCAACCGCTGATTCCTCTGCAATTCAAATCAGTACTGCGGCACACCGCCGAGGGGCGTATCACGCTCCTCGGCATTTCCTGACAACAATAAAAAATCAGGGCCCTGTCATGAAAAGAATATTCGGCAAACTTTACGTACAAGTCCTTGTCGCCGTGATCCTCGGCGCACTCATCGGCGTGCTGGTGCCCGAGACCGGCACCGCGCTCAAACCCTTGGGCGACGCCTTCATCAAACTGATCAAAATGCTGCTGGCGCCGGTGATTTTTCTCACGGTGGTGACCGGTATCGCCCGCATGGAAAACATGAAGGAACTGGGCCGGGTCGGCTTTCGTGCGTTGATCTATTTCGAGGTGGTGTCGACGCTGGCGCTGGTCATCGGCCTGATCGTGGTGGACGTGTTCAAGCCTGGCGCGGGCATGAATGTCGATGTCGCCAGTCTCGACACCAGCAGCCTGGCGACGTACACCACAGCGGCCAAACATGCGTCGTTCATGGATTTTGTGATGGGCATCATCCCCGACACGATCGTCGATGCATTTGCCAAGGGCAATGTTTTGCAAATCCTGTTGTTTTCGATCCTGCTGGGCATCGCCCTGGCCCATGTCGGGCCGCGTGGCAAGGTGTTTGTCGATGCGCTTGAGAGTCTGATGCAGGGCATGTTTCGAATCGTCAACATGGTCATGCGTCTGGCGCCGATTGGTGCGTTCGGCGCCATTGCCTTCACCATTGGCAAGTACGGTTTCGGTTCGCTGTTTTCACTGGGAAAACTGATGGCCTGCGTTTACCTGACCTGTGCGGTGTTCGTGATTTTTGTGCTCGGCCCGATCTGCCGTTACAGCGGTTTCAGCTTGTGGAAATTCCTCAGGTTCATCAAGGAAGAGCTGTTTACGGTACTCGGCACCAGCTCCTCGGAGTCGGTGCTGCCGCAGATGATCTCGAAGATGGAAAAGGCCGGCGTATCGAAACCGGTGGCCGGGATGATCATCCCCTCGGGGCTGACCTTCAACCCGGACGGCCAGGCCATCTACTACACCATCGCGGCGATCTTCATCGCTCAGGCGACGAACACACCGCTGACGCTGACCGACCAATTGATTGTGCTGGCGGTGTTGATGTTCACCTCCAAGGGCTCGGCGGGGGTAACCGGTTCAGGGTTCATCATACTGGCCGCGACATTGGCCTCGCTCGGCACGATACCGGTGGCAGGCATGGTGCTGTTGCTCGGGGTCGATCGCTTCATGTCGGAGGCTCGGGCAATCACCAACACCATCGGTAATGGCGTGGGCACCATGGCCATCGCCAAATGGGTCGGGGCGCTCGATAGCGAAAAAATGCACAGGGCGCTTAATGGCGAGGCCGAGGAACGGAGTGCGCAGGTGCCGGAAGCAGAGATCACTCTCAACGCCAGCGAATCTCTGCGCCCAGGCCTTGAACGCGTGGCCGCCAGGTAGACGAATCGGATTCAGCAACCGCAGGTGCCATGCCGTCTCAGGCACAAAAACGCCCGGCTCACGCCGGGCATTTTTCATTCGGTTTCAGATCATCTCAGGCAACGCATCCAGAATCTTGTCCAGGGTAATCGGATACTCCCGCACCCGCGCGCCCGTGGCGTTGTAGATGGCATTCGCCACCGCCGCGCTGACCCCGCAAATCCCCAGTTCACCGACACCCTTGGCTTTCATCGGCGATGAAATCGGGTCGGTTTCATCGAGGAAAATCACCTCCTGATGCGGAATGTCGGCATGCACCGGCACTTCGTAGCCCGCCAGGTCATGGTTGACGAAAAATCCCTGGCGTTTGTCCACCGCGAGTTCTTCCATCAATGCTGCGCCGACGCCCATGGTCATCGCGCCGATCACCTGGCTGCGGGCCGATTTCGGATTGAGAATCCGCCCCGCAGAGCAGACCGCGAGCATGCGCCGTACACGAACTTCGCCAGTGGCGGCATCGACGGCGACTTCGACGAAGTGCGCGCCGAAGGTCGATTGCTGGTACTGCTTGGCGAGGTCGGCGAATTCGATGCTGTCCTCTACTTCGACCGGGGCATGTTGCGCGGCCTCGCGTAACGGCACGTTCTTGTTGCCCAGTCGCACGTGTCCATCGGCAAACTGCGCTTCACCCGCGCTCATGCCAAGTTTGGCGGTGACCGCTTCGCGCAGTTTCATGCACGCCGCGTAGACCCCGGCGGTCGAACAGTTGGCGCCGAACTGGCCGCCGGAGCCGGACGACACCGGAAAATTCGAGTCGCCCAAGTGCACAGTCACATCGTCGAGACGCACGCCCATCACTTCGGCGGCAGTCTGGGCAATGATCGTGTAGCTGCCGGTGCCGATGTCCGTCATGTCGGTTTCAACGGTGATCTTGCCGTCGCGCTCCAGCCGCACGCGTGCGCCGGACTTCACCAGCAGGTTGTTGCGAATGGCCGCCGCGACGCCCATGCCGATCAGCCAGCGACCTTCGCGACGGCTGCCGGGCGTCGCATTGCGTTTATCCCAGCCAAAGCGTTCGGCGCCGGTTTGCAGGCATTCGATCAGACGCCGCCGGGAAAACGGTCGCTCGGTTTTCACCGGATCGACCTGCGTGTCGTTGAGGATGCGGAACTGGATCGGATCGAGTTTGAGCTTTTCCGCCATCTCGTCCATGGCGATCTCCAGCGCCATCAGCCCCGGCGTTTCACCGGGCGCGCGCATGGCGTTGCCTTCCGGCAGATCCAGCGGGGCCAGGCGCATGCTCACCAGACGATTTTCTGCGGCGTAGAGCAACTGACTGGGTTGCGCCGCGACTTCGACCTTGCCGTCTTCAAGATTGCCCGACCAGCCCTCATGGGCGATGGCGGTGAGTTTGCCGTCTGCCGTGGCGCCCATGCGGATGCGCTGGACGGTGGCGGGGCGGTGGGTGGTGTTGTTGGCGATCTGCGGACGGGCGAGCGCGACCTTCACTGGCCGGTTCGCCAGACGCGCGCCGAGGGCGGCGAGGATCGCGTCGGCACGAATGAACAGCTTGCCGCCAAATCCGCCGCCAATGTACGGCGAGATCAACCGCACGTTTTCCTTGGGCAGGCCGAGGGTGGTGGCGATGTCGCCGACGCTCCAGGCGATCATCTGGTTGGAGGTCCAGAGCGTCACCTGATCGCCTTTCCAGGCGGCGAGGGTCGCGTGGGGCTCCATCATTGCGTGGGACTGATCCGGCGTGGTGTAGGTCTGATCGAACTGCACGGGTGCGGCGGCGAAGGCGCTGGCGAAGTCGCCGTGGGTGACGTCCGGCAGTTCGTCTTTCGGCTCCACGCCCTGATCACGCACACTGGCCAGATCAAATTGACCTTTGTCGGCTGCGTATTCGACGTTGACCAATTGCGCGGCGGCCCGCGCCTGTTCGAAGGTTTCGGCGACCACCAGCGCCACGGCCTGGTGATAGTGCTGCACTTGCGGCCCGGCCAGCAGGTGCGCGGCGTTGTATTTGCCTTTGCCGAGCTTGCCTGCGTTGGCGGCGGTGACGATCGTCAGCACCCCCGGCGCGGCGCGGGCGGCATCCAGATCGATGCGGGTGATGCGGCCCTTGGCAATGGCCGAACCGACCATCACGCCGTAGGCCTGATTTTTTACGGCTTCATGTTGCTCGTAGGCGTAAGGTGCCTGGCCGCTGGTTTTCAGCGGGCCTTCGATGCGGTCGGTGGGTTTGCCGATGACGTTCAACTGGTCAATCGGGTTGGTCTTGGCGGGCGTGTCGAATTTCATGCTTCATCCCTCGCTTGGGCCAGCACCGAGGCAATGGTGCGCTCGACCAGCGTCACTTTGAACTGGTTGTCAGAGGTCGGCGTGGCGCCGTCGAGCAGGCGCGCGCTGACGGCCTTCGCGCCTTGCGGCAACAGCGCTTCCGCCGCTTCAACCCGCCAGGGTTTCGGCGCGATGCCGCCGACCGCAATGCGACCGCTGCCATCCTTCTGCAGGATCATGCCGACGGACACCAGGGCGAAGGCGTATGACGAACGGTCACGCACCTTGTGATAGACATGGGTACCGCCCACTGGCGCGGGCAAGGTTACGCCGGTGATCAGTTCGCCCGGTGTCAGGCTGGTTTCGACATTCGGGGTAGTGCCTGGCAATTGATGGAAGTCCGCCATGGCGATGCGCCGGGTGCTGCCATCGGCCTTGATCGTTTCGACCTGAGCATCGAGCGCGCGCATCGCAATCGCCATGTCACTCGGATGGGTCGCGATGCACGCGTCGCTGACACCGATGATGCCGAGTTGTCGACTGACCCCGCCAATCGCCGCGCAGCCACTGCCGGGATTGCGTTTATTGCAGGCCTGATTGGTGTCGTAGAAATACGGGCAGCGGGTGCGCTGAAGCAGATTGCCGGCAGTGGTCGCCATGTTGCGCAACTGGCCCGAGGCGCCGGCGAGCAAGGCGCGGGACAGCAGCGCGTAGTCTTTCCGGACCCGACTGTCGGCGGCCAGATCGGTGTTGCGCACCAAGGCGCCGATGCGCAAACCGCCGTCGTCGGTCGCTTCGATCTGATCGAGGCCCAGGTGATTGACGTCAATCAGCTGCTGCGGTGTTTCGATGCCCAGTTTCATCAAGTCCAGCATGTTGGTGCCGCCGGCGATGAAACGCGCACCTTCGATTTGCGCGGCCAGGGCTGCGGCTGCGGCGGGAGAGTCGGCGCGGCTGTAGTTGAACGCTCTCATGCTGGCACCTCCGCGACTTCGCTGATGGCTTCGATGATGTTCGAGTAGGCGCCGCAACGGCAGATGTTGCCGCTCATGCGTTCCTGCAATTCGCTGGCGATCAGTTGCGGTGCTTCGGTGAGGCTGACGCTGGCGTGGCTGGGGATACCGTTGCGGATTTCCTCAAGCACCGCCACCGCCGAGCAGATCTGCCCCGGCGTGCAGTAGCCGCATTGGTAACCGTCATGCTTGATGAACGCCGCCTGCATCGGATGCAACTGGTCAGGCATGCCGAAGCCTTCGATGGTGGTGACTTTGGCGCCGTCCTGCATCACCGCCAGGCTCAGGCAGGAATTGATTCGCCGGCCATCGACGATCACCGTGCAGGCGCCGCACTGGCCGTGGTCGCAACCCTTTTTGCTGCCGGTCAGGTGCAGGTGTTCGCGCAGCGCATCGAGCAGGGTGGTGCGGGTGTCAATCTCCAGCGTCTGCGGCTTGCCGTTGACTTCAATTGTCACTTTGGCCATGGCCGGTTGCTCCAGAGTGGCCGCGTAGGCCTTGAGGCTGATGAAGGGCGGCATCGCGAACGCAGTCGCGGTCACGGCCCCGAGAATCAGGAAACGGCGTCGGGAAATCGCCGACGGCGGTTGGTCGTTCATGGCTCAGATTCCTCTTTTCAGGTCGGCAGGTTGCAAATAACCCGCTCGGGCATGCCGGCGTCGTCGCCAGTCTTGGTCTGTTCTAGGAGTGACCGCAGGGGGGAGGAAAAGGTTTTGTCGGATTTCGTCTTGTGGTCGTGCCGGTCAGAGCCATCAATCGGCCACCGTGTGGACGGGCCGTACACGGCAGGCAGGGCGATGAACGGTTGTTGATGGCCAGTGAATCTAAGCCGGTTTCCCCGGTCGTATCTGCGCCAGCGCGTACCCGCGCTGCGTTGACTGTTTCCGTCGTCAAGACCTTGGTTTTAGGGAAAATCTGAATGATGCGTGCAACAAGCCTGCTGCTGACTGTTTCCGCCGCCGTATTGCTGGGCGGCTGTGTGGCGGATTTCGATGATGACCATCGGCATGGCCGGCATTACGACCGCGATCATGGCCGTTACTACGATCATGACCGACGCTGGGACGACCGCGACGACGACCGCCGCGACGGGCGTCGTTATTACCGCGACCGGGATGATGACTGACTGAAACGAAGAGGGCGCTCCCCGACGGGAGCGCCCTCTGGCATTAAAAATGAGCGCTCGCCCGGACGCTGGATCGCGCAGGCACGGAGGCCTCGATGTCCAGCAAATGGGTGGCGAGAATGTCGCTCAGAAAACGGAACTGATCGTTGAAGCCGACCACTTCATTGCTGAAATGATTGCTGGCGGCGGGCATCAACAGATCTTCGAAGGCTTTGTCGAACACCAGCGCTTGTGTCTTGCGCGACACGGCGTGCTGATCGTAATAGTTGCTGCCGAAGACCGGAAAACTCACGGCGAGGGTGACGGTACTGATCATGATGTGAACTCCTCGTGCTGTGTGTTTCGGATGGGTGCATCGTGCCTTCGGCGAGCGGTCGGCGGAAGGCGATCGTCGCAATGGTGAATATCGATGCCATTGATGGTTGGACTGATCCAGGCTGGACCTGCGGATAATCGGCGCACCGCACGCACCTATACTCATTTCATCGCTCCCGGAATCTCAGGTCTTGCGACCGCAGAACAGATAAGGATCGCCACCGTGAACCTGCGCGCGCTGCTCGTCGCCGCACTGGTGTTGCTGGCCGGCTGCGCCACCACGGCGCGGGCCCCGGTGACCGCGCCTGCAGTGGTGGTCTCGCCGGCCACCTGGCAGCAGATCGATCGGGAAATCATCAGCGCCTCGAAGCAGGCCACCGAGCAGGTCAAGCTGTTCGCCCGTGGCTCGATGGAACATTGGCGCATTCGGGTCTATGAGCAAACTGAAGAAAATTTCATCCCGTGGTTCAGCAGTTACTGGACCCAGGAATGGCTGTCGATGAAGGTCAGCTGGTACACGATCAGTGCCAGCGGCGAGCAGGATGCTTCGGCCAGGCGTCTGGCGGCCTATCTGTTGGAGCAATATCAGGAACGGGTGCTGGCGCCGGTGGCGGTGGAGATTGATCCGGACGCGATTCTCGGCCAGTCCACGGCGTTCTACGCGCAACTGATGGCGCAGCAGATGCCGCTCATCGCCCAGCGCCACGGCGTGCCCATCGCCCAGCTCAACGGGCGGTTGCAGAAAATCCCCGCCATCGCCCTTGGCCCGCCGCCGGCCCGCGATGCCTCGCTGTATCAGGTTGTCAGCACTGAGCCGTTGAACACGCTGCCGGCCTACGCCGCGCTGATCGACAAGATCCACACCGACGGCGGCTCGAAAGGCGTGGCCTCGACCGATACGGCGATGGCGCCGGTGGCCAGGCGTGCCAGCCAGCGCATGGAGGCGGAAATGGCCCCGCGCGGCGCTGCCAGTGCGGTGGCGGCAGCGGCAGGCAAACTGGCCGGGGCGCTGATTTCAGTCGGGGTGGCGGGTATCCGCGCGATCATTCAGGCCAACGATCGCCCCGACAGCGAAGCGCTGATCCGCAGCAGCCTGGGCAACACCTTCGACAAGGCCTGGCTGAAACTGGTGCAAGACCCCAACACCGGCGTGATGGCCGGCACGCTTCACATGGCGGCGCAGGTCGAGGGCAATCTGCGCGGGCGGGACGAACCGTCGGTCGGGTTGGGCGTCCACCGTGTCGAATGGCGGCCGCCCGAGTCGACTACTCAGCAGATCGAACCCAACCTGCAAGGAGAATGATCATGGCTTACATCGATGTGTTCGTGGCGCCCGTGCCGAATGCCAACCGCGAACAGTACAAAAAACACTGCGAGATCGCCGCGAAGCTGTTCAAGGAGTACGGCGCCCTGGAGGTGATTCAGGGCTGGGGCGATGACGTGCCGGACGGCAAGGTCACCTCATTCCCGATGGCCGTGAAACTCAAGGAGGGTGAAACCGTATCGGCGGGCTGGCTGGTCTGGCCGGACAAGGCCACCCGCGACGCCGGCATGGGCAAAATGATGGAAGATCCGCGCATGCAGCCGGACGTCAATCCAATGCCGTTCGATGGACAGCGGATGATTTTCGGCGGCTTCAAGGACATTCTCGAGTCCTGATGATGCGTTGCCGGATCACTCCGCCGACGGGGTGATCCGGCAGCCTTTGCGGTTGCGGATCTGCTCGTCCGACGGCCGTTCGCGGACGAATTCGAAACGCGGCTCTCCTTCGCTGTAATGCACCAGCCAGCCCCATTCCAGTTCACTCTCATCCTGTCCGGGATCCGGCGGTCGGGCCCACCAGGGTTCTTTGCTGAGGATCTCGCGCATGACGTCCTCCGGTTGATGGCAATCGTTGAACTATAAACCCCATGCCGAGAGTCGCCAGAAACGGGCGTGTAGAATCCAGGGATTTCGACGAACGAAGGAGCGTGACCATGACGGACGAAACGCGCGGAGATCAACCCTTCAAGCGGCTGTTCTTCGCCCTGGACTGCCCGCCGGCGCAGCGCAAGGCGATTGCCCAGTGGCGCAGCGAACTGGGTTTGCGCACCGGCAAACCGGTGCCGGCGGACAACTTTCACCTGACGCTGCTGTTTCTCGGCGCGGTGCCATTGGCGCAGATTGGCGAAGTCTGCGAGGCGGTGGCGAAAGTGCGCACTCCGGGGGAAGCGCTGAGGATTTCATTGGATCGGTTGCAGGTCTGGCGACGTGCCGGAGTGTTGTCGCTGGCGCCGGAGCAGGCACCGCAGGGATTGCTGCGTCTGGTGTATGCGCTGGAGCAGGCGATGTTGCCGTTCGGGTTTGAAGAGGCGACGCGCGAGTATCGCCCGCACCTGACGCTGGCCCGGGACTATCGCGCGCCGGAACCGGAATCCGCCACGCCGCCGGAGTTCTTCCTGCGCGCCGAGCGCTTTGCGTTGTTCGAATCCCACAAGGGACGTTATCGAATTGTTCAGGATTGGCCGCTGATCTGAGACCACAAAAAAAGGCGCCCGAGGGCGCCTGAATTCACCTGAACCGAGGAAAGCCAGGTGAGGCCGTTCAGAGCAGGGGGCAGCGGTGGTAAGGCGCTGCGTGAACGGAAACTTTTCACTCTGATCGCTGACTGGCTGATCGTTCCCACGCTCTGCGTGGGAATGCAGCCCGGGACGCTCCGCGTCCCAAAGCGGACGCAGAGCGTCCATTGAGACATTCCCACGCAGAGCGTGGGAACGATCACCGCGAGTACTCCGGGTTTATTTGCCGAGTTTCACGCGGGTCCAGCCCCGGGTCATGATCCGTTGCGTGGCAATCGGTTGATCCGGCACCGCATACAGCGTGGCCATCACCGCTTGCGGCGGGTACGAGCCCGGGTCGTTGCGGATCGCTTCGTCCACCAGCGGCGTCGCGGCTTCGTTGGCGTTGCTGTAGCCAATGCTGTTGGTGACTTCGGCGATGATGTCCGGGCGCATCAGGAAGTTCATGAACAGGTAGGCGTTCTCGACGTTGGCGGCATCGCGAGGGATGGCGACCATGTCATAGAAACTGCCGGCGCCCTCCTTGGGAATGCTGTAGTCGATCTCGACCTTGTTGCCCGACTCCACCGCGCGGGCCTTGGCCTGCAACACGTCACCCGAATAGCCGACGGCCACGCAGATGTTGCCGTTGGCCAGGTCCGAGATGTACTTGGACGAATGGAAATAGGCCACCGACGGCCGGATCTTCATGAACAACGCTTCGGCTTCGGCGATGTGTTTCACGTCCTTGTCGTTCACCGGATAACCCAGGTAATGCAGGGCGGCCGGGAGCATTTCGGTCGGCGAGTCGAGGAAACTGATGCCACAAGCCTTCAGCTTCTCGGCGTTTTCCGGTTTGAACAGCAGGTCCCAGGAATTGGTCGGCGCGTTCTTGCCGAGCACTTCGCGCACCTTGTCCGGGTTGAAACCGATGCCGATCGAGCCCCACATGTACGGGAACGCGTGGGCGTTGTCCGGATCACTGGCGGAGGCGTTTTTCAGCAGCACCGGGTTGAGATTCTTCCAGTTCGGCAGCTTCGATTTGTCCAGGGTCTGATAGACCCCGGCCTTGATCTGCTTGGCCAGGAAACTGTTGGACGGCACCACGATGTCGTAGCCGGATTTCCCTGCGAGCAGACGTGCTTCGAGGGTTTCATTGCTGTCGAACACATCGTAGGTCACGCGGATGCCGGTCTCGTCCTCGAACTTCTTGACGGTGTCCGGGGCGATGTAATCCGACCAGTTGTAAACGCGCAGCACCTTGTCGTTGGCCTGGGCGCCCGTGGCGATTGCGCCCAATAAGGACAGTGTCAGCAGAGTCCTGCCAAACATTTTCATCGGTACAACTCCATTCTTTTTATTCAAAAGCTTTATTCAAAAACACAAAGCGGAATTTCAGTGAATCGGTGGCGGGGAGAGGCTCCCGCGCCACCCGGTACTCAGGCTGTCGCTGCCACTCGTTGAGGTTGCGGTTGCTGCCACGATTCGTTGGCAGTCTGATCCATCGCTTCCTGAATCGCACGCTTGCGGTTGGCTTCTGCCTTGCGGCCGAAGTACCAGACCAGGAAGGTCACCAGCGACACCGCCAGCAGAATAAGACTGGCCACGGCGTTGATCTCCGGTTTCACGCCCAGACGCACGGCCGAGAACACTTCCATCGGCAGGGTGGTGGAGCCCGGCCCCGATACGAAGCTCGCCAGCACCAGGTCATCCAGCGACAGGGCGAACGACATCATGCCGCCCGCCGCCAGCGATGGCGCGATCATCGGGATGGTGATCAGGAAAAACACCTTGAACGGTTTCGCGCCCAGATCCATCGCCGCTTCTTCGATCGACAGGTCCAGCTCGCGCAAGCGGGCGGAGACTACCACCGCCACATAAGCGGCACAAAACGTGGTGTGGGCGATCCAGATCGTGACGATGCCGCGCTCCTGCGGCCAGCCGATCAGTTGCGCCATCGCCACGAACAGCAGTAACAGCGACAGACCGGTAATCACCTCAGGCATCACCAGCGGCGCGGTCACCAGACCGCCGAACAGCGTACGACCCTTGAAGCGCGTCACGCGGGTCAGTACGAAAGCGGCGAGGGTGCCCAGCGCGACGGCGGCGATCGCGGTGTAGCAGGCGATTTCCAGCGAGCGCACCACCGAGCCCATCAGTTGAGTGTTGTCGAGCAAACCGACGTACCACTTCACCGACCAGCCGCCCCAGACCGTCACCAGTTTGGAGGCGTTGAACGAGTAGATCACCAGAATCAGCATCGGCAGATAGATGAACATCAGACCGAAGATCAGCATGAACTTTGAAAATCCGAAGCGTTTCATCCCCGTCCCTCCATCTCTTTGGCCTGGCTGCGGTTGAACAGCAGAATCGGCACAATCAGGATCAACAGCATCACCACTGCCAGCGCGGACGCCACCGGCCAGTCGCGGTTATTGAAGAACTCTTGCCACAGCACGCGACCGATCATCAGGGTCTCCGGGCCACCCAGCAGTTCCGGAATCACGAACTCGCCCACCACCGGAATGAACACCAGCATGCAGCCGGCGATGATGCCGTTCTTGGCCAGCGGCACGGTGATTTTCCAGAAGTTGTTGAAGTTGCTCGAACCCAGGTCCTGCGCCGCTTCCAACAGGCTGCCGTCGTGCTTTACCAGGTTGGCGTAGAGCGGCAGCACCATGAAGGGCAGGTAGGCGTAGACCACGCCGATATACACGGCCGTGTTGGTGTTGAGGATCTCGATCGGGTGATCGGTGAGCCCGGTCCACATCAGGAATGCGTTGAGCAGACCGTTGTTGCTGAGGATGCCCATCCACGCGTAAACGCGGATCAGGATCGCGGTCCAGGTCGGCATCATGATCAACAGCAGCAGGACGTTTTGCGCTTCCTTGCTGGCCTTGGTGATCGCGTAAGCCATCGGGAAGCCGATCACCAGGCACATCATCGTGCTCAGCGCCGCGACCTTCAGCGAACCGAGGTACGCCGACAGATACAGCTCGTCTTCGCCGAGCATGGTGTAGTTGCCGATGTTCAGCAGCAGCTGGAATTTCTGTTCGGCGTAGGTGTAGATCTCCGAGTACGGCGGGATCGACAACGCGGCTTCCGAGAAACTGATCTTCATCACCAGGAAGAACGGCAGCATGAAGAACAGGAATAGCCAGATGAACGGAATGCCGATGACGAACTTTCGCCCGCTGGGCACCAGGCGCAGGAATTGCTGATTGAAGGTTCTCATGAGCGCAGTACCACGCCGCTGTCGTCTTCCCACCAGACGTAGACCTTGTCATCCCAGGTCGGCCGCGCACCACGGCGTTCGGCGTTGGCCATGAACGACTGGACGATCTTGCCGCTCGGCAACTCGACGTAGAACACCGAGTGGCCGCCGAGGTAGGCGATGTCATGCACCTTGCCTTCGGACCAGTTGTAGCGGGTCTCTGGCTTGATCGTGCTGACCAGCATTTTTTCCGGGCGGATCGCGTAGGTGATCGACTTGTCCTGCACCGAGGTGCTGACGCCATGACCGACGTAGATCTTTTGCTGCAAGTCCGGGCTGTGAATGATCGCGTGACCTTCAAGGTCCTCGACCACGGTGCCGTCGAAGGCGTTCACGTTGCCGATGAATTCGCAGACCATACGGTTGACCGGCGCCTCGTAAATGTCGACCGGGCTGCCGACCTGAGCGATCCAGCCCAGGTGCATGATCGCGATACGCTCGGCCATGGTCATGGCCTCTTCCTGATCGTGAGTCACCATCACGCAGGTCACGCCGACGCGTTCGATGATCTCCACCAGTTCCAACTGCATTTGCGAGCGCAGCTTTTTATCCAGTGCGCCCATTGGCTCGTCGAGCAGCAACAGCTTCGGACGCTTGGCCAGGGAGCGGGCGAGGGCCACGCGCTGACGCTGACCACCGGACAGTTGATGCGGGCGGCGCTTGGCGTATTGGGTCATGTGGACGAGACGCAGCATCTCTTCGACACGGGCGTCGATTTCGCTGGCCGGCAAACGGTCCTGCTTGAGGCCGAAGGCGATGTTCTGCGCAACCGTCATGTGCGGGAACAGGGCGTAGGACTGGAACATCATGTTGATCGGCCGCTCGTACGGCGGCATGTCGGTGATGTCGACACCGTCGAGCAGAATGCGTCCTTCAGTCGGCCGTTCGAAACCGGCGAGCATGCGCAGCAGGGTCGATTTGCCCGAGCCGGAGCCGCCGAGCAAGGCGAAGATTTCGCCCTGATGGATCTCCAGGGACACGTCGTCCACCGCAGTGGTTTCGTCGAACTTCTTGGTGACTCGATCGACTTTCACCAGAACCTTTTTCGGTTGCTGATGACCTTCAAGAGCCTTCCTGTAAGTGCTGGAGGCGTTTGCCATGTGAAACTCCCAACAGGTTTCAGTCGCCGGGCCAACGCGGCCTGGCTTAAGAGTGGATTGCAGACCCGCAAGAGCATTTCCTGTCGGACCACATCCCCTGGGGGAGCGGGCTTGCCCGCGATGGCGGCGGGTCAGTCACCTCTATGTCGAAAGTGACGGCCTCATCGCTGGCAAGCCAGCTCCCACAGGGTTTTGCATTGATCCGATTGGCACTGCTCTTGCCGATCCGTCTTGGTCGGCGCCGCCGTCCTGGCTGCCTGGGTAGTACTTGTTGTTATTACGGTTTGTTGTTTTCACGGATGACGGATGCGCAAGCGCGCAGCCGCCGTCCCCGTGGGGGCAGTAAATGGTTTTGCAATCGTTGGGTGGCGTCAGCGCTGGTTGCGTCGCGCCGCACGCTGGCGGCAAGCCTCGCCGAACGCCTGGAAAATCCGCAGATAGTTCGGGTTGTCCAGCACTTGCCATTCGGGGTGCCATTGCACGCCAAGGGCGAAGGTCGGGCTGTGCTCCACCGAGACCGCCTCGATCAGGCCGTCCGGCGCCACGGCCTCGGCGCGCAGGCCGGGAGCGAGGCGGTCGATGCCTTGGCTGTGAATCGAGTTGACCTGGAATTCGCCCGGCAGCTGCAGCGCTTCGAACACGCCGCCCGGCAGTACCGACACAGCGTGAGCCGGGGCGTACTGCACGGCGACATCCGGGCTGTCGGCTTCGCGGTGATCGAGCATGCCCGGCAGCTCATGCACTTTCTGGTGCAGGCTGCCGCCGAACGCCACGTTCATTTCCTGAAAACCCCGGCAAATGCCGAGTACCGGAACGCCCGCCGCGATGGCTGCACGCAATAGAGGAAGGGTGGTGGCATCGCGCGCCGGATCGTGATCCGTGCCGGGAGCGCTGTCCGGGCCCTGATAGTGGAAAGGTTCCACGTTGGACGGCGAGCCGGTCAGCAGCAGACCGTCGAGCTGACCCAGCAGATCGTCGATTTCAGTCAGTTTGCCAAGGGAAGGAATGACGACGGGCAACCCCAGCGCCGCAACGCTGACAGCGCGAACGTACTTGTCGCCGCTGATGTGATAGGGGTGCAGGCCAATCTGTTTGACGCACGCAGTAACGCCGATCAATGGCTTGAATGCCATTTTTATTCACCTCGAAGTTTGACACTTGAACGAGCTTTTCCGGAGCTTAGCCTCGTTGATTTTAATTAACAACTCCCATGTAAAAAATTCTAAACGCCGCTCATCAAATCTTCATGATTCCCGGGCCCCTGGTGCCTGATCTGGCACGTGAGTGTTAAAAAAAGCCTGAAAAATAAACGCTGAACGGCCCTGTGTTCGCTATTGACTTCACTTTGCCGTTCGGGTTGACTGGCTCCGCGAAACAGCAGTGAACATAATAATTAACAGCTAAATAGGTGCATCATGTCGGTCCCTCTGCGTGCCGTTCAACTCAACGAAGCAAACGCATTCCTTAAGAAACATCCTGAGGTTTTGTACGTCGACCTTCTGATTGCAGACATGAACGGTGTGGTGCGCGGCAAGCGCATCGAGCGCACCAGTCTTCATAAGGTGTACGAAAAAGGCATCAACCTGCCGGCCTCGCTTTTCGCCCTCGACATCAATGGCTCCACGGTGGAAAGCACCGGCCTGGGCCTGGACATCGGCGACGCCGACCGCATCTGCTACCCGATCCCCGGCACCCTGAGCATCGAACCCTGGCAGAAGCGTCCGACCGCACAACTGCTGATGACCATGCACGAACTGGAAGGCGAGCCGTTCTTCGCCGACCCGCGTGAAGTGCTGGCCAACGTGGTGCGCAAGTTCGACGCGCTGGGCCTGACCATCTGCGCCGCGTTTGAACTCGAGTTTTATCTGATCGACCAGGACAACGTGAACGGCCGTCCGCAATCGCCGCGTTCGCCGGTGTCGGGCAAGCGTCCGGTATCGACTCAGGTCTATCTGATCGATGATCTCGACGAGTACGTCGACTGCCTGCAAGACATCCTCGAAGGCGCAAAAGAGCAGGGCATTCCTGCCGACGCCATCGTCAAGGAAAGCGCCCCGGCGCAGTTCGAAGTCAACCTGCATCACGTGTCCGACCCGATCAAGGCGTGTGAATACGCAATCCTGCTCAAGCGTCTGGTGAAGAACATCGCCTACGATCACGAGATGGACACCACCTTCATGGCCAAGCCGTATCCAGGCCAGGCGGGCAACGGTCTGCACGTGCACATTTCGATTCTGGATAAAGAAGGCAACAACATCTTCGCCAGCGAGGATCCCGAGCAGAACGCCGCGCTACGCCACGCGATCGGCGGTGTGCTGGAGACCCTGCCTGCGCAAATGGCCTTCCTGTGCCCGAACGTCAACTCGTACCGTCGCTTCGGCGCACAGTTCTACGTGCCGAACTCGCCGAGCTGGGGCATCGACAACCGCACCGTGGCCGTCCGCGTACCGACCGGTTCGCCGGATGCCGTGCGCATCGAGCACCGTGTCGCGGGTGCCGACGCCAACCCGTACCTGCTGATGGCTTCCGTGCTGGCCGGTATCCACCACGGCCTGACCAACGAAATCGAGCCGGGCGCCCCGGTCGAAGGCAACAGCTACGAGCAGAACGAGCAGAGCCTGCCGAACAACCTGCGCGACGCCTTGCGCGTGCTGGACGACAGCGAAGTCATGGCGAAATACATCGACCCGATGTACATCGACGTGTTCGTCGCGTGCAAGGAAAGCGAGCTGGCCGAGTTCGAAAACTCGATCTCTGACCTTGAGTACAACTGGTATCTGCATACCGTCTGACGTTCAAGCGCGATCTCGCTAACACCGCAAAACCCTGTGGGAGCGGGCTTGCCCGCGAAGAGGCCATCACCTTCAACATTGAAGGTGACTGACCCACCGTATTCGCGAGCAAGCTCGCTCCCACAGGGATATCGGTCACTAATTTTCCTGTGTGAGTCACCCCCCATGACCATGACCCGCAACGACTGGGAACAACGCTTCCAGTCCCTGACCCTCGAATCCCGTGCCTTCATCAACGGCGAATACCGCCCGGCCATCAGCGGCGAGACCTTTGAATGCCTGAGCCCCGTCGACGGCCGTTTCCTGGCCTCCGTGGCCAGCACCGATGAAGCCGACGCCAACCTTGCCGTTGAAGTCGCGCGCCAGTCCTTCAACTCCGGCGTATGGGCGAACAAGGCCCCGGCCGAGCGCAAGCGCATCCTGATCCGCTTCGCCGATCTGATCCTGCAGCACCAGGAAGAACTGGCGCTGCTCGAAACCCTCGACATGGGCAAACCGATCAGCGACTCGATGAGCATCGACATCCCGGCAACCGCCAACGCGATCCGCTGGAGCGCCGAGGCCATCGACAAGATCTACGACGAAGTCGCTGCCACCCCGCACGACCAACTCGGTCTGGTGACTCGCGAGCCGTCCGGCGTGGTGGCGGCCATCGTGCCGTGGAACTTCCCGCTGATCATGGCCAGCTGGAAATTCGCCCCGGCGCTGGCGGCAGGTAACTCGTTCATCCTCAAACCTTCGGAAAAATCCCCGCTGACCGCGATCCGTATTGCGCAGCTCGCACTGGATGCCGGCATTCCGAAAGGCGTGTTCAACGTCCTGCCAGGCTTCGGCCACACCGTCGGCAAGGCGCTGGCGCTGCACATGGACGTCGACGTGCTGGCCTTCACCGGCTCCACGGCGATTGCCAAGCAACTGATGATTTATGCCGGCCAAAGCAACATGAAACGCGTCTGGCTCGAAGCAGGGGGCAAGAGCCCGAACGTGGTGTTTGCCGACGCACCGGACTTGCGCGCGGCAGCACAAGCGGCGGCCGGCGCCATTGCGTTCAACCAGGGAGAGGTCTGCACCGCCGGCTCGCGCCTGCTGGTAGAGCGCTCGATCCGCGAGCAATTCATCCCGCTGCTGGTGGAAGCGCTGCAAGCGTGGAAACCGGGCCACGCCCTCGATCCATCGACCAACGTCGGCGCCGTCGTCGATCAGCGTCAACTGGACAACGTGCTGCGCTACATCAGCATCGGCCGGGAGCAGGGCGCCGAGCTGATCGCCGGTGGCCGTCGCACCCTCGAAGAGACCGGCGGCACCTACGTCGAGCCGACGATTTTCGACGGTGTGACCAACGCCATGACCATCGCCAAGGAAGAAATTTTCGGCCCGGTGCTGTCGCTGATCACCTTCGACACCGTTGAAGAAGCGCTGCAGATTGCCAACGACAGCATTTTCGGCCTCGCCGCCGGGGTCTGGACCAGCAACCTGAGCAAGGCCCACACCTTCGCCCGTGGCCTGCGCGCCGGCAGCGTATGGGTCAACCAGTACGACGGCGGCGACATGACCGCGCCGTTCGGTGGCTTCAAACAGTCGGGCAACGGTCGCGACAAATCGCTGCACGCGTTCGACAAGTACACCGAGCTGAAAGCGACCTGGATCAAGCTCTGACTCTTTTACAGCGGTGGTCGCCTGCAACCGGCGACCCTCGGAGAATAAAAAAATGAAACAGCAACACGTGAACAGCTACTACGCCGCCACCCGCAACGAAGTCATCGACTTCCCGACGCTTGAAGAGTCGGTGGACTGCGATGTGTGCATTATCGGCGCCGGCTACACCGGTCTGTCTTCGGCGCTGTTCCTGAGCGAAGCCGGCTATAAAGTGACGGTGCTGGAAGCGGCGAAAGTCGGCTACGGCGCCAGCGGTCGCAACGGCGGTCAACTGGTCAACTCCTACAGCCGCGACGTCGACGTGATCGAAGAGCGCTACGGCGACAAGACCGCGGAAATCCTCGGCAGCATGATCTTCGAAGGCGCCGACATCATCCGTTCGCGGATCAAGGAATACGACATCAAATGCGACTACCGCCCGGGCGGCATTTTCGCAGCGATGAACAACAAGCAACTCAAGGGCCTCGCCGAACAAAAACGCAGTTGGGAACGCTACGGCAATAAAAACCTGAAGATGCTCGACGCTGCGGACATTCGCCGCGAAGTCGGCTCCGACGCCTACGTTGGCGGTCTGCTGGACATGCAGGGCGGCCACATCCACCCGCTGAACCTGGCCCTCGGTGAAGCCGCCGCCATCGTGCGTCTGGGCGGCAAGATCTACGAGCAGTCCGCTGCGGTGGAAATCAAATACGGCGAGCCCAACGTCGTGCGCACCGCCAAAGGCCAGGTCCGCGCCAAGTACCTGCTGATCGCCGGCAACGCCTACCTGCCGCAAGGCCTCGACAACCGCGTGACCGCCAAGAGCATGCCGTGCGGCTCGCAGATCTGCGTCACCGAACCGCTGACCGAAAAACAGGCCCGCAGCCTGATCACCAACAACTACTGCGTCGAAGACTGCAACTACCTGCTCGACTACTACCGTCTCACTGCTGACAACCGTCTGCTCTACGGCGGCGGTGTGGTGTACGGCGCCCGTGAACCGGACGACATCGAAACCCTGATCCGCCCGAAAATGCTCAAGACCTTCCCGCAGCTCAAGGACGTGAAAATCGACTACCGCTGGACCGGTAACTTCCTGCTGACCATGTCACGCATGCCGCAATTCGGCCGCATCGAGAAAAACGCCTACTACATGCAGGGCTACAGCGGTCACGGCGTCACCTGCTCGCACCTGGCCGGCAAACTGATCTCGGAAATGATCCGCGGCGACGCCGAACGCTTCGACGCTTTCGCTTCGCTTCCGCACATGCCAATGATCGGCGGCCGCACTTTCTCCGCGCCGCTGACCGCCCTCGGCGCGGTGTACTACTCGCTGCGCGACCGTTTCGGCATCTGATTAACCTCCCCGGCGGTGGCCCCGCACAGGCGCCGCCGGTTTTTTACTTGGCAAGCAACACCACAAACCCTGTGGGAGCGAGCTTGCTCGCGAAAGCGGTCTATCAGCAAAAGGGATGTTGAATGTGCCGCCCAATCGCGAGCAAGCTCGCTCCCACAGGTCTTGTGCCTGACCCGCAATTACCATCAACAGGCTCTTTTCAGGTGCCGTCCATCGAACCTGCTGAGCAACACCGACAAACGTGATTTAATAGCCGCCTTTCACGGTTCCGGGACACGGGAGCAACGTGATCCGCGCGCCTTGCGCGGCACCCGCCACCCACCCCCATTGCCCTTAAGTCGTTCTCACATAAGGCTGTCATGGATACGGGTTCTCGACTCAAACTAGTACGCGAAAGCTACAAACTCTCCCAGCGCGAGCTGGCCCGGCGTAGCGGCGTGACCAATGCCACCATCTCCCTGATCGAACAGAATCGTGTCAGCCCTTCCGTCAGCTCACTGAAAAAGTTGCTCGAAGGCATCCCGATGTCCCTGGCCGACTTCTTCACCTTCGACCAGCCGCCGCGCGAACACCAATACGTCTTCCGCGCCAACGAACAACCCGACCTCGGCCGCCACGGCCTGCGCCTGCTCTTGATCGGCGCCTCGGTCCCAAGCCGCCAGATGCGCTTGCTGCGCGAGCAATACGCACCGGGCGCGAGCTCGGGGGAAGAGCCGATCGTTCACGCGGAAGGCGAAGAGTGCGGGCTGGTGACGCGCGGCACGGTCGAGTTGACGGTGGACGGGCAGGTGAGCGTGTTGAGTGCGGGGGACGGGTATTATTTTCCGACGACGCTGCCGCATAAGTTCCGGAATATCGGGGCGGATGAGGCGGAGATTATTAGTGCGAATACGCCGGCGAATTTTTGATTCGTATTTAATTAGCGATGAGGGGCGGTCTGGTCGCAAAATACTGAATGTCTGATTGCATTTCAATAGGGGTGGGGAAATGGATTTATCCGAAATAAACAAGGCGAATAAAATAACGGAAGACAATGTGTTTTCTATCGCCTTGTTTTCCGCAAATGCTTGGATGACTTTAGCTGCTCCGCTGGTGATTGGTCTCTTTGCAAGTAAGTTGTTTGCAAGTCAAGATTTTACGGCGATGGAGTCTGCTCTATATGCTGTTGCAATTGTCTTTCATTTGGTTTTTACGGTAGTTGTGTTTGTCGCTGGTAATCGCAAGTCCACTTCTATTGCTGTGGATGAGATATCAGGCGAAAATGTTAATTATCGAAAGAATATAATACCCAATGCTAAGGCGATCTACGAAAACTCTAAAACTCAGCAGCATGTAACTTATTTGATGACGCTGGAGCTTGAGTCACTTATTGATGAAATAAACACACGGCCTCCGGATTACAAATTTAACGATCGCCTTCGTGATATGGAGGCAGGTTTGAATCGAATGTTGTGGCACATTGTTGAACAGAGAACGCCGCTATTCGGATATAGAAATGACAGCCTCTATAATTTTGCGTTGTACTTGTATGAGAGCCAAAGCGATGAGCTAGTCATAAAGTGGCGCAGTCATGATAATAGAATGTCAGTTTCTAATAGACGCTGGCGTCCAGGTTTCGGGCATGTCGGTTTGGCTTTTATACAAGGTGAAGCGAAAATATGCCAAGATATTACAGCAAGCTCTGAACTTTCTGATGGCGCGACAGACGAGTCGGACAAGAAAAAGTACCGTTCATTCATTTCTGTGCCGATAAAAGATTCGTTGAATGTATATGATGGAAAGAAGCCGTTTGGAGTGCTAGTGTTTACCAGTGATCAGGTCGGGCAATTTTCTTGGGAACGAGACAAGATTTTTGTATTAACTGTTGCAAAGCTGCTTTCAATGCATATAGAAAGAAATATCAGTTCGTGCATGGAGGGATACGATGAAAAATAATTTCGATGAGGTTCTGGTTCAGAACTCGGTAAAAACCTCGTCAAAACAAGGGCTTATATCCGAGAGTTTGAATTTTGAAGGGGTCTTGATTGAAAGCTCTAAGCATAGCGGCTCTCTATCGAGAGAGTGGGTCGAAGCTGAAGTGGCAAAAAGTGGAAACTATTTCACTGCGGAAATTTATAAAAAGCGCTAATAATCAATTAGATAGGTGGCGAGGTCATTTTTAAGTGAGCTTGCCACCTTTTTCGTTGCTGTTTTCTAATCGGTTAAGCCCAAAGGGTCCCAGTTACCTTACTGTCTGCGCCGGCGAGTCAAAGCCTCTCTGCTCAATCACCCTAAACACATCACTCACATCCTGAACCAAGATTCTGGCGACAGTGGTGACTGTGTTGATGTCTTGTTCGGCGTGGTCGGGGAGGTGGACGCAGGCCATGAGGTCGAGGTATTTGAGCACTGCATTCAAGCGTTCGCTGGCGCAAGCATGTAGGTCGCGCAGAGGAGCGTCGGCATCAATGAACAGGACGGGTCGCTCGGTGGCAGGGTGGGACATGTTGGCGTTGTGGAGCGGTTTATCCATCGGCATAAGTACAGCTTCCTCGTATCTGTGAGAAGAGCTACTGCCGTTCGCTGCGAGTCGAAGGGTGGTAGCCATGTGCGGGTTCGCAGACCGAGGATACGAGGAACCCGGCAGATCCGAAGATCTCCCACACACAGCCACCATTGAGCGGTTGTCGGGCGCGATTGCGACCGCCACCGTTTTTGGGGGCGTCAGGTTACTACACGTATCGTCAGGGCTGCGAAACCCTATCGCCAAATTCGTTCAGCGACAGACCCACTCTAGGCACCGCTCCCCACTGTCGCAATCAGCCTGTAGGACGTGAAATCACCACTCGTAGCCAGAGAGTTCACTCCTGTTCGGCGGCGCGAAAGGCGTAAATCAAGGGCTACAGCGTGTCAGGGAAAAATGACTTGCCTGGTTTCGGCCCTCTTCGCAGCCCCGCAAGAACAAGCTCCCTCACCACGCGGAGTGATTTCCTACGGCGTTTTCAGATCAAAAAAATCCTCACACATTCCACCCCCGGAACTTTCCCCAAAACCGATGTCAATTTGATGGCGTGTCGCGACGCTCATTCATCGGCTCAAGCAGTGCCAGGCTGGTTCCTGGTCAACCATGGAAGTGTGTGATGAGACTATTACTCGCAATGTTGTTGATGTTCAGCGGCTACAGCTTTGCCAGCTGCGGCAACATTGATGACCACGATCAGCGTGCCTATTGCAATGCGAGAGAAAGCGGCAGCAGTTGCGGCAACATCGACAATCACGATCTGCGGGCGGCGTGTAACGCGGAGATGGGAGGCAGTTCGTGCGGCAACATTGACGACCATGACCAGCGTGCCTACTGCAATGCCAAACAGAGCGGCAGCAGTTGCGGCAACATCGTTGATCATGACCTGCGTGCACGGTGCAACGCGGAGCAGGGTGGCAGTTCCTGCGGCAACATTGATGACCACGACCAGCGCGCCTACTGCAATGCCACGACGGGCGGCAGCAGTTGCGGAAACATCGACAACCATGATTTGCGTACGCGGTGTGAGGCTATGAAACGTTGATTTGATGGCGTGTCGCGAGGCTCATTCAATTCGGATTAAACAGCGCCAGTCTGCTTACTGGTAAGCCAAGGAAGCGTGTGATGAAGAAAATACTTGCGATGATGTTCATGTTTGCCTTCGCCGGCCATGCCTTTGCTGGCTGCATCGGTATCAACGATCAGGATCAGCGCAGATATTGCGAAGCCAAGACTGGCAGCGGCAATTGCAACGGGATCGGCAATCAGGATTTGCGCAGGATGTGCGAGGCAGAAACTGGCCATGGCAATTGCAGCGGCATCAACGATCAGGATCAGCGCAGATATTGCGAAGCAAAGTCCGGCAGTGGTAATTGCAGCGGGATTGGCAGTCAGGATCTTCGAAGAAGGTGTGAAGCAGAGACAGGAAGCGGCAATTGCAGTGGCATCGGTAATCAGGACCAGCGCCGCTTCTGTGAAGCCAAGACCGGAAACGGCAATTGCAGCGGCATTGGTGATCAAGACCTGCGCCGTCAGTGTGAAGCCATGAAACATTGATCGATCGGCTTACCCCAAACGCAAAAAGGGACACCCAACAGTGTTCCTTTTTTGTGGGCGACTGAAACGAAATCCCCGGACTACCCAGTCAAACTTTTCACTTGCCACAACCCGGCTCATCACCAAAGGTTCCCCCCATCCGCACCACGTCGTAGACTGCGAAACAAGTTGTAACGCCTCTCCCACGGACGGAACCGCGCATGATTCACATCGGCAGCCGCAACAACGCCCCCACGCCGCAGCACAAAACCCAGGACATCTACATCTTCAGCATTGACCTGTCGCGCCCGGCGACGCCGTTCTGTTTCGAGCAATCGATTGGCGGCGGGCATGTCGAGCAGGGCGGTGCGCGGTGGCTGGCGCTGGATGAGCTGGATGGCTGGCCCGGGGAGTGGCGCGAGCATTTGAATAAGGCCAATTGCGCCTGGGTGGCCGAGTTGCTGGATGCGCATCCGGGGGAGAGTCAGGCTGATCTGGTTTCGCTGATTCTCCAGCGATACGCCGAGCCGACGCAGCCGACCGGGCGTTTGCAGGCGATCGGGCGCTGGTTCAAGCGTCATTTCGACATTGGCGGCCGGTATGGCGTCTGACCCGAGGAAACGCCCATGACTCAGACTCTGGAACGCGCCATCGCCATTGCTGCCACGGCCCACGCGGGGCAGGTGGACAAGGGCGGTGCGCCGTACATTTTGCATCCGCTGAAAGTCATGTTGCGCATGAGCAGCCTGGATGAGCGCATCGTCGCGGTGCTGCACGATGTGGTCGAGGATTGCGGCATCAGCCTGGATGATTTGCGCAAGGAAGGTTTCAGCGAAGAAGTTCTGTCAGCTATCGAATCGGTGACCAAAGTGCCCGGCGAATCCTACGAGGACTTCGTCGAGCGCGCGGCGCAGAACCCCATCGGGCGGGTGGTGAAGCTGGCGGATCTGGAAGAGAACAGCGACCTGTCGCGGATTGCTTCGCCAAGTTGGGAGGATCTGGAGCGGATCGAAAAATATCGTCGGGCGATTGGACGGCTGCTCGCCTAGCAGGGGATCACCGGCAAGGTATTTATCCGGTCGGATTACGCTAACGATAGGGATTTGGAGGAGAACCACGGATGGAGTTAGCAACAGTCATTCAGTTACTGACGGTAATCGGGGTAGTCGCTGCGGCAACTAAGGTAATTCGCGAATTATCGTTCATGGACAAAAGTCGCTTGGCGGAGGAGTACCGGGTCGCGCGCGAAGTGCTGAAAGATATTGAGCAAAATCCTGATTTGCCACTTCTGGTCAAGGAACGCGGGTACTTGGCTATCGCGGGCACTTCGGCGATCAATCCAGCCGATGTCGTGTATCTCATTTCTCTCGTTAATCCTGCCAGAAGCCTTAGAGATTACGTGCATTCCAGAAAGTACGTTGAGCTTGATGTAAAGCGACACCGCATTGATTTTCGCTCAAGGTACAGAAGACGCTTTTCCAGGATATGGAGAAAAGCCTGGAGTTTCACGCTGTATGTCGTGTGGTGTGCGATTGCGATGTCGCCGCTTCTTTTGATTCAACCCATGGGGCTCGAACCGAAATTCGCCTTCTGGATGGGGATTACAGTTCCGGTCGCGGGGTTCTTCGGTGTCACTTCCTTGATTGATTGCCTGAAAATTATCAAAGGCGAGAAGCTGGTTCAGTCGCAGGAGCAGCACACCCGCAAAATACTGGTCACACATGAGCCGAAGAAGTCATCGATAGCACGCCCTGAAAGTACATCCTGATTACTGACCCGGACTAGGCAAACCGCATCTTTCAGTCGATGGAGTACTGATGAAATCCATTCTGTGTTTGTTGATTGCTGCCGGCTTCGGCGCGCTGTTGCAATTTGAAGGCGTGCCCCACGGTTTGCTGTTGGGCTCCATTCTTGTCACTGCACTTGTCGTTACCAAATTCGGCTTCGCACCTAAAACTCCCTACGGCCTGGGTTACATTCAGGTCACGCTGGGGATTGCCACCGGGTTGATGTTCGAAGCATGGGACAGCGCGACTGTTTCGACGATGTTGCCGAGCCTTGGCTTGTTGCTGTTGTGTCTGGCGGCGCAAGTCGCGCTTTCCGCGCTGTGGCTGTCGCGCGGCGCAGGGTGGAATCGCACGGACGCGCTGCTGGCGGTATATCCGGGCGCGTTGGCGGCGGTGTTCGATTTGCTGGAATCGCATCAGGCATCGAGCAAGGTGATCATCGTGCACTTGATGCGCCTGCTGCTGATCACGGTGCTGGTGAGTTTGCTGATTCCCGGAACGGCACCGGTTGCCGTGACAGAGGTCGAACCGCTGTCGACGGGCATGGCGTTGACCGTGCTGTCGGTGATCGGTTTGAGCGTGGTGGTCGGGCGCTTGCTGCTCGCCGTCGGTGTGCCGGCGCCGTTCATGCTGACGGCAATCATCATCACCGCCGTGTTTGTGAAATCAGGGTGGCTGCAGGGCTTTCACATGCCGGACTGGAGTTTGAATCTAGCGGCGCTGATTCTCGGTGCGCGGATCGGCTCCCGTTTTCAGGGATTGGGCCTCGCGGAACTGGGACGTCATGGCCGCACGGCATTGGTGTCGGTCGGTTTGATGATTCTGGTCGCGGCGGTTTTCGCATTGGCGGCGGCGCGGTTGCTGGGCAGCGATGCGTTGTCACTGTGGCTCGCGTACATGCCGGGAGCCATCGAAACCATCGCGATTGTTGCGTTCGCCGGCGGGCTGAACGTGGTATTTATCCTCACTCATCATCTGGCGCGAATGGTGGTGCTGCACTTTGCACCGGCATTGTTGGTGCAGGTACAGCGGGTGAGAGAGGGGACCTGAGTCGTCGCAGATAGACGAGAGGGAAGAACCGTTGAGCACGTTCTTCCTTCCCCACTATATTGTCTGAATATTGAGCAAACACTTATAAGTCTGGTTGAGGGTGGAAGCTATCCGAGGCTTTTTCTAATACGGTCATGACGAAGGATAGGTGCATGGGACGACTTTGAATTTTTCAAGGCTGGATTGGGGGAAGTATCCAAGTACGTGTGATCCATCAAGAAATACTACGGACTTGGCCAGCTTCGCTTCGTCGTTGTTGCATAGGAATTTTTCATTGAAGTCACTGTTTAGTGCAATGTATTCGATGATCTTGGGAAGGTGTTGATTGAGTCCGCTATAAAATCCATAAAATGCTCCTGTAAATATTGGTGTAATGAGCAGGACAAGTATTAGCCTCTTTCCATTTTTAGGCCAGAACAGAAGGGTAAAAGCAATAAGTATCGGGAAAAAAATGATGGCGATGACTAGTGCGGGATTGATCACATTTTCAGAGATGATAGTCGCTTGCAAGTGTATAAATGTCAGCGCTGCTGAGGTGACAGGAAAAAAGTCGGGGTTTACCTTAAAGTGTTCATTGATTTGGCTGCTTGCCCATGTAGATGCAAACAGTGTGTAGATAAATACGATCGCGGCAGCGACTACCCCCAGCCATGGGGCATTTTTAACAGTGTGAAAACAGTTTGTTGACGATAACCAGATAACTATCAAAAGCGTAGGAAGAGTACAGCCCAGAGCTAAATTCAGAAAAATAAGATTTTTTGACGGGAATACTATCGAAATTACACTCATGAGTGCGAATGCGGTGAGTAGAATTACAGTGGTTTTTTTGGGTGACATGACCCAGTTGTATGTCCAGTTTAGTTTCATTCTTAATCAACTTCTAAGATTTTATGAGGCTATCAGTACTAACTCGCAAGATCATACTGAGTGCGCCATCCTTTAGCCATCATTCGGGGTCTGACTTTTCTATATTTCATTCGTGCTCAGATTTGGTTCAACATCTTTGTTGAGCCGATCTCGTTCGGTGCAGAGAGGGCGGTCCATACTCATAGCGACACTCCCGGATTACACCACCTCACATGAACCCCCCTCTCACACCCTGACGACTCTCCCGGTGCGACTCCAGCAAATGCATCATCACCCCGGCATAAACAGTCACCAGAACAAACAACCCCATCCGCACCGCAAATGCTGTGTAAACATCCTTGCCCGCCGCGCTGTCCTCCACCGATTGCCCGAGCAGAATAATCATGGTGATCAAAGTATTGAGCCAGAACCCCGGCGTCAGTTGCGTCGAGTGCAGCCGATAGAGTTTGCGCGCCAGCAACAGCCCGAACAGCAGCATCCACAGAAAGAACATCCACAGGTGCACGAACAGGCTCAACGCGCACCAGAACAGCACCGCCAGCAGCCCGCCGAGCAAGGTCGAGCCGAGCAGTTCGCGCCCGGCGTGATGGGTGCGGGTGGTGGTGCTTTGCTGGCCGAGGCTGACGGCTTTGAGGATGATCGGCAGGTAGCTGGCGGGGTCGATCAGCACCAGCAGGAAGGTCGGCAACACGATCAATGTCGCGCGCATCGCTACGCGGGGCACGTCTTCGGCGGGCAGGGCGGGAGCGGGTGGTGGCGCGGGGCTGTTGGCCGGTTCCGGGAACAGGACGTGGCTCAGTCCGACGATGACGACGGCCAGCAACAGGCCTTTGACCAGCGCGCCGATCACCGCCATCGCCAGCTCGAATGAGGCGAAGCCGGCGGCGGAGATCATGGTCATGCCGATCACCAGAAACGTCATGATCAGCACGTTGCCGCCGCGCAAACCGTAAGTGAACACCAGAAACAGCCCGACACCGATCAGCAGCACGCCGCACACCGGGTAATAACGCAGCAACGGCACCAGCAACAGGCCGAGACTGGTGGTCAACGCGGCGACCAAAGTCAGTACCAGCGCGGTTTTGGCTGGCAGCGGTCGGGGCATGCTGGCCAGCAGCAACACCGCGAGCACCGGCGACAGAAACGACAACGGCAAGGCGAGCCCGTAACTCGCGGCGGTGCACAACGCCGTGCCGCAAGCCAGGCGCAAGGCCCGTTGCGCCGGGACGCTGCGCTCAATAGGCATACGACAGCCAACTCATCAGCCAGACAAACACCCGGCCCAGCGGATTGAGCAGATTGCCTTCGCCGGGAAACGCCATGACTTCAGCCTGCCCGCCGGCGCGAATCGAACGGCTCTCGAACAGGCGCTTTTTCGCCTCTTCGCTGAACTCGATGATCACCGGAAAGCGCTGGGCCGGACGCAGCCAGTCGCGGCTGTTCTGGATCGTCGGCAGCGTGCCGGGCGGCGGCGTCTGGCCGACGCTTACGCCATAACCGACGCTGCGTACCCGGCCGTCGAGCACTTCGCCGGGCAGGGCGTCGAGGATGATCGACACCGGCGTGCCGGGCTTGATCCGGCCAAGGTTGTTTTCGGTGAGGTCGGCGCTGACCCACACATCCTGGATCGTGATCAGCGTCATCACCGGGCTGCCGGCAGCGGCAAACTGGCCGACGTCGGTGCGCAGGTCGGTGATCAGACCCGCCGAGCGCGCGCGGATGCGGGTGTTGGCCAGATCCAGTTCGGCCTTGGCCAGTGTGGCGGCGGCGCTGAGCAGTTTGGCGTTGGTGTCGCTGTTGCCGCCTTCCTGCTCCTGCGCGCGCAGCACTTCGGCCCGGGCGGCGGCAACCTGGCTGAGCGCCGCTTCGTGGTTGGCCCGGGACACTTCCAGAAGCCTTACGGACACCGTGCCCGGATCTTCTTTATACAAGCCTTCCAGCCGTCGATTGTCCTGGCGCGCCTTGAGCTCGTTGGCCTGGGCCGCACGTAATGACGCCTGGGCCGACGCGATGCCGGCGGTGCTGGCGCCGACCGTGCGACGGGTGTTTTCCAGATCGGCGCGGGCCCGGTCGACAGCGATTTGCAGCGGCTGCGGATCGAGCTCGAAGAGGATGTCGCCGGCCTGCACGTCCTGATTGTTGCGCACGTTGACCTTGATCACCCGGCCCGCGACTTCCGCCGCCACCGGGATCACGAATGCGCCCACCCGTGCCTGCTGGGTATACGGCGTAAAGCGGTCGGCCAGCAGATACCAGACCAGGCTCAGCACAATCACCAGCAGCACCCAGCGGATGCCTTTTTTCGCCGGATCCGGCGGCGCTTCATCACTCATGGCGGTCTACCTGCGAGGGAATCGGATAGGTTGGTGGGGGCGGCGGGGCGCTCAGCAGATCGCCCCAGTCGGTGCGTTGCTGCATTTGCTGGCGGGTCGCTGGATCGATCTGCGGCCCGGCGCTTTGCCAGCCGCCGCCGACGGCGCGGTACAGGGCGATCAGGTTGCTCACGGCGTTGCTGCGGCTGACCAGATAATTGTCCTGTAGCTCCAGCAATGCGCGCTGGGCGTCGAGCACCCGCTGAAAGTCCGAATAGCCTTCACGATATTGGGTGTTGGCCAGCACCAGCGAACGTCGCGCCGCACGTTCGGCCTCGCCGAGAATGCGCTCGCGTTCCAGCGCTTTGGTCAGGCCGCTGGCGGCATCGTCGGCCTCACGGGCAGCCTGGCGGACCTTGTCGCGATAGGCTTCGATCAGTTGCTGCAAGCGCGCATCCTGCACGCGGATGTTGTTGTGGATGCGACCGTAGTCGAACAGGTTCCAGCGCAGGCTCGGGCCACCGATCAGGTCGAGGCTGCGCGGGGTGGCGCCGAGGGTGTCGCTGGACCAGACGATGCTGCCGAGCAGCGTCAGCGACGGATACAGATCGGTTTCAGCTACGCCGACCAGCGCCGATTGCGCGGCAACGTTCAGCTCTGCCGCACGCACATCGGGACGGCGCAGCAGCAGGTTGGCCGGGACATCCTGCAGCACGGCGCGATCCACCAGCGGAATCAGCCCCGATTGTTCCGCCAGAAACGCCGCGCCACCGGGCGGCTGGCCGACCAGCACCGCCAGCGCATTACGGGTGCGCAGCAACTGGTCTTCGAACGCTGGAATGCTGCTCAGGGTGCCGAGGTATTGGGTTCTGGCTTGTTGCAGGTCGAGTTCGGCGGTCTGGCCGCTGCGAAAGAGTTTTTCGGTGATTTCGAAATTGCGTTTTTGCTGGGCGGCGTTTTCTCGGGCGACTCGCAGCCGGGCTTCGATGGTGCGCAGGGCAAAGTAGGTGTCGGCCACCTGAGCGCGTAACAGAACGAGGGCGTCTTCGTAGTTGGCCTGGGCGGCGAAGTAGCTGGCGTCGGCGGACTCGATGGCGCGGCTGAAACGGCCCCAGAAGTCCAGTTCCCAGCCGACATCGAATGCGGCGCTGTGCTGCCAGAAGTGCAAGTCCTGCGGATTGTTGCCACCGGATTGGTGGCGGTCGATGTACAGGCTGTCGGCGCTTGCCTGTTGCAATTGCGGGTAGCGACCGCTGTCGGCGATGCCCAGTTGCGCGCGGGCTTCGAGCACCCGCAGACCGGCGATCTTCAGGCTGCTGTTGCGGGCTTCGGCGTCGCTGATCAAGCGGTCGAGCACCGGATCGGCAAACACCTGCCACCACTGACGCAGGTCCGGTACCGCCCCGCGTTCGCTGGCCTGTTCCAGCGCCGGACTTTGCCACTGCTTGCTCCAGGCCTCGGCCGGTGGCTGGAAATCCGGGCCCAGCCGCAGGCAGCCACCAAGGCTCAGCGCACCGAGCAGCAACAGGTGGCCGGGACGGATCAGCAGGGCTGGCGTTGCAGGCATACCGGGTGGCCCCAACGGGAATTGTCACTGGAGCATAGACCGCAGATTGCAGGTTGATCGAAGCAATCAGCTGCTACGCTTTTTCAGGCGAACTTCACTGAACCGCCCCCGATGAAAAGGTAGGAAACACCATGGACACTGCTCAAGAACCGCTTGCCCCCGCCAGCGCCAATTGGCGTTTCAAGGTCGGCGTGGCAATCCTCTGCCTGATGCTCGGTTCGTGGTTGATGGTGCCGCTTGCCGCCGCCCTCGATGTACCGGGCTCGAAAGTCGCGGCGCTGACCGGGGTGTTGTTCATCAGCAATAAAGTGCTGTTGCTGCTGGTGATCGCGGTGATGGGCAAGGCCGGGTTCGCCGAGCTCAAGCGCACGATTGGCCGCTATATCTCCGGCGTGATTCCGACCCCGGTGGCCGAAGTCAGCCCGATGCGCCACAAGATCGGCGTGGTGATGTTCTGCCTGCCGCTGCTGTCGTCTTTCCTGGAACCGTATTTCGACAACTTCTTTCCAGGCGTGCGGCCCAACCTCTGGCAGATGCAGGCGCTGGGCGACTTGATGTTTGTCGGCAGCTTTTTCGTGCTGGGCGGCAATTTCTGGGACAAGGTGCACGCGTTGTTCGTGCGCAAGGCACGGGTGTTTACGGAATAAAAGTGCACTTTCAGCAATCGCCTTCGATCAGGCATGCCCAAGCGCAATGGCAAACGATACGACGACCATGCAGGCAAAAGCGAAATTGAGGTTCATGGGGTGTTCATCCTGGTCCTTTTGAAAGTGCGGCCATTCTGCCGGGGGCGGGTCAAAAGAAAAAATTCGGCTTCGTGATTCCAATGATCGAAGCCATTGATACCGGCGTTGTGTTTGCCTGTTTGCTTGGCTAAGCTCGCAAAAACCTGCAATGACAAGCACAAACAGGCAAAACCATGCACGATCATTCCGCTTCCGAGCTTCCTTCCCTGCGCCGACAGAAAATCCTGCTGATCCTCGAACGTGACGGCAAGGTCATGGCGTCCGAGTTGAGCCAGCATTTTGCGGTGTCGGAAGACACCATCCGCCGTGATCTGGCCGAGCTGGACAGTGCCGGGCTGGTGCAGCGGGTGCACGGCGGCGCGCTGCCGAGGCCCAAGGACACCGGCAAGGATTACTTCACCCGGCTGGACGAGATCGACGAGGTGAAGATTCGTCTGGCGCAATTGGCGGCACAGCAGATCAGGAACGGGCAAACGGTGGTGTTCGACTCCGGTTCCACTGCGTTGCAGGTGGCGCGCTCGTTGCCCAGGGATATCAACCTTACGGCGGTCACGGCATCGCCGATGACGGCGATTGCGTTGTCCGAATATCCGGGCATCAAGGTGATTCTGGCGGGCGGGCAGTTGAATCCGAAAACCATGTCCGCCGGTGGTCATGAGGCGCTGCGGCTGCTGTCGGGGATCAAGGCGGATCTGGCAATTACCGGGGTCTGCGCGATTCATCCGGAGGTGGGCATCACCTCGCTGCATTTCGATGAAGTGCCGGTCAAGCAGGCGCTGCTGGACTGTGCGGCGCGGGTCATTGCCGTGACCACGGCGGACAAGCTCGGCGCGGTGGAACCGTTTGTGGTGGCGCCGTGCGAGCGCTTGCATACGCTGATCACCGAACGGCATGTGGCGTCAGGAAGTGTCGAGGATTATCAGCGGTTGGGGATTGAGGTGGAGCAGTTGCCTGACTGAGGTTTGCGGCAAAAAAAGGCCCCATCACTGGCGATGGGGCCTTTTCGGTCAGCGCAGTTTTTCCAGCATCTGGTAGTACCACATGCCCGCCGCCAGCATCGGATTGCCCAGCAGATCGCCCATCGGCACGCGAATGTGCGAGCACGCGGCAAACGTGTCGAACTGCTGCATCTGCCCGGTGATCGCCCGGCTCATGATCTCGCCCATGATGTGGGTTGTGGCGATGCCGTGGCCGGAGTAGCCCTGGCAATACCAGACGTTGTCCGAGAGCTTGCCCAGTTGCGGGATGCGGTTGATGACGATGCCCATCGCGCAGCTCCACTGGTAGTCGATCTTCACCCCTTTGAGCGCCGGGAAAGTCTGTTCGATGCACGGCCGCAGTTCGCCGGCGATGTCCCGTGAGTCCTTGCCGCTGTAGTTGGCGCCGCCGCCGAACAACAGGCGACCGTCGGCGGTGAGGCGGTAGTAGTCGAGGACGAAGCGGCAGTCGTAAACGGCGAGGTCTTCGGGGTTGATCTGCTTGGCCAGATCTCCCAGCGGTTCGGTGGTGACGATGCCGCCCATGGCCGGGAAGATCTTGCCCTTGAGCTGGCCCGGTTCGAGCTTGTGGTAGACGTCGCCGGCCAGCAGGACCTGATTGGCGTCGATCTGCCCGTGAGCGGTGCGTACGGCGGGGCTGACGCCGTGGATGATCTCCAGCACTTCGCTGTTTTCGAAGATCAGCGCGCCAAGGCTTTCCGCCGCCCGCGCTTCACCGATGCACAGGTTGAGCGGGTGCAGGTGCATGTTGCGGGTGTTCTTGATTGCGCCGTGATAGAGGTCGCTTTGCAGCAGGTCACGCACCTGGCTGCGGTCGAGCAGGCTGACCTCATCACCCATGCCGCGACGCACGGCTTCGTCGTAGTCGCTGCGCAAGCCGTCCATGTGGCTCGGCTTGTACGCCGCATGCAAATGACCGTGCTTGAGGTCGCAATCGATGCCGTATTTTTCGACCCGTTGCTGGATGATTTCGTGGCCGCGCCAGCGCAGGTGCCAGATGAAGTCGTCGACCTCATCGCCCAAGGTGTTGCGCATCTGTTTGCGCATCGCGCCGTCGCCGGACAGGCTGCCGGTGACCTGACCGCCATTGCGCCCGGTGGCGCCCCAGCCGATCTTGTGGCTTTCGACGATGGCGACTTTCAGGCCTTTTTCCGCCAGCTCGACAGCCGTGGCGACGCCGGTGAAACCGCCGCCGATGATTACCACATCGACCTTGTGCCGGCCTTGCAGGGTCGGGTAGTCGGTGTCGCGGTTGAGGGTGGCGGTGTAGTAGGAATTGCTGCGTTCAGTCATTTCAGTGTCCAGATTCGGGAGTCGGTGCACGGACCCTGTGGGAGCGAGCTTGCTCGCGAAATGCGTTGTGTCAGTCACCTGAAATGTTGAATGTGACGACGCTTTCGCGAGCAAGCTCGCCCCCACAAGGGGCGGAGTGATTAATCAGGCTTCTGTGAGGTACCAGCGCCAGTCCTGCTCACCCACTTCGGCCATGAACTGCCGGTACTCCGCCCGTTTGACTGCCAGATACACCCCGAGGAATTCCTGCCCCAGCGCATCCCGTGCCCACGCCGAATTTTCCAATGCCGTGAGCGAGGTCAGCCAGTCGGTCGGCAGCAGTTCTTTCGCCTGCGCGTAACCGTTGCCCTCCACCGGCTCACCCGGATCGATGTCTTCTTTTATGCCGCGATGAATGCCTGCCAGGATCGCGGCCGCTGCCAGATACGGGTTGGCATCGGCGCCGCAGATGCGGTGTTCGATGTGCCGGGTGTTGGCCGGGCCGCCGGGCACACGCAGGCTGACGGTGCGGTTGTCGACGCCCCAGGTCGGCGCCAGTGGCGCGTAGCTGTTGGCCTGGAAACGGCGGTAGGAGTTGGCGTTCGGGCAGAACAGCAGCAGCGAATCGAGCAGCGAGGCGAGCATCCCGCCAATCGCCGTGCGCAGCAGCGGGGTGCCGGCCGGGTCTTCGGAGGCAAACAGATTGCGTCCCTCGGCATCGGCGAGGCTGACGTGCATGTGCATGCCGGTGCCGGCCAGGTGATCGAACGGCTTGGCCATAAAGGTCGCCTGCATCCCGTGCTTGTGCGCCACGGCCTTGACCAGCCGTTTGTAGCGCACGGCCTGGTCCATCGCCTCCAGCGCATCGCCGTGTTCGAGGGTGATTTCCACCTGGCCCGGCGCGTATTCCGAGATCGCCGTGCGTGCCGGAATGCCGTGCAGCTTGCAGGCACTGTAGAGGTCGGCGAGGAACGGTTCGATCTGCTCCAACTCACGCAAACCGTAGACCTGGGTGTGCCTCGGTCGACCACCGTCGGCATCCAGCGCCGGTTGCGGGCGACCGTTGAGATCGCGTTTGGCGTCGAGCAGGTAGAACTCCAGCTCGCAGGCCATCACCGGGTGGTAACCCTCGGCCTGCAAGCGGTCGATGACCTTGATCAACAGATGACGCGGGTCGGCGATGCTCGCCGGCATGCCTTGTTCCGGGTGCATGCTGACCTGCACTGCCGCAGTCGGTATCTGCCGCCACGGCAGGCGCACCAGACTGCCTTCCAGCGGGTAGGCGCGGCAATCGATGTCGCCGACGTCCCACACCAGACCGGAGTTCTCGACGTCTTCGCCATGGACGGTCAGACCGAGGATGGTGCTCGGCAGCGGGCGGCCGCTTTCGTACACGGCGAGCAGTTCTTCGCGGTGCAACAACTTGCCGCGCGGCACGCCGTTGGCGTCGAGGATGAACAGCTCGATCATGTCGATGTCGGGGTTCTGCTTGAGGAATTTACGGGCGTCTTCAATGGCTGCGAATTTCATAATCAATCACTCACGATGGCGCCGCACAGGCGCGCAGATTCGGGCCGGACGCAGCGCGGCAAAAGGCTCGGGCGTCTTGGCAGGGATATCGAAAAAAGAGGGGAAGCTGTCGCGATTTTTAGCGGCGCGATCAGACGTGCAGGCAGATATCCGGCGGGCGTGCGGAGTGACGCAGCTTGGAACGGCTCAGGGCCATGGGGAGATTGACGATGCGATTCATGCGCGGCCCCTGTGAAGGAGGGCGCACAGTGCAGAGACGTTCAACGATTCTGATTGTTGTAGTGACGTGCTCATGACGCGTGTTTCCGTTGGCGGAAAACGTCGGCGGCGGGAGTGTCCCGCCATGCCGGTGTGGCTGGATAGTAAGGGGGAAGTCCGGGATAAGTAAACGCCTGATTCCGAAGCGGGCGGCAAGTCGCCGGCTCAGCGCAACAGATGAAACCCCAGCCCGACGAGGGCGCAAACGATCAACACCTCGATCACGCCGCGCTTGAAAACAAACAGCGCGAGGGTGGCGCCGAGCGCAAGTAACAGCGCAAAAAAATCAGGCTGTGCGGCAAAACCCTTGGGAAAGAACACGTGGTAAGCAAAGAAACACGCCAGATTCAGGATCACCCCGACCACCGATGCCGTGATCGCGGTCAGCGGTGCGGTGAATTTCAGTTCGTTGTGGGTCGACTCCACCAGTGGCCCGCCGGCGAGGATGAACAGGAACGAAGGCAGGAAGGTGAACCAGGTCACCAGCGTCGCGGCCAGTGCACCGGCGGCGAACGCGTGTTGCGGGCCGAACGTCGGTTGCACGTAAGCGCCGACGAACCCGACAAACGCGACCACCATGATCAGCGGCCCCGGCGTGGTTTCGCCCAGCGCCAGGCCGTCGATCATCTGCGTCGGCGTCAGCCAGCCGTAATGCCCCACCGCGCCCTGATACACGTAAGGCAGCACGGTGTAAGCGCCACCGAAGGTGAGCAGCGCCGCTTTGGTGAAGAACCAACCCATCTGCGTGAAGGTGCCGTTCCAGCCGAACAGCGCGGTCAGCAACACCATCGGCAGGCACCACAGCAGCGCGCCGATCAGTACCAGGCGCAACAGTCGCGGCAGGCTGAACCGCACATGCTCGGGCGGGGCCGTGTCGTCATCGATCAGCGCCGGGCCGAAGGATTTTTCGCTACCACGATGACCGCCGTTGCTGAAGCGCTGCGGGGCCCAGCGTCCGCCGACATAACCGATCAACGCTGCGCCGAGCACGATCAGCGGAAACGGCACGTTGAAGGCGAAGATCGCCACGAACGCCGCTCCGGCAATCGCCCACAGCCAGCTGTTTTTCAAGGCTCGCGAACCGATGCGATGGGCCGCGTGCAGCACGATCGCGGTCACCGCCGGTTTGATTCCGTAAAACACCCCGGCCACCGCCGGCACGTCGCCAAACGCGATGTACACCCAGGACAGGGCAATCAGGATCAGCAGCGAAGGCAGCACAAACAGCGCCCCGGCCAGCACGCCGCCACGGCTTCGATGCAGCAGCCAGCCGATATAGGTCGCCAGTTGCTGGGCTTCCGGGCCGGGCAGCAACATGCAGTAATTGAGCGCGTGCAGGAAGCGGCGCTCGGAGATCCAGCGCCGGCGCTCTACCAGTTCCTGATGCATGATCGCGATCTGCCCGGCGGGGCCGCCGAAGCCGATGCAGCCGAGTTTGAGCCAGAAAGGCCAGGCCTGACGCAGGCTGACAGGCTGGGGGCGGGGCAAGTCCTCGGGGGGCGTTGTGCTCAAATGCGGTTCCACGGTCGAGTTGGCAGGAGCCGCTATCTAATCAGGCTTTTGTTGCAGCCGACAGTGCCCCGTCAGGCATGCGCCAAACTCCAGCGAGCCGCCGCATTCCGATCACTCTGCCGCGCCTCGACCCAATGTGAACCCTGCGGCGTAGTCTCACGCTTCCAGAACGGCGCACGGGTCTTCAGCACATCCATGATGAACGAACAGGCCTCAACCCCCCGTAACCGGTGGGAAAAACGCAATTTCGTCGAAATCCTCGATCGCCTGATCCGGCTGGCACAGCTCCTGATTGACCGCGCACATCAGGTTGCCGGCGCCGAGCACTTCACGCCACAGATCGCCGCGTTGCATCAGCATTTGCCGCACGTCCTCGACACAAATGAGGGTGTCGCTGGCCGGGATTTTTTCACCGCCCAGATTGAGGCGGTCACGGTAGCTGGCGAAGTAGTTGATCAGAATCATTGCGGGTTCTCCCATTGAAAGTGGCCGGAGCGGCCGCCCTGTTTGCTCAGCAGACGGATGTCGCCGATGACCATCGCCCGGTCCACCGCTTTGCACATGTCGTAGATCGTCAGCGCGGCAACGCTGGCGGCGGTCAGGGCTTCGAGCTCGACGCCGGTCTGGCCGGTGAGGCGGCAGGTGCTGGTGATCTGCACGCGGTCCGGTTCGCAGGCCTTGAGCTCGACGTGGATCGAACTGAGCAGCAGCGCATGACACAGCGGAATCAACTCGTGGGTGCGCTTGGCCGCCTGAATCCCGGCGATCCGCGCCACGGCGAACACGTCGCCCTTGGGGTGGCCGTTGGACTGGATCATTTGCAGGGTTTCGGGGCGCATCTGCACCCAGGCTTGCGCGGTGGCTTCGCGGCGGGTCGCCGCTTTGTCGCTGACGTCGACCATGTTGGCGCGGCCCTGATCATCGAGGTGGGTGAGGGTGTCGCTCATGGGGTGGGCTCCTGGATCGGGCTGTAGATTCGCGGGGCGTTGCGGTGCGGGACGTGGATCAGGTTCAAGCGGTGCTTGAGCGCCCAGCGCACGGTCAGCGCAGTCGGGGCGGACAGGCTGACGAGGGTGCCGAGGCGAGCGCGCACGGCTTTGTGGATCAGCTCGAGGCTGCAACGGCTGGTGACCACGACGAAGCCCTGACGCGCATCGAGGCCTTCGAATTGCAGGGCGCCAATCAGCTTGTCGAGGGCGTTGTGGCGGCCGATGTCTTCGCGGCACAGCAGCGCTTTGCCAGCGGCGTCGAAGTACAACGCCGCGTGCAGTGCACCGCTGCTGCGGGCCAGTTGCTGGGCCTGTTCGATGCGCTGGCGGATACCGTCGAAGTGGGCCGCCGGTGGCAGCGGTGTCGGGGGCAGGATTTCCAGTTGCGGCAGCGCCTGCTCCAGGGCTTCCACGCCGCAGAGGCCGCAGCCGCTGGTGCCTGCCATCTGCCGCCGGTGATCCTTCAGGGCCCAGAATGCACGGCTGGAAATCTGCACGTCGGCCTGGCAGGCCTGGTCGAAGTGGGTCAGGCGAATGTCATGGATATCGTCGAGGCGGTCGACGATCGCATTGCTCAGGCTGAAGCCGCGAATGAAGTCCTCGATGTTGCCTGGCGAGACCATCATCACGGCTTGATTCAGGCCGTTGTAGCTGATGGCCAGTGCGATTTCGGCCGCCAGCGCCGCGTGGGACACCGGCGCGTTGTCGAGGTATTCGCGGTACGCCACTTGCGCCGGTTGGGGCGCGGGGGCGTTGGCGTCGCCCGGTTCGATGGGTTGTTCAACTTGGCACAGCATCCTGAAAGTCCCCGAAGCGCTGAAGTGGTTTCAGGCTACGGGGCAGGGAAAAAGGCGTCCAATCGCTTGTTCCGATGCAGTGATTGGATTGGTCGATCACTGAAGGCGTTAATCGGCAGGCGCCTGGATCCCGAACATCTTGCGCGCCTCGGCAAAACACTTCTCGGCAATCGCCGAACGCGGTTCGGTCTTGCGCATCACCAGCCCCAGCGGCGCGAGCACGCTGGCGTCCGGCAGATTGATGAAAGCCAGGTGTTCGATCGGCTCTTCCAGACCGCTGTCCAGCGGCATGATCGAGCAGCAGAAACCCTGGTGAATCGCCTGCAACAGCTGATAGGTCGAATCGCTTTCCATGATCGGCTGTGGATTCAGCCCGCGACTGCGAAAACTCAGGTCGATGGATTTGCGGTAGTGCATGCCAGTGGTGATCATTCCCAGCGGCAGTTCGGCGGCGTCTTCCCAGCTCATTTCCGGGCCTTCGAAATGGAAGTGGCGGGTGTCGTAGAGCAGGCCGACGCGGGTTTCGCCAATCTCGAAAAAGTCGAAATAGTTCGGGTTGACGTGGTCCAGATAACACACGCCCAAATCCAGCTGATTGTTGCCCAGGCCTTCGATGATCTCGTCCGAACTCAGCGACGACAGGCTGTACTTCAGCTCCGGATAAATCCCGGACAAACCCTGAATGTAATTGACCGGATTGAAGTTGCTCAGCGGCACCAGACCCAGACGCAGGCTACCGACCAGTTGCCCCCGGCAGGCGGCGGCTTCGGCGAACAACCCGTCGTGGGCCGCCAGCAGCGTGCGGGCCCAGGCCAGTACGCGTTCGCCGGCCTGGGTGAAACCTTCGAAGCGCTGACCGCGATTGACCAGCACCAGATCCAGCTCGTCTTCCAGGTTGCGCAGGCGCATCGACAGGGTCGGCTGAGTGATGTGACAGCGCGCGGCGGCCTGGCCGAAGTGGCGGGTTTCGTCCAGCGCGATCAGGAACTTGAGTTGTTTGATGTCCACGACGGCACCTGCTCGATAAGGAATTTTGATTGAGTATTGACGCAGATGCGTACGGCGCACGGAAAGCGCAGGGAGCGACGATCCCATCGACAGCTTTTTTCGTCCAATCGGCCGTGTTTAAGAGCTTATCGAGGGCTTCGATGACGCCCGGTTTCATTGGGCCGGACAGGGAATGAAGTGCTGAAAAAAATCACCGATAGAGCAGGTCGATAGTGTGGTTGGCCAGAGTGATTAGACAGTCCTCACAAGCGGCACTTAGGCTCGTCATCCATTGAATTGACTAAGGTCGGAGAGTGCCATGAGTGTTAAATCGGATGCCTTGTTCGTTCCCCTGAATATTGCCGTGCTGACGGTCAGCGATACCCGCGACTACGCCAGCGACACCTCCGGCCAGTTGCTGGTCAGCCGCCTGCTGGAAGCCGGCCACACCTTGAGTGAACGCAACTTGCTCAAGGACGACCTGTACAAAATCCGCGCCCAGGTTGCGCAGTGGATCGCCGACGACACCATTCAAGTGGTGCTGATCACCGGCGGCACCGGTTTCACGGGACGTGACAGCACTCCGGAAGCCGTGGCTTGCCTGCTGGACAAGCAGATCGACGGCTTCGGCGAGCTGTTTCGCGCAATCTCGATTCTCGACATCGGCACCTCGACCGTGCAAAGCCGTGCGCTGGCCGGGCTGTCCAACGGCACGCTGGTGTGCTGTCTGCCGGGCTCCACCGGCGCGTGCCGCACCGCGTGGGAAGCCATCCTCGCCGAACAGCTGGATAACCGTCACCGCCCCTGCAACTTCGTTCCGCACCTCAAACCGGTGCAAGCCTGCGGGCCGCGCGCATGAGCAAGCCGGGATTGATGCCGGTCGAGGAGGCCCTCGACCAACTGTTGGCGATGGCCGATGAACGACGCCTGCCGGACAGCGAATCCGTGCCGCTCAATGACGCGCGCGGACGTGTGCTGGCCAGCGATCTGGTCGCCACCCTCGACCTGCCGCCATGGCCGAACAGTGCCATGGACGGCTACGCGTTGAACCTCGCCGACCTGCATCGCCAGCCGTTGAGCGTGTCGCAGCGGGTCTACGCCGGGCTGGCGCCGGACACCCTGTTGCCTGGCACCTGCGCACGAATCTTCACCGGCGCGCCCTTGCCCAATGGCGCCAATTGCGTGGAGATGCAGGAAAACGTCGAGGTGCTGGAAGACGGCCGCGTACGTTTCCTGCAACCGCTGAAGGTCGGTCAGAACATCCGCGCCCAAGGCCAGGAAAATCGCGTTGGCGACACCCTGCTGCGCGCCGGCAAACGCCTCGGCCCGTTCGAACTGGCTGTCGCCGCGGGGCAGGGCATGACACATCTGCCGCTGGTGCGTCGCCCACGCGTGGCATTGCTGTCGACCGGTGATGAGCTGGTGGAGCCGGGGCAGCCGCTGCGTCCCGGCAGCCTCTACAACAGCAACCGCACCTTGCTCGACCACTGGTTGCGCGAACTGGGTTGCGAAGTGATCGACGCCGGCATTCTTCCCGATCGCCCGGCGCAGACCCGGCTCAAACTCGAGCAACTGCAAGTGGCGGCCGATTTGATTCTGACCACCGGCGGCGTATCTGCCGGTGACGCCGATTGCCTCGGCCAGGTGCTGCGCGACAACGGCAAACCGCTGCTGTGGAAACTGGCGATCAAACCTGGCAAACCGCTGACGGTCGGCCATTTCGGCACGGTGCCGGTGATCGGTTTGCCGGGCAATCCGACTTCAGCACTGGTTACCTTCGGCCTGCTGGCGCGCCCGTATCTGCTGCGCATTCAAGGCGTGGAGGAGGTGATGCCGCTGAGCTTCACGGTCAACGCCGGCTTCGACTGGCCGAAACCCGGCAGCCGCCGCGAATACCTGCGGGTGCGCCTGGAAGGCGGGCGGGCGGCGCTGTATCCGAACCAGAGTTCCGGGGTTTTGCTCGGCGCAACCTGGGCCGACGGACTGGTGGAAATCCCCGAAAACAGCACCTTGCAGATGGGTGATCCGTTGCGTTTCATTCCGTTCAGCGAGCTGTTCTGAGCGCGATCAACAATCTGTCGGAGACTGGGGCGGCTATCGGGTCAATTTCAGTCGTTCGTGCCACTGGGCGATGGATTCTTCCGGGTAGACCTCGAATTGCTGATCCTTCGCGCTGGCCTGCACTTCGACCCACGGCGCTTTCGAGCCGAGCATCAGATGAGTGTGTTCCGGCGGTACCGGCAATGGCGTGTCGATGGCCGAGGCGAACGGGTGGATCAGCTCCGGCCACTCCGGGCTGAACAGCCATAGACCGCTGCCGCACAGCGAGCAGAAGTGCCGTTCGGCGGTGCTGCGGTGGGCGCGGGCATCGCCTTCGTCTTTCATTTTTGCGTGGTAAATCGTGATGTGTTTGCGCCCGCGCACCTTGAGGCTGGCCGCGTCTCCGCCGAGGTTGATGGCAAAGCCGCCACCGCCCTGGGTCTTGCGGCAGATCGAGCAGTAGCAGCGTTGATAAGGGTAGGGGTGGGCGCTGTCGAGGGTGAATGAAACCGCGCCGCAGTGGCAGGAGCCTTCGAGGTGCATGAGTGGCCTCCGGATTTTTTGTCGGTGCGGTTCAGCCTAGAAGAGATGTCGCGCCTGTGCCGCCGCTATCGCGAGCAAGCTCGCTCCCACAGGGTTATTCAGAGTTTGAAAGATTGAGGGCACACCGCAAAACCTGTGGGAGCGAGCTTGCTCACGATGAACGATAAAGCGGTACAACTGGACGCCCACGAATCCGAAGGTCAGCATGTCCGCAAAAAAAGGGACCCCAACCCATGCGCCGACTACCTTCCCTGGCCGCCCTGCGGACCTTCGAATGCGCCGCCCGCCACGCGCATTTCGGCCGTGCCGCCGCCGAACTGTGCGTCACCGACAGCGCCGTCAGCCACCAGATCCGCCAGCTCGAAGAGCAACTGGGTGTGTCGCTGTTCATCCGCGAAGGCCGGCAGATTCGCCCGACCATCGCCGCCGGGCGCTTGATGCAGAGCCTGCAACAGGCCTTCGAGCTGATCGGCGATGCCTGCGATGAATTGCGCGATCCGTCCTCGCTCGCCGTATTGCGGCTGGCGGTCACGGCGGAACTGGCGCAGAAGTGGCTGATGAACCGTCTCACCGATTTCTACGCGCGTTATCCGCACATCACCTTGCACCTCTACGAACAACCGATCGACGCCACCGCGCCCGGTGAGGACATCGATCTGGCGATCACTTACGGCACCGGCCCGGTGGACAGCAGCGCGTACTTCGTCCGCCCGTTGCCGGCGTTGCAGTTCTTCCCGGTGTGCAGCCCCGGCCTGTTCAACCAGGGCACTCTGAAAACCCCGAAGGACCTGGCCCGCCATTGCCTGCTGCACGACGATCAGGACGGCAAGACCTGGACCGCGTGGCTTACCAGCCATGCTGGCGACTTGCGTCCGGAGCGTCAGTTGTATTTCGCCCACGCCGGGCTGGCGCTGGAGGCGGCGGCACAAGGGCAGGGCGTGGCGATGGGCGACAATCTCACGGCGCAGGAAGACTTGCAGAGCGGGCGTCTGGTGCGACCGTTCACCTCCAGCATGACCGCGCTGGGCCAATACGCGCTGGTTTGCGAGCGGGTGCGGCTGGAGCGTCCGGCGGTGGCGCAAATGCTGGAGTGGTTCAACGATCAGCTGGCGGATTGATGAGTTGAATTCAACTGTTCCGAAATAATCATCGTTGGCGACGTGACGGCCCACGACCGTAGCCTGAGGTCATTCCCATCCCGATGACGAGGTTTGACCATGGCACGTTTGCTCGACACCACCCCGAAACAGGACGGTTTCCGTCTGCCCGGCGAGTTTGAAGCCAAGTCCGGTTGCTGGCTCGGCTGGCCGGAGCGCACCGATGTCTGGCGCAACGGCGCCAAGCCTGCGCAGAAAGTCTGGGTGCAGATCGTGACGGCGATCTCCCACAGCGAACCGGTGACGGTGTGCGCCTCGGCGGCCCAGTTCGCCACCGCCCGCCGCCAGTTGCCGCCGCAGGTGCGGGTGGTGGAGATGACCTGCAACGACACCTGGTTCCGCGACAGTGGCCCGTGCTTTGTGGTCAATGACCAGAGCGGTGAAGTGCGTGGTGTCGACTTCGAATTCAACGCCTACGGCGGCCTCGATGGCGGGCTCTACTACCCGTGGGACAAGGACGATCAGATCGCCAGCAAGATCCTCGAGATCGAACGCTTCGATCGTTATCGCGCGCCGTTGATTGCCGAACTTGGCGGCATTCAGAGCGACGGCCAGGGCAGCCTCCTCACCACCGAGCAATGCCTGCTCAATCGCAATCGCAACCAGCACCTGGGCAAGGACGAGGTGACCCGCCGCCTGACCGACTATCTCGGCGCCGAGCAAGTGATCTGGCTGCCGCGCGGTTGCAAGTTCGACGAAACCGACGGCCATGTCGACGACCTCGCGTGCTTCGTGCGCCCCGGCGAAGTGGTGCTGCAATGGACCGACAACCGCGACGACCCACAATGGGAAATCTATCAGGAGGCCTACGACATCCTGCGCAGCACCCGCGACAGCCGGGGCCGCGAGCTGATCGTGCACAAACTGCCGCAACCGGATGTGCTGGAGTGGACCGCCGAAGAAGCCGAAGGCCTCGACCAGCAGAACAGCACCCACACCCGTCAGGCCGGCACCAGAATCTGTGCGTCGTACATCAACTATTACGCAGGCAACAGCTCGATCGTGGTGCCGTTGTTCGGTGATCGCAACGATCAGGTGGCGCTGGCAACCCTCGCCAAACTGTTCCCGCAGCACAAGATCGTCGGCATCGAAAACTCCCGGGAAATCCTGCTCGGTGGCGGTAACGTCGCGTGCATCACCATGCCGCAATACGCCGGCCAGAAAAGAGGAGCCTGAGCATGGGCCTGCACAACCTGAGTAAAGCGTTACTGCTGGTGCTTGCACCCCTGTGTGTGCAGGCCGCCGAAACGGCGAAGCCGGTGGTCAACCTGTACATCTGGGGCGAGTACCTGGCCCCGGATACCCTGAAGAATTTCGAGGCGAAAACCGGGATTCGGGTGGTCGCCGATCACTTCGATTCGCTGGAAACCGTCGAGACCAAACTGCTCACCGGCCGCAGCGGCTACGACCTGGTGCTGACCGCCGGCCAGCACCTGTCACGGGCTATCGAGAGCGGCGCGTTCCAGACCTTGAACAAGCAGCAGCTCCCGCACTTTGCCGGGGTCGGCGATGAGTTCCGTCAGCACATGGCGGTGTTCGATCCGGGCAACCGCTACGCCGGCATCTACGCCTGGGGCACCACCGGCGTCGGCTATCAGGAAGAGGCCGTGCAGCAGCGCCTGCCGCAGGCACCAAGGGACAGCTGGGCGATGCTGTTCGATCCGGCAGTGGTGTCGAAATTCGCCGATTGCGGAGTGAGCCTGCTCAATGATCCGAACGAAGTGTTCGCCGCGGTCATGAAGTACATGGGTCTGGACATCAACCGCCAGAGCCTGGATGACCTGAAACTTGCCGAGCAGCAACTGGCGAAGATCCGCCCGTACATCCGCTACTTCGACAATGACCTGAACATCAGCGACCTGGCCAACGGCAACACCTGCGTGGCGATGTCGTGGAACGGCAACGTCGCCATCGCGGCTGGCCAGGCTGAAGCAGCGAAAAAACCGTTCAAGTTGAATTACCGGATCCCGAAGGAGGGCACGCTGATCTGGTTCGATGCCATGGTCATTCCCAAGGATGCACCGCATCCGGAGGCCGGGCTGGCACTGATGGATTACTTGATGACGCCAGAAGTGATTGCGCCGATTACTGACACCATTCACTACGCCAATGCGATCACGGCAGCGGACGGCTTGGTCGATCCGGCGATTCGCAATGATCCGGGGACTTATCCGCCGGCGGCGGTGAGGGCTTCGCTGTACAGCAAGAACGACAATGGCAAGGCGTTCAACCGGGCGTTGATCCGGGCCTTCAGCCGATTGAAGTCAGGGCTGTGAGCGGACGCCTGGAATCATCTTGAAGCGGTTTGGGCGTGGGTGTGCTGCGGGGAGTCTGATAGGTTTTTCGCCATGGATTTGAACCGGCAATGACGCCGGGCGCCCTGTCAGTTGCTGATATCAGGCTCTGAGATGGCCCTCATTCAAGGAAGAAAACATGCCAATCAAACCGCCAACCAAGGGCAACGGCCCGGGTGATGTACACCTGAAACCTTCCCTCGATGCCGCTACGCCGGGCCCGGCCATCAGGCCCGGGGTCTCTGTTACCCCGCCCGCGCCGCCTGTGCACCCCGATGTCGTTAGCACGCCGAATGTCAGTGGTGGAGGGCGAGCCAGCCCGGTGCCATCGGTCAGCTTGCGCGATGCAATGCCAGTCATCGATTCGGGCCCGGGCCCCGAGCTTGGTCAACGTTCGTTGGACGCGTATCACGTCCCGGCAGCAGGCCGGCTGACCGACATCGATGCCGAAGGCTTCAGGTCTTTCAAGGGGCGTCAGTTTGCCGAATTGCCAGGACAGGGCATTGTCCAGGTGGGCGCCGATCCGCAGACCGGTCTGTTCCGGGCCAGACTGCCCAGCGAAACCAACCCCTCCGGCCCGGTTCTGGAGCGCGACAGCGACGGCCGGGTCTGGCACCCGCTTGAGGAGTTTGCCACGGAGCGCTACCGCATCCCCGATCCGCGCACTGATGCCGACGCGACGCTGGAAAACGTTTCTCGCCCGGAGGGCGATGAAGGACGGCCGCGCCATGACTCTTCCGATGACGAGTTCGAGCTGGCTTCGGAATCCATGCCGATCAAGTCCTTCACCGAAAAGGAACTCGACACCATGCGCCAGGAGGTTTGCTATTCGTTGCGGGGAAATCGCCTCGGTACCTACGACCGCGCCAACAATGGTAAATACCCGTTGCGCGATACCTTTGGCAGGCCGGTGCGGATCCGCAAACTGGAAACCCTGGCCACCCTGACCACGGGTGAGCGATTTCGCTCGGGGCCGATCAAGCCTTACATCCAGTTTGAAGGCTATGAAAACGTGGCCAGGCTCTATGAAGAAAATCTCGAACTGCGCATTTTTACCGAGGTCGACGTGAAGGTTCCGGGCGAAAAAGCCCTCATCGGACAAAACATGGTGGTCGCCAACCGGCGCATCGCCAAAGGCGAAGCGCTGGGCCTTTATGGCGGAACACTCAGCCCGCTGCGCCTGATAAGGCGCGAAGAGCAGACATTCACCATGCTGGCGGGCGTGTACTTGCGTTACGGACCGGGCAAGTTCATTGAAGAGCCGGTAGTGGTCATCGGCGACAACATCATTTCGCGAATCAACACGAACTTTGAATACGACGCCTCGGGCAAGCCGGTTCGTCAATCGCCGGACGGCTACAACGTTCAGACCGTTGGTTTCAAGGTCGAAGCGGACATTCTGATCGGTGACCGGCTGGTCAACCGGCCATACGTCCTGAACGCGATGTTTGCCTCACAGGATATTCCGGCAGGAACCGAGTTGCGTTGGAACTACAGCTACTCGGACAAGGAGATAAAAATGATTTTCCCGTAAGAACTGGCGGGGGATTGCACCTGAATACGCTTGCCCAGCCTTCCCGAGATTTCGGGAGGATCAGGCTGAAACCGCTTTTGGCACCCGCCACAAATACCAGGCCGCCACTGTGCGAAACGGGCGCCACGCCAACCCGATATCGATCATCTGCTTGCGCGTCGGCTGCACCTCCAGCCCCTTCAATCGCCGATAGCCCTCGCGCACGCCAAAGTCATCGGCCGGCAGAATATCCGGTCGCTCCAGGCTGTAGATCAACAGCATTTCTACCGTCCAGCGCCCAACCCCGCGCAGGTTGACCAAGCGCTCGATCAGCGCTTCATCCTCCATCACCAGTGCCGTGGCGTAATCCGGCACCACGCCGTCCAGGGTCGCCTGAGCAATCCCCTGAATCGTCGCAATCTTGCCCGCCGAAAACCCGCAACTGCGCAGCCGTTCGAAGTCTGTCGCCAGAATCTGCTCGGGACGTGGAAACGTCTGTTCGGGAAACAACCCCACCAGCCGACCGACAATTGCATCCCCGGCCTTGGCGTGCAGTTGCTGATAGGCGATGGCCCGCACCAGCGATTCATAGGGATCACGCGCCGGATGCGGCCGATGCAGGCATGGGCCGACCGCAGCGATATGGCGTTGCCAGTCGGCGTCGAGGCTGGCCAGAAACGCGCTGGCCGGTTGGTAGGGATCGGGTATCGGCAACGTCAGTGATCCATTGATTTGAAAGCCGGGAAGGCGTGAGTGTCGGTGTGTCAGAACGCCAAAGGTTGCGTCAGTTGCACGGCGGCATTCTCCAGCCGGAGCAGAAACGCCTTGCGCGGTTGCCCGCCACCATAACCGGTCAGCGAGCCGTCCGCACCGATCACCCGATGGCATGGCACCACGATCGACAGCCGATTGTGCCCGTTGGCCAGGCCCACGGCGCGACTGGCGCCGGGCTTGCCCAGCCGGGCGGCGATGGCACCGTAGGTACTGGTGTGGCCGTAGGGGATTAGTCGCAGTTGGGCCCAGACCTGACGGGCAAACTCGCTGCCGGGCAGGTGCAAGGGCACGCTGAATTCGTTCAGCTTGCCGGCGAAGTACAGCGCCAGTTCGTTTTCGATCTGCTGCAAATGTGCGTTGTGTCCCGGTGCGACCACGTAGCCGTAGCGGTTCTGCAACTCCTCGACTTCCCTCGTCAGCGCCGGGCGGTCGAGAAACTCCAGCAACACCAGCCCACGCCGCTCGGCCATGGCGATCATCGGGCCCAACGGCGTTGTCAGACGGGTGAACAGCAGTGGTTCGCTGGCCGCTGCACGGCCCGGCGTGATGTGGAACGACTTCTGAAACGCATCGCGAAAACCGCTGAGGGATTCATAGCCGGAATCGAACGCGGCGTGGTCGATGGACGTGCCTTGCCTGATCCCGCCCAACGCCATACCGAGCCGGCGGGTGCGCAGCCACGCATGGAAGGTCATGCCGAAATGCTGCTTGAACCAGCGCCGCAGCTTCAGCGGTTCGATGCCCTCGGCAAGCAATTGCGCATCGCTCCAGCGCAGTTCCGGATCGGCGTCGACGGCTTTCAACAGCCGTTGTACCCAGTCCGGGGCGATGGCGGCAGCGTCCAGCGGTTTGCAGCGCAAACAGGCGCGGTATCCGGCGGACAGGCATTCGTCAGCGTGGGCGAAGAACTCGACGTTTTCCGGTTTCGGCTTGCGCGCCGTGCAGGTAGGGCGGCAAAAAATCCCGGTGGTTTTCACCGCCGTGAAGAACACGCCTTCATAGGCAGTGTCGCTTGCGAGCATGGCGCGAACCATTTCGGCGTGAGGGGGCAGGGCAGCGGTCTGTATGTTCATGGGCCGAGGATAAAACCAGTTATTCGATGGCTCCACCGAAAAAACGACAGTGAATTTTCGGGCCGCTGCACTACAGTGATCGGGTCGCTACAACTCGGGAAATGAAGGTATGCCACCGTTCACGATTCAACACATCGATCACATCGTGCTGCGCGTTGCCGATCTGCAACGCAGCATTGATTTCTACGGCCGGGTCTTCGGCGCCGAAGTGGTCAAGCGCAACGAAAAGTTCGGTCTGGTGCATTTGCGCGCCGGCACGTCGATGATCGACCTGGTCGACCTCGACGGCGAAATCGGCCGCAAGGGCGGCGCCGCTGCAGGCAGCGAACGGCGCAATGTCGATCATTTCTGCCTGCGCATCGAACCGTTCGATGAAGCGGCGCTGGTCAGCCATCTGCAGTCCTGTGGCTTGAGCGTCGACAAGGCCGCCACCCGTTTTGGCGCCGAGGGCAACGGCCTGTCGCTGTACTGCTTCGACCCGGACGGCAATCAGGTCGAACTCAAAGGCCCGTCCGAAGCTTAGGCCCGTTTGGCCATCAGCAACACCGAAGCCGCCGCCGACAACAGCCCCGCGCAGCAGCGATTGAAAATCCGCTTGCCGCGCGGCTCGGCGAACCAGCGGCGCATGTGCAGGCCCATGTAGGCGTAGGCGCTGATGGCGATCCATTCCAGCAGCAGGAACAGCACGCCAAGCAGCGTGAACTGCGGAGTGATGGCGCGGGTCGGGTCGACGAATTGCGGCAGGAATGCGGTGAAGATGAGGATTGCCTTGGGATTGCCCGCTGCCACCAAAAACTCCTGACGTGCCAGGGCCAGAAGCCCGTTCGCCGGCGCCGCAATGGCGTCTTCGGCGGCAGGCATGGCCCGCCACAACTGCCACGCCAGATACAGCAGATACCCCGCGCCAACAATCTTGATCCCGTAGAACAACAGTTCCGACGTTTGCAGCACCACCGCCAGCCCCGCCGCCGCGAGGGCGATCATCCCGGCGAACGCCAGCAACCGGCCGATACCGGCAACGCAGGCGCGACGATAGCCGTAGCGAGTGGCGTTGCTGACCGACAACAGGTTGTTCGGCCCCGGCGCCATGTTCAAGGCGAAACAGGCGGGCAGAAACAGGGAGAGGGTGGCGAGATCCATGGGGCGGGCTCCGGTGACGGGAGCGCTATTTTTATCATGTGCGCGAGTGAGGCCGAACCGTACAGTCAGGCAGCAGAGTCGCGGTACAGCGATGGACGGGCGTGAATCCATTCGAACTTTCTACCGTACCGTCAACTCTGAAACCGTTACAGGGTGATAAATCTGCCAGAAAAAACCATCTGATGGGTCAGAAAGGACAATTGCCGTGTAAGCTTTCACGCCAAGCTTTTCCATTCCCCCATGGCCGCAGGCGGCCCACTGTACGAGCGACTACATGCAAGCAAAGGCTCGCGAGGTTCATGTGCCACCGGTGTTGCAAGATCTGCGCGCTGGCACGGCCGAACTGCACATTGCGCTGGAAAAACGCCTTCCTTTTTTCTCCGACACCCTTGATCTGCAAGCTTTCGAGCGACTGATGCGCGCCTATTACGGCTTCTACCAGCCACTGGAAAGCGCATTGCAGGACAGTGGCCAACTCCCCGCCGATTTCGATCTGGTTTCGCGCCTCAAAACGCCGACGCTGAAACGCGATCTGCACGCGCTGGGCGCAAGTGACGGGGACTTTTCGCTGTGCCGCCAGTTGCCCGTCATCGACTCCACCGCCGCCTGCCTGGGCGTGCTGTACGTGCTGGAAGGCGCGACGCTCGGCGGTCAGATTCTGCGCCGGGAAATCGCCACACGGCTTAATCTGGGCGCGAACAACGGCGCGGCGTTTCTGGATATCTACGGCGCTGCCACCGGCCGACGCTGGCGCAACTTCATCGAATACCTGGGCAGCCGCCCGATGGACGCCGACGAGCGTGAAGCCGTTGTAGCGGCTGCCCACACGACATTCAGCTGTTTCGAGCGCTGGCTCGAAAGCCAGGAGGTTCTGGTATGACCCCGCAAGACAAAGAAGCCTTTGAAGAGTTGCTGGCCAACTGCGCCGACGAGCCGATCCGCTTTCCCGGCGCGATCCAGCCGCACGGTCTGCTGCTGACCCTGAGCGAGCCGGAGCTTTCGATTATCCAGATCAGCGCCAACGTCGAGACCTTGCTCGCGCGCCCGGCGCAAGAGCTGATCGGCCAGCCATTGCAAAGCCTGATCGGTGATGCCCACGCCGCGCAGGTTCGCGAAGCGTTGCAGCAACCGGCCTGGGCCGATGCGCCGCCGCTGCACTTTCGCCTTAATGGCACGGCGTTCGAAGGTTTGCTTCACCGGCATCAGGATGTGCTGATCCTGGAGCTGGAAATCCACGTCGAAAACTTCCAGCCGCGCAACGTCGCCGGTACTGAAACCCACCTGGGGCGGATGCTCGCACGTTTGCAAAAAGCCCAGAGCCTGCAGGCGCTGTACGACATCAGCGTCAAGGAAATCCAGGCCATGACCGGTTACGACCGGGTGCTGATCTATCGCTTCGAAGAGGAGGGCCACGGCCAGGTCATCGCCGAAGCGTCCGATCCGTCGATGGAAGTTTTCAACGGGTTGTTCTTCCCGGCCTCGGACATCCCCGAGCAGGCTCGGGAGCTGTATCGCACCAACTGGTTGCGGATCATCCCGAACGCTGATTACCAACCAGTGCCGCTGGTCCCCAAGCTGCGCCCGGACACCCAGACCCCGCTGGACCTGAGCTTCGCCACCTTGCGCAGCGTGTCGCCGATCCACTGCCAGTACATGAAGAACATGGGCGTGCTGTCGTCGATGAGCATTTCCCTGCTCAAGGGCGACAAGCTCTGGGGCCTGATCAGTTGCGGCAATCGCCAGCCGCTGCATGTGCCGCACGAGTTGCGCACCGCGTGCCAGACCATCGGTCAGGTGCTGTCGTTGCAGATCAGTGCGATGGAAGCGCTGGAAGTCAGCCGGCAGCGCGAGGAAAAGGTCGAAGCGCTAGCGCTGCTCAATCAGGCGATGATCGACTCGCCACAAAATGTCTTCGATGGCCTGGCCAACCAGCCGCAGGTCCTGATGGCGCTGGCCAATGCCGGCGGCATCGCGATCATCGAAGACAAGCAATTGCACCGTTACGGCAATTGCCCGGAGCCGGAAGAGATTCGCGCGCTGCACAAATGGTTGCAGGAGCGCGGCGAGCCGGTGTTTGCCAGTCATCACCTGGCCAGTGTCTATCCGCCGGCCGCGCACTATCAGCAGGTCGCCAGCGGCGTGCTGGCCATGAGCCTGCCAAAACCGGTGGACAACGGCGTGCTGTGGTTCCGTCCGGAAGTCAAAGAGAACATCAACTGGAGCGGTGATCCACGCAAGCCGCTGGACCTGGAAAACTCCGACGCCGGCCTGCGCCTGCGGCCGCGTACCTCGTTCGAAATCTGGAAGGTCGAGATGGCCGGAATCTCCACCAAGTGGAGCCATGGCGATTTGTTTGCGGCCAACGACCTGCGTCGCTCGGCACTGGAAAACGACCTGGCCCGCCAGGTGTGCCGCGAGCAGGAGGCGGTGCGTGCGCGCGACGAGCTGGTGGCGGTGGTGTCCCACGATCTGCGCAACCCGATGACGGTCATTTCGATGCTGTGCGGCATGATGCAAAAGGCCTTCAGCTCCGACGGGCCGCATACTTCGCGGCGCATCTCGACCGCGATCGACACCATGCAGCAAGCCGCCGGGCGCATGAACACGCTGCTGGAAGACTTGCTCGACACCTCGAAAATCGACGCCGGGCGCTACACCATCGCGCCGCAGAAACTCGATGTCGCGCAGATGTTTGAAGAGGCTCAATCACTGCTTGCGCCGCTGGCGCTGGACAAAGACATCAGCATCTCGTTCGAGGCTGATCCCGACCTGAGCATTCATGCCGACCCCGAGCGGCTGTTTCAGGTGTTGTCGAATCTGGTCGGCAACGCGATCAAATTCACCCCGCGCCTGGGCACCGTCGATGTATATGCCAAATCGGTCGGCGACGACATCGTCTTCACGGTACGCGACAGCGGCGAAGGCATCCCCAAGGATCACTTGCCGCACGTGTTCGACCGTTACTGGACGGTAAAGGAAGGCAATCCGACCGGCACCGGGCTGGGGCTGTACATCACGCAGGGCATCGTCGAGGCCCATGGCGGGCAGATTGTTGCCGAGAGCGAGCCGGGGCAGGGCAGTGAGTTCCGTTTCACCGTGCCGCGTCTGGACTAATCAAGCGGATCGGCGTTTGGGGGCCTGCAACATGGCCACCCACTCGGCGGCGAATCGATGGCAATCGCCGGGCCAGCGCGCCGTCAGCAGTTGCCCGTCGCGCACCACAAATCCCGTTTGTGGTGCCTGCGCGCAATCTCGTTTGGCGACCAGCGGCCCGCGTATAAAGTCGGATTTGCTGGCCAGCGCTGTTTTCACTTCCGCTTCGACGGTCTGCTTGTAGGTGCGGTAGTAGCGCCCCAGCCAGGCAGCGGTCATCAGCCACGCCGGCAACTCCATGGTTGCCGCGAGCAACGCCGTGACCTTGCGCCCGAACAACACCGAACGCCCGGTATCGGGGTCGAGCGTGCGCGCCAGCAACAGCACGCCATGACACACCGCCGCCACGGGTTTTTCGGCTTTGAAAAATTGCAGTGTGATTTGCTGGGCCTGTTTGGATTCCAGCAGTGTGCGCATCCCTTTGGCATGTCCGCCGGGAATCAGCAGACCATCGAACCGGCTCGTGTCGACATCGGCATACGCCAGCGGCTGCCTGAACGCTTCGGATTCGATCATTTTCGCGTAACTGTCCAGATCGGCCTTGCGCGTCATCAGCAGCGAACTCAACGGGCCAAAGCCGATATCCACCAACCGTGGGTCGGCGTGGGCAGGCAAGCCTTGGGGCGTGGCAAAACGCACCTCAATGCCTGCATCACGCATCGCCTGCCAGGGCACGCTGCTTTCGGTGGGGTCGTAATCGGCGCAGGGCAACAGAATCAGAATCATCGAGGACAGACTTCCAGGTCGTGAGTAATCGCATAGCCAGAGCGTAGTGGGTCTGCGCGAGCGGGGGGTAATTTCCTTCAATACCGCCTGCTGTGCGCCGGCTACCGTGAGCGCCTTGTTCCCCGATTTGAAGCAGGTGTGCGATGAGTCTGATTGTGTCGATGGCGGCGTTTGCCCTGGCCGCGTCCATTACTCCGGGGCCGGTGAATATCGTGGCGTTGAGCTCGGGGGCGCAGTTTGGCTTTCGTGCCAGTCAACGGCATGTAGCCGGAGCGACGCTGGGGTTTGTGCTGTTGCTGGTGTTGATGGGGCTTGGGCTGCATGAAGTGCTTGCGCTGTGGCCGTCGCTGACCCGCGTGGTGCAACTGGCCGGGGTGGCGTTTCTGCTGTTCATGGCCTGGAAACTGGCCACCGATGACGGACAGTTGAATGCCGGGGAATCAGGCAGAGCACCATCGATGCTCTACGGCGCAGTGATGCAATGGCTCAATCCCAAGGCCTGGCTGGCCTGCGTGGCGGGGATGGGCGCGTTTGTCGCCGATGGCGAGGCGCGGCTGGTGTGGCAGTTTGCGGCGGTGTATCTGGTGATCTGCTATCTGTCGGTGGGTTGCTGGGTGTACGCCGGGACGTTTTTGCGCGGCTATCTGCACAACCCGGCGGGGATGCGCTTGTTCAACCGGGTGATGGCGTTGCTGTTGGCTGTAAGTGCGGGGTATTTGCTGCTGCCCTGATCCGTACTCCGGCAAGTGGAGTACGGATCAGCTTGTAGTCAGATCAATCAGGCATCGTCAGAAAATGCCATTGAGTTCCCGGAAGACGTGGGGCGGCATGGCCGTAAATCGGTTATTTCGCAGTTGGCTGATCGAATACAGCGCGCTGGCCGTACGACCGTTGCCGTCACCGAAGCCCTGAAAGCCGACTACCGCGCCCAATACCTGTTTATCAAAGTGCGGATGGCTTGGGTCCAGGGTTTTCAGATGTTGTTCGAGCAGCGCGAATCCGGTAGGGCTGCTGCCGTATTTGGTAGGGGCACCGGCATCGCGCACTTTGCCGAAAGCTTCCGGTACCAGTTTTCGATGAACCTCCCTGATCACGTTCGGGTCGTTCAGGGGGGCCTTGTTCGCGGTGTAATCGCGCAATACCCCAAGGACATTGTCGAAGTCGTTACCACTGGAGCTCGAGCCGTTCAACATCCACGCGGTGGCTCGTTGTGAAGGATCGGTATAGCCAAGGGGATTGAAGCTCGCTTCCGGCATCACGTCGTTGTACGGCGATTTGCCCAGATCCAGTTTCAGAATGTCTTGCTGATAGCCCTTCATGTATCGGGCTTTTCTGCTCTCGAGTTCGTAGAGGACAGCCAGTGTTTCGGTGTAACCCTGCACCGTGCTGCGCGCATCGTTGAGCTGGACGGGGTGGCCCTTGATGAATGCTTCTGTCAGTTCTTCCAAAGCCCCTCGACCGATCAGCGACTCCAGATCGCCTGCCTGTTTCGACTGGTAAGCGGATTCCTTCACGGCGTTGTTCGCGAGGTGGCGCCATTCTGTTTCAGTTGCCCCTTTGGGCAGCTTGAAATTCTTGTCGCTCAAACGCGTAACGACGTGTTGTACCGTTTCGATGGCATCGCTTTTGAGCAGTGCCCGAGCATGAGAAACCGTGTCCAGCGACATCCGCGCGTGCGCTGCCGAGCCGCTGTGATCAATGACTTTGAGCAGGTCATAACTGTTGGCGCCGGTCAGGTATCTCAGTTGCTGTTTCGCCTGGTGCGCAAGTGAGCGGGCACTTCCGCTCAATTTCGCAACACCTCGGCCGAGCAGTTTGCCACCGACCTTAAGCAGTTGCGGCAAACCGGATAACGGGTTGAACAGACTGAGGGCCGTGCTGGCCAGAACCCGCGAAGCCGACAGTAGTTTGCCGGCGATGCTCGCGGCTTTACTGGCGGCGGCAGCGATTGCCGCTGGCGCAGCGAAGAGGGTCATTGCGAGAACGGCGGCATCGACAATGCAGTCGAAAATTGCACCACCCTGTTTCTTCGGATCCCCTGACGTCAGTCCTTCGACGCAGCTCTTGAAGGGGATGATCAGGTTAAGAATCATGTTGAAGATGGCCTCGGTCTTCTCGATCGCCTTCTCCCGTACCGTTTGTTGCAGACCCAGTTGGTGGATTTCCTGCTCGGTGATATACGGATTTTTTCTGGCGATCAGTGAACCCAGGTCTTTCACGCGTGCGGATCGGTACAGGGGTGTTTGATCGTCCCGGTTTTTATACGGGTCGGGGGCTTCAAACGCACCAATCTTGCGCACCTGGATTCTGGATTTGACGTTGGCCCTGGGGGTGACGTTTTGCAGGTAGGCCTGTAGATCAACGGGGGCTCTTTCGAGTTGCTTCTGATCGGTGAATCGAGTGTCGAGCTGGAAGACGCTTCCGGAAACCAGCGGATTGAAGAGTGTTTCCAGATCAGGGTTGTGCCGACACTCCATCCGCAGAGGAAACAGCTCAAAACACTTGATGGCGTAGCCATGCTGTACACAGAGAATGACGCCATAACGGCCGGTTTCTCCCGGGATGTAAGTGGCAGGGCTGAAGCCATAACGACCGGTGACTCTCGCCGGTTTGTAGTTCATCTGCTGAACGCAATAGATACCGATCGCTCCATCTTCAATAGACGCTGCATCTTCCGGAAACAGCTGTGAAATGGCGATCTGGATGTTGCGCGTCAGACCTTCGAGGACGGCGTCGAAATGACTGGCGGTCGCCGTTTCGTAAAGCTCGGCAACGGGAAACAGATCGGGCAGCCTCGCAAAGGATTTGTAGATACTTGTGCCTCTGATGCGATCCCAGTCCCGGGTGTGCAGTTCGTCACTCATGTAGAGATCCAGCACCGACACTTTGCGACCGGCGCCACCGCCACTGCCACGGTGTTTGACCAGCAGTTCATCGGGGTCGCATTCCGGTTCCCGGGACTTGAGTTCTTGCAGTGCGAGCTGTCTGCGATCAGGAAATGGCCTGGAAAAACGTTCGGTGGCTTCCAGCATTATGGCGACGTACTGGTCGTACTCGCGTATGGCGTGCTCGATGTCATCGGGCTTGAGATTGCCTTGCGCATCGCGTGTGATGAGGCCGTTCATCCAGGCCCAGGTCACCACCGGGTCCACCGATCCCTCGGCCTGCAATGACGCCAGTGGCGCGAGTGATTTAGTCGACTGGCTGAACCCCATCAAATGTTGATAGGTCATTTTGCGGCTGGCGCCGGGAACCAGCGCTTCAACCAGATGTATAGCCTGCGTAGCGATCACGCAGGCCGGTGTTCCCATCTGCAGGCTGGGCGGCCAGTCTGGAAAAAGGTACTCGGGGGCCATGCCTGCCAAAACCATTTGTGCCACCAGCGGCGCGAGTGGGGGGGCGACGTGCAGGTTCTTGATCAGATGCGCTTCCAGGTCGACCCGAATCCGGGAGGGGTGCTGTTTGAAGTAGCTTTTTGAATACAGATCGAAGCCGGCGAAGTGGGTATTGGCGATATTGAGCCCCGGGTCGAGGTCCAGCAAGATCACGGCAGCCGCCAGTTGTTCTGCCAGCTCAGTCGTTTGGTTTGTTGCTGCTGGTTCATCAAGCCAGCCCAATTTCGACAAGTAATATTGCCCGTGCCGGGACGCCGCACTTTCGAGCACTTGCTGCAGGCGATAGTCCGTGCTGGTTGTAGCGCCGTCGCCCGGTACGCTTTCAATCAGCACACGTCTGCCGAGGCCATTGATGATGGCTTCAGAACCCTGCCTGCAACTTTGTGTCAGATCAAGAATCATGACCCGCTTGTTTCCCACAAGTTTGAACGGCGACTCGTCGGGCGCGTCCAGAAGTTGCCAATAGTTTCCGAACTTCGGAGGCTCAGGCAATGTCGAGAAGTTCAACAGATCGAGCAAGTTGCGGGTGTCTTGTTCGGTATCCGGCACTTGCAGCCCGTTGAATTGCAGCCACTGGCCGACGGTCACTTCGCCTCCCGTAGCGATCCAGCCGCCACTGGATTCGGCGACCTTGGCCAGAAGTTTCAGGCTGTCGCCGAAGCTCGTCAGGCCTGCGACATCCGCGGTGATATCCCGGGGAGAAACAAAGGGGGTAGCGGGCCGGTCGTTGCTGGCGACCATGTTGCGGTAACTGAAGTAGAGACGTCCATGCTCGTCCAGCAGAAAAACCGCGTTGTCCGGAATCTGGCGCCGAGCGCGGACAAAGTGAAAATCCTCGTGGCGCAGAAGTATGGAAAGCGACACTTTACCGTTGCGATGAACTCGGTCGAGTGCGCTGTTTTCTATACACGTAACCAGGATTTCGTTGCATTTCCAGTCGAGGCGTTCAGCGGCGTATTCATCGCTGATAAAGTTTGTAATGGTCTGGGTTACGTTATTTTTCTGAAGTGAGTCTGTGGAATCGTAAGCGTAGTTGTCTGTTGGTTTCATGATTCGGAATCCATTCTCTAATAGTGAAATAAACAGAAATAGATGATCGTTTTCTGATTGTCGTGTTTGTGAAAGTGGCTTTTTAGAGTACGGCGACAAAACGTAAAGTTAGTGGGGATTGCTGTTCCAGGTATTTCTTTACGGTGTCCGGATTGGAGGGGAAGGTTGATTTAAAAGGCCTGGGATGTTGGGGGCGATAAATATGTATATTTTTCCGGGTGTGTAGAGTCAGGAAGGCAGCTGGGCAAAACAGTTGAGTAGAGAAAAAGGAGAGAAAAAGGAGGAAAAAGAGGGGAAAAAGAGGGGAAAAAGGGGACGCATTTATTTACCAGTCCCACTATGTAAACCCGCAGCTCCTTGCAACGGGGAGCGCGGGTTTTGTCGTTTCCGGGCTTTCGGAAACCATCGTTGAAGAGTGTTTAAGTTTATGTCCGTAAAGCCACGCAACCTTGCGCCTTTGCCTACGCATCCGCCAGAATCCGCCGGCTTGTGGGCCTTGGGGTCGGGTTCTATTGTGGGTCGGTCGCTGACGAATCAGCGATCGGGTTTCGCAGCCCGGATCAATCAAGGCGCCCAGCGCGCCGTTTCCGTTCAGCTTGATTTGGCTGATCGCGTAATGGCGGTTGTGCGCGGGATACCTTCGGGTATGCCGGGTTCCTTGATTCCCGGTCTGCGAACCCGCGTACAGCTGCCACCTTTCTTCGTTTCGCAGCGAACCCTGGCAGCTCCATTAATCAAGGAGTTTTACCATGATCAAACCAACGCCAAACCCGCCTGAAACCGACCCGACCTCGCCCTACGAAACCCTCGACTCCAAGAAATTCCACGAAGCCGCCGACCGCGCCCTCGATCATTACCTCAATCCGCTGCTCCCCCGAAAACCACTCCTCAAACCCAATACCCGCTACCTCATCGCCCCCGGCATCCCGAACGAAGAACTATTGGCCGATGCCTGCGAAACCCTGACCTCGGCCAAAACCATGGCCAGCGATTTCGCGGGGATGATCGAGGCGCCGCAGCGGCATGTGCTGTTGGGCATCGGGCAACTGATCATGCTGGCGGAACTGGCGGTGAATCGGGTGCTGGATAATCTGGATGTGGCGGCTGAGCCGCGTGCCTGAGTGCTGAAACCGAAACGGCCCATTGCGGGCCGTTTTTGTTGTTATCCCCGATACTGCCCCGGCGTCGCCGCCAGATGCTGTTTGAACGCCCGCTGAAAGTGCGCCTGATCGGCAAACCCGGCCTCCAGCGCCACATCCGCAATCAACTGCCCGCGACGCAGACACTCACGCGCAAACTGAATGCGCTGGTTGACCAAAAACGCATGAGGCGTCATGCCGAAGTGCTGTTTGAAGGCGCGGATCAGATAAGACGGCGAGAGTTCGGCGGCGACGCAAATGTCGTCAAGGCTGAGCAGATCGGTGCAGTGCTGGCGAATGAAGTCGGCGGCGCGTTCAAGTTTGAAATTCGGTTCTCGCAACGGTGGCTCGATAGGGTTCAGACACAGTTGCAGGTCGCTGAAAAACTCCACCGCTGCACTCTGTTTGCGCAGCACGTCTTGCTGTTCGTCGACCAACACGGCGTACAACCCGTTCAAGTCGCGAAACAGGCGGGCGTCATTCAAATGGGTATCGGAAAACCGCCGAAACTCAAGTTCCCCACTGAAGCCCAGCTGATGCTGCAGATCCGTCAGCCACGGCGTTTCCACATACAGCATCAAATACGACCACGGCTGATCGTCGATCGGGTTGCAGGCGTGCACGTCCCCCGGATTCATCAGCACCACGGTGCCGGCCGCCACTTCGAACGAGGATTGCTCATGCACGTAAGTGCTGCGCCCGGCGGTGATCGCGCCGATGGAAAAGTGCGCGTGGGAGTGCCGTGAATAGCAGACCTCACGCCCGTCGGCGATGGCCCGCGCTTCGATAAAGGGCAGGGCGTCGTCGCGCCAGAAGCGCGGGGCTTTTTCGGGGTTCTTGGTGGCAGCTTTCATTGTTGGGGTTCTCGGCAGACCAGTGCCCGAGTGTATTAGCTCTGGCCGGCGAAGGCTCGTTCCAGTTCGGCGATGTCGAGTTTTTTCATTCCGAGCATGGCCTGCATCGCCCGTTGCGCCTTGGTCTGGTCGGGATCGGTCATCATGTGCGTCAACGCTACCGGCACGATCTGCCACGACACGCCGAACTTGTCCTTGAGCCAGCCGCACTGTTGCGCTTCCACCGGCCCGCCGGCGCTGAGGTTGCCCCAGAAATGGTCGACTTCTTCCTGATTCTGGCAATTGACTTGAAACGAAATCGCTTCATTGAACTTGAACATCGGCCCGCCATTGAGCCCGGTGAAGGTCTGGCCGTCGAGTTCGAAACTGACGGTCATCACCGAGCCTTCCGGGCGGCCGTGAAACTCCTGGCCGGCCTTGCCGTAGTGGGTGACGGCGGTGATTTTCGAGTGGTCGAAGATCGAGCAGTAAAACTTCGCCGCCGCTTCGGCCTGATCGTCGAACCACAGGCAGGGCGTGAGTTTTTGAAAGCGTTGCATGGCAGTCTTCCTCGGCAGGTTGGACACGCTGGATTAATAGCGTAGCCAGTCTGTGCTCGGCTGGCGGTGCCCCGGATCGATGGTTGGATGCAAGGAGGACGGGATGCAGTCGTATTGACCTTGTTGTTTGTCAAAACGACTATTTTCGTCTGTGTCAAATTGACTCGTGTTCGCGCAACTGATTGATATTGCTGGGCGAATAATCTGGCACGCAAGTTGAAGTGTCTTGCGTACAAACCGATCCGCTCAGGAGTACGAAAACATGTTCGCTTTCTTCGAGAATCCGCTGAACGTTCTGCACCTGTCGAGCAAAGTGCTCGTCGCCGGTCTGGTCATGTTGCTGGCGGGAATCTACGGCGCTTATCTGTATCAGGGCCACATGCCCATTGCGTTGCTGGTGGCGATGCATGCGATGACCATCGTCGGCCCGACGTTGATCAAGATTGGCTATGTGATGCGCCTGCTGTCGCAGTATCGGTTGGGCCAGTCACCCGCACTGGCGGTGGCCTGAGATGCGCAGACTCGCGGCGGCGCCAGTGTTCAGCTTTGGCTTTCGGCCGCTGTTTCTGGCCGGGGCCGGATTCGCCGCTCTGGCGGTGCTGATCTGGGGTCTGTGGCTTTGCGGCCATTGGTTCGATCTGCAACCGACGGGCGGCATGCTCGCCTGGCATCGGCATGAAATGCCGTTTGGTTTTGCGGCGGCAATTGTTGGCGGATTCCTGTTGACTGCGGTGCCCAACTGGACCGGCATTCCCGGCGTACGCGGCGGGGCCTTGATCGCGTTGGTGTCGGTCTGGCTGCTCGGGCGTGGTGCTTGGGTTTGCACTGGTGTTGATCGCGGCGGGTTGCCGGGTGTTGGTGGTGCCGTTTTCCAGCCTTGGCCTCGGCTTGTCCGTGGTGCTCTGGGGCGCGGGGTTCGGGCTGTTTTTACGGCATTACACCGGGATCCTGCTCTAGCCAAGGCTCTAGCGTTTTACCCGCGACGCTCGGCAATCATCAGCAATGACTGCGGCACCGGGCTTTGCGGATGCTGCGGCTCGCGCAGGTCGGTCAATTGCAGGCCGGCCATGTCCAGCGCATTCAGCCAACTGGACAAGGTGCGGAAATACCACGGCATCGGCGACCACTCGCCCTGAAACCCGTCGAAGGTTTCTTCCCGCCAGCCATCCTGATAATCACCGGCGGCCACCGACCATGGATGCAGCGTCTGGATCACCAGCGCACCGCCCGGCGCGAGCAGGCCATTCATCGCCGCGAGCAGCGGGATGATGTCCTGATGCAGCAGGGAAAAGTTGGCGCAGATCAGGTCGTAGTCGCGGCCAATCTCGACTTTCGCCTCAACCAGATCTTCGTAACTGGCGACATGCACGGGCGATGAACCGGCCAACTGCGCAGCCTCGACCAGTGTCGCATCACCGTCCACGCCGACCGCCTCTAATCCTCGCTCGACCAGCGCCCGCAACAGCCAGCCTTCGCCGCATCCCAGATCGAGCACGCGCTCGGGCTGGCGTCCCATCACCGCCAGCAGAACGGCCTGATCGGTCACTTGCCGGCGACTCTCGATGGCGCCGCTGCGCACGGCTTCGGTCCAGGCCCGGGCGTTGTGGTGCCAGCTCTGGAGGAGGGTGGATTCAGGCGAGGACATGACAAACTCCGGGATCGCGGGATGCAGGCAAGGATAGGTCAGGTGTAGTCGACCAGTTGAATGCGGTTGCGCCCGGCGCGCTTGGATTCGTAGAGCGCGCTGTCACCTTGCTCGATCAACGCTGCGAGGCTGGCCGGCGGCTGATCGAACACCTTGGCGCCGATGCTCAGGGTGACGGCCTGCGGGGTGGTGTAGGTCTGGGTCGTCATCTGCTGAAACTGCTCACGCAGCGCACTGTCCAGCAGCATGATCTGTGCGTGGGATACATCGCCCAGCAGCATCACGAATTCGTCACCGCCCAGCCGTGCCGCCAGCGCGCCTTTGGGCAGCACCGCGCGGATCATTTCGCTGAGGGCAATGAGCAACCGGTCGCCGGCGGTATGGCCATACAGGTCGTTGATCAGTTTGAAGTTGTCGATGTCGATCAGCAGCAGGGCGCCGGGGCGGGTGTTGGAGACTTCATCGAGCAGGCGCGGTGCACGGACTTCCAGGGCGCGACGGTTGTACAGCGCGGTCAGCGGATCCCGGGCGGCCAGTTCGGCGATCTGTTTTTCCCGACGATAGCGCTCGGTGCCGGTCATCGACAGCGCGATCAGCATGATCGCCATCGCGCCCTCGACCAGGGAAATCTGAATGATCTCGCCGCGCAGCGACGCCAGATCGATCAGCGTGCCGGGAATTACCGCGATGATCGCCTTGGTGAAATAGAACGTGCCGTGGATCAGCAGCACATAACGCAATTGCACCGCGCCGACGCTCAGCGAACTGCCATGCGGGCGCAGTAACAGGCTGGCCCGCAGCATCAACGCGGCCACCAGCAGCGAGTTGGCCATCAGCATGATCTTTGACCACGATGGACTTTCAGGTAACAGCAGCAACGCCAGCCACAGCAGGAACATCAAGTACCAGGCTCGCGACAACCGGCGCTGGGTAAACCGCGCGACCCCCAGCAGAAACAGCCAGTGCGCGACCACCAGCAAGCCGTTGGCGAACCAGATGCCGATCAGCGGATAACCGTTGGCGCGCAACAGGGCCAGGCTCGAGCCGACGGTGATGGTGGCGAAACCGGCGCTCCAGAACAGCAGGGAGGGTTCGCGGATGCTGCGCCATTCGACCGCCAGATACAGGGCGGCCGCCGCGGCCAGGGCGGTGGAAATGGTCAACATCGTAAGGGGGTCGAGCGCCATGAAGGGAGTGGTCTGTCTGAATGGTGGTAATGGGCCACGATTGTAAGCGTTCCCCCAGTGCGCTGCTATTTTCACTCACCGGATATTCCATTTTCAGACGAGGTGTCCCATGGACCGAGTGACCGGCGGTTGTCTGTGCGGCGCGGTGCGGATCGAAACGACGGGCCGACCCTGGCGGGTTGGCGTTTGCCATTGTCTGGATTGCCGCAAACATCATGGTGCGCTGTTTGCGTCGGCGGCGATCTTTCCGGCGGAGGCGGTGACCATCACGGGAGAAACCCGCGACTACGCCGGGCGGTTTTTCTGTCCGCGCTGCGGGTCGTCGGTGTTCGGGCGCAGTGGTGATGAAATCGAGGTCAGTCTGGGTGCGCTGGATGCGCCCGATCAGTTGCAGCCGACTTATGAACTCTGGACGGTGCGTCGCGAGTCGTGGCTGCCGGCGTTTCCATTGGCCAGACACTATGTGGGTAATCGCGAGGGGGCGGGGAGAACCGAAGAGTAGCCGGGGCAGGTATGGCGCCTGACCCCGGCCAATAAAATCAGCCGCGAATAAAGGCCAGCAGATCCGCGTTGATCGTCGGCGCCTCGGTGGTCGGCATGCCGTGGGGGAAGCCCGGGTAGATCTTCAGCGTGCTGTTCTTCAGCAGCTTCGCCGAGAGTACGCCGGCGTTTTCGTACGGCACGATCTGGTCGTCATCGCCGTGCATCACCAGCACCGGGATCGAGATGCCTTTCAGGTCTTCGGTGAAGTCGGTCTGCGAGAACGCGACGATACCGTCGTAGTGAGCCTTGGCGCCGCCCATCATGCCCTGACGCCACCAGTTGAGAACCACCGCTTCCGAAGCCTTGGCCCCGGGCCGGTTGTAGCCATAGAACGGGCCGGCCGGCACGTCGTGGTAGAACTGCGAGCGATTGGCTGCCAGTTGCGCCTGAAGATCGTCGAATACCGACTTCGGCAAGCCGCCGGGATTGCTCTCGGTTTTCACCATCAGCGGCGGCACGGCACTGATGATCGCGGCTTTGGATACCCGATCCTCGCCATGCCGGGCGATGTAATGAATGACTTCGCCACCACCGGTGGAGTGGCCGACGTGCACGGCTTTCTGCGTCCCCAGATGGTTGACCACCGCCGCCACGTCGTCGGCGTAATGATCCATGTCGTGGCCGTCCCAGACCTGGCTCGAACGCCCGTGGCCCCGTCGATCATGGGCCACGACCCGGAAGCCCTGAGCAAGGAAGAACAGCATCTGCGCATCCCAGTCATCCGCGCTCAGCGGCCAGCCGTGGTGGAAGTGGATTACCGGAGCGTCTTTCGGGCCCCAGTCCTTGTAGAAGATTTCGACGCCGTCTTTCGTTGTGACAAATCCCATGTTTGCGACTCCTGGAAATGCGGAACGTGACCCCGAAGGGAGTGATGACAAGCGTTATCAACTCTAGGATTGAAGTGCACTTCAAGGTCAAGCAAGTTCCGAACGGTCATTGCTGGAGTGAATGGTGGGTCATAGGCGTTGTGCGCTTGACCTTAAAGTTTGGTTGAACCTTAGAGTTCTTGCTCACCGGCCATTCGCCGGGTCAATCAGCGAGAGGGTCAGCGAACATGAACAAGCGCTTTACAGAGGTGGAATTCGGAACGCACAAGGTTGAAGTGCTGGAGGGCGGCTACTACGACCGATTCCGGATGAACCCCAACCTCGACGAAGTGGCCCGGGACAATGCAGCCGGCAACATCGACTTCTTCCGGCGCATTCCCAAGCTACAGGTCGCGTCGAGAGTCGGGCCGACCTGGGCGCCGAACTTCTATTACCGTTCCGGCAGCGTGCAGTTGCTGTTCCTGGCGCCGCTGGACCGTCTGCGCGCCACCTTGCCTGCGCCGCTTGAACCGCTGCGGGCGTTTCCCGGTTACGGACTGGTGGCGCTGACGTTTTTCTCCTATTCGGTTTGCGACAACGACCCGTACGACGAAGTCTCCGTGGCGATTGTCGTGCGTCGCCCCGGCGCCCGCGGCTCCCATGCGTGGGAACTGATGGACGCCATGCGCCGACGCAGTTTCACCGCCCATGTGCTGGCGCTGCCGGTGAACACCGAAATCGCCCGGGTGCGCGGCGTGCACGGCTATCAATTGCCCAAGTGGCGCGCCGACATCAACGTGAACATCGGCACCAGCGTCAGTGCCCACATCGACGGGCCCAAGGGCTTGCCGGACCTGGTGCTGAAAGCGCCGCTGCCAACCCTGAAAAACGTCACGCCGCAATCGCGCATGAGCACCGCCACCATGATTCATCAGGTCGATGGCCTGTGGCACCAGAGCGTGGTGCAGAGCAACACACTATCCTTTGCCCAACGCCTGTTTCCCCGCGATGTGCAGCTGGATCGCAACGGCGGCCCGCTGAGCCAGTTGCTCGATGGCCTCGGGGCTACGCGGATCCTGCGGCTGGACGTGATCAAGGACGCGCAGATCGTGCTGAACCTGCCGGTGCCGCTGACGGCGTTCGGTCAGGCCGGTGTTACCCAGAGAGAGGCTGCCAAATGACCCACCGTATCCTGCATGTCGTGACCAATGTCGCTCACTATGCCGATCCGACCGAACCCACCGGGCTGTGGTTGGGGGAGTTGACCCATGCCTGGCAGGTGTTCGCGGAAAAAGGCTTTGAGCAGCAACTGGTCAGCCCCAAGGGCGGGCAAAGTCCGTTGGAGCCACGGGCGCTGAAGTGGCCGATGCTCGACCGCTCGGCGAAGGCCTGGCTGAACGACCCCGCCAGCATGGCGCTACTGGCGAATACCGCCAGCCCGGAACAGATCGACAGCGCGGATTTCGACGCCATCTACTTCACCGGTGGCCATGCGGTGATGTGGGACTTTCCCGATGACCCCGGTCTGCAACGGCTGACCCGGGAGATCTTCGAGCGCGGCGGGATCGTTTCGTCGGTCTGCCATGGTTATTGCGGGTTGCTCAACACGCGACTATCGGACGGCAGCCTGCTGGTGGCGGGGCGCAAGGTCACCGGTTACTCGTGGATGGAAGAAGTGTTGGCTGGTGTCGCGAAAAAAGTACCGTACGACTCGGAACAACAGATGAAAGATCGCGGGGCACGCTACGAAAAGGCGTTTCTGCCGTTCACGTCGAATGTGGTGACCGACGGCAAACTGGTAACCGGGCAGAACCCGCAATCGGCCAAGGCTACGGCGCAACGTGTTGCCGCGATGCTGTAGATCCATGACCGGTGGTCGCGGCAACTGGTCGTCGAGTCAAAATGCGCTTAGCTCAAAGGGATAAGCCGAGGCGCGCGCAGCCATCGAAAGCTGTAGCCGCGCCCTTCAGAACACCGTGAGTCTGAGGAAATCCCCGATGCTGACCTTGAACATCAATGGCAAGGATCAGGAGCTCGATGTCCCTGCGGACATGCCGTTGCTCTGGGTTCTGCGCGATGTCGCGCACCTGACCGGTACCAAATTCGGTTGCGGCATGGCCCAGTGCGGTGCTTGCACCGTGCATGTCGATGGCGCACCGCTGCGCTCGTGCATCACGCCGGCCACCGCCGTGGCCCACGGCCAGAAAATCCTCACCATCGAAGGTTTGTCCAGTGACGGTTCGCACCCGGTGCAGCAGGCCTGGGCCGAGCTGGACGTGGTGCAGTGCGGCTATTGCCAGTCCGGGCAGATCATGTCCGCCGCCGCGTTGCTGGCGAAAATCCCCAAACCCACCGACAGCGATATCGATCAGGCGCTCTCCGGCAACATCTGCCGCTGCGGCACGTATCCAAGAATCCGTGCGGCGGTCAAACGCGCCGCCGACATCGGTTGAGCGAGGGGATGTGAGTGATGAACAGTCCTGTATCCCGTCGCGGATTTCTCAAGGGCAGCGCCGTGCTTGGCGGTGGTCTGATGGTGGCGTTCGTGGTGCCCGGCGGTAACCGCTTTGCCACGGCAGCGGAAAATGAAGGCAAGGCCTTTGCGCCGAACGCATTCCTGCGGATTGCCCCGGACAACAGTGTCACGGTGCTGCTCGGCCATTCGGAAATGGGGCAGGGTATCTGGACCGGCCTGACCATGTTGATCGCCGAAGAACTGGACGCCGATTGGTCGAAGATTCATGTCGAGCACTCACCGGCGTCAGCAACCGATTACGGCATGCCCGCGTTTGGTGGGATGCAGATCACCGGTGGGTCGACCTCGACCTGGATGGAGTTCGACCGCTACCGACTCGCGGGCGCTACGGCGCGGCAGATGTTGATCGAGGCCGCGGCCAAGCGTTTCAACGTGGCACCCTCGACGATCCGCACCGAGTCCGGCGTGGTGATTGCCGGTGACAACCGCGCCACCTACGGTGAACTGGCGGACGCCGCCGGGCAACTGCCGGTGCCGGATCCGAAGTCGATCACGTTCAAGGAAGCCAAGGACTGGAAGGTCATCGGCAAACCCACCAAACGCCTCGACACCCCGGAGAAAATCACTGGCCGCGCGAAGTTCGGCATGGACGTGCAGTTTGAGGGATTGATGACGGCGATGGTCGCGCGTGCCCCGGCGTTTGGCGCCACGGTGAAATCCTTTGAAGGCGCTGGGGCGCTGGCGATCCCCGGCGTGCACAAAGTGGTGCAGGTGCCGACCGGTGTGGCGGTAGTCGCCGAGCATTACTGGGCGGCGAAACTCGGGCGCGATGCGCTGAAGGTCGATTGGGACCTTGGGCCTGGCGCTGACCTGAGCAGTGAAAAGCTGTTGGCGAGTTTCCGCAAACTGGCGGCCACGCCGGGCACCTCGGCGGCGCAGGCTGGCGATGCCAAAGGCAACTTCGGCAAGGCTGCGAAGAAAATCGACGTCGAATACAGCGTGCCGTACCTGGCCCATGCACCGATGGAACCGCTGAACTGCACGGTGAGGATCAGTGCCGACAAGTGCGAGATCTGGACCGGCACCCAGTTCCAGACGCTGGATCAGATGGTCGCCGGCAAAATTACCGGGCTTAAACCGGAGCAGGTCGAGATCCACACCGAGTTCCTCGGTGGCGGTTTCGGTCGCCGGGCCAACCCGACCTCGGACTTTGTCGCCGAAGCGGTGCAAGTGGCCAAGGCTGCCGCGATGCCGGTGAAAACCGTGTGGTCGCGTGAGGATGATATTCGTGGCGGTTATTACCGCTCGATGTTCCTGCATCAGGCGAAGATCGGCCTCGGCCCCGACGGCATGCCGCTGGCCTGGCAGCATGTGCTGGTCGGGCAGTCGATCATGGCCGGCACCATGCTCGAGAAAACCATGGTCAAGAATGGCGTCGACCAGACGTCGGTCGAAGGCGTTTCGGACAGCCCGTACATCAAGGGCCTGGCCCATCATCAGGTCGAACTGCATTCGCCGACCACCAGGATCAACGTGCTGTGGCTGCGTTCGGTGGGCCACAGCCACACCGCGTTTGTCGTGGAATCGCTGATCGATGAAATGGCCACGGCGGCGGGCAAGGATCCGGTGGAGTACCGACGAACGCTGCTCAAGGACCACGCCCGGCATCTCGGCGTGCTGAACCTGGCGGTGGAGAAGGCCAACTGGAAAGCGCCGCTGCCGGACGGCCATGCGCTGGGCGTGGCGGTGCATGAGTCGTTCGGCAGCTATGTGGCGCAAGTCGCCGAGGTGTCCCAGGACAATCTGGCGATCCGCGTGCATCGCGTGGTCTGCGCGGTGGACTGCGGAGTTGCGGTCAACCCGCAGAGCATCGCGGCGCAGATGGAGTCGTGCATCACTTTCGGCCTGGGCATGGCGCTGCACAGCAAACTGACGCTCAAGGACGGCCAGGTCGTGCAGTCCAACTATCACGACTATCAAGTGTTGCGGCTCAATGAAATGCCGGTGGTCGAGGTGCACATCGTGCCGAGCACCGACAAACCCGGCGGCATCGGCGAGGCCGGTGTGCCGCCGACCGCGCCGGCGGTGGCCAACGCGGTGTTCGCCCTGACCGGGCAGCGTTTGCGGGAACTGCCGCTGCAACTGTCGGGGGTGTGAGATGAAACGACATCTGTTGTTGGGCACGGTGATGCTGGTCGGGCTGGGCGGTTACGCGTCGGACCTGTTTGCCGACGATCAGGAAGCCTTGAAAGCCTTCGGCACGGTGCAGAAAGTCTTCCAGAGCCCGCGTTGCCAGAACTGCCACATTCCCGGCGATTCACCGTTGCAGTTCGACGCCGGCATTCCCCACGCCATGAGCGTGGTGCGCGGCATGGACGGCAAGGGCGCGGCTGGTTTGCCTTGCGCCACCTGCCACGCCGAGAGCAATCCGCCGGCCAGTTACGGCCCTCACGCGCCACCCGGCGCGCCGCACTGGAGCCTGCCGCCTGCCGCCCACAAAATGGCCTGGATCGGTCTGCCGCCGGACCGCTTGTGCGCAATGATCAAGGACCGCGCCAGCAACGGCGACCGGGATTTCGCCGCACTGATCAAACACGTCAGCGAGGACAAACTGGTGCTCTGGGGCTGGAATCCCGGAGCAGGGCGCGCGCCGGTTCCGGTGCCGCACGATATCTTCGTGACCCAGTTCAAACTGTGGGCCGATGCGGGCGGGCCGTGTCCGGTGGTCGGCGGGTGAGAGGTTGAGTGATCGCTGATTCGGGCTACTCTCAACTGCATCGACGTCAAAGGAGTGTGTGATGCTGGTACCCGGCAAACCCGCCAATGAAGCTGTCCGTATTCAAGCGTTGCAGGACCTGAAACTGCTCGACACCGCACCGGAAGAGCGCTTCGACCGGCTGACGCGACTGGCCAAGCGCCTGTTCAACGTGCCGATCGCACTGGTCACGCTGGTGGATAAGGAGCGGCAATGGTTCAAGTCTTGCGTGGGTCTGGACACGACCGAAACGCCGCGCTCGGTTTCATTCTGCGGTCATGCGATTCTCAGGGACGAGCTCATGCTGGTGCCTGACGCCCGAGAGGACGACCGTTTCCACGACAACCCGTTGGTTACCGGGGAGCCAAACATCCGGTTCTACGCCGGTTATCCGCTGACCGTTCCCAACGGCAACAAGATGGGCACCTTGTGCCTGATCGACACCAAACCCCGCGATCTTGACGATGAGGAACGCGCCTTGTTGCGCGATCTGGCCGGCATGGCCGAACAGGAACTGATGGCCGTGCAGATGGCGAGCATGGATGAGCTGACGCTGCTGTCCAACCGTCGTGGCTTCAAGATGCTGGCCCAGCATGCGCTCGACGCCTGCGCACGCCTGGAAAAACCGGCGACGCTGCTGTTTTTCGATCTCAATGACTTCAAACAGATCAACGATCTTTATGGGCATGCCGAGGGCGACAGCGCGCTGAAGAACTTCGCCGATGTGCTGCGCATCGCCTTTCGCGAGAGTGATGTGGTCGGGCGCCTGGGTGGCGATGAATTCGTGGCGCTGCTGACTGGCTCAAGTCACGTGGAAACCACCCGGATCATGGCGCGGCTCAAGGACATTCTCGAAGAGCGCAATGCCACATTGCACCGGGGTTACGCGATTCGCTTCAGTGTCGGCCAGATCGAATACGACCCGCGACGGCATGAAACGGTAGACAAGTTGCTGGCGGATGCGGATGCAGCGATGTATGAGCACAAGCAGGCATTGAAGCGTTGTTAGTGCGGGCCTCTTCGCCAGCCGGCTCGCTGCCACCCGGATTGTGGGAGCAAGCCTGCTGGCGAGGCGTCTTTGAAGACGCTGCTATTTGGCAAACAACTGCCCCTTATCCTTGAACGCCTTGAACTCCAGCGCATTGCCGCATGGATCAAACAGAAACATCGTCGCCTGTTCTCCCACCTGACCCTGAAAGCGAATGCCGGGCTCAATCACGAACCGCGTGCCCAGTGATTTCAGACGCTCGGCCAGGGTGCGCCATTCCTCCATGCCCAGCACCACACCGAAATGCGGCACCGGCACGTCATGCCCGTCCACGGCGTTGGTGTGGGCGGCTTCCTGCGAGGCGTTTTTCGGCGCCAGGTGAATCACCAGTTGATGACCGAAGAAATTGAAGTCGACCCAGTGATCGCTGGAACGACCTTCCTCCAGGCCGAACACTTCACTGTAAAAGTGCCGGGCGGCTTCGAGGTCGTATACGGGAATGGCCAGATGGAAGGGGCTGAGTGGCATGGGGCTGGTCTCGATCAGCGATTGGGATGGGTTGAGTCTAACGCTGTGCATTTCGATTGAAAGACGATAGTTTTTGCGCCGAGCTCAAATTATTTCGATCAATCGAGGTGTCCATGCTGCGTGAATTAAGAACCTTTCTGGCAGTGGCGCAGCACGGCACCTTTGCCTCGGCGGGCCTGCATGTCGGCCTGACGCAATCGGCGGTCAGTGCGCAGATTCGCAATCTGGAACAGGCGCTGGGGGTAAAACTGTTCGATCGCACCGGGCGGCAGGCGATCCTCAATCCGGCCGGACAGCGCGCGGTGCCGATGGCGAAGGAAATGCTCGCCACTTTCAGCCGCATGGCGATCAGTGAAGACGCCAGCGAGTTTCGCGGCGAGCTGAGAATCGGTGCCGTGGCCACCGCGCAGACCGGGTTGTTGCCTGAGGCCTTGCTGCGTTTACGCCAGCAGGCGCCGGGCGTGGAGCCGAAACTGGTGCCGGGTGTGTCGTTGAACCTGTTGAGCCAGGTGGATGCCGGGGAAGTCGACCTGGCGATCATGATCAAGCCACCGTTCGAATTGCCCAAGGAGTTGTCGGCGCAGGTGATCCGGCGCGAGCCGTTTGTGCTGATCGTGCCGCCCGACGTCGAGGGCGACGATCCGCTGCAATTGCTCGCAGAACAGCCGCACGTCCGCTATGACCGTAATTCGTTTGGCGGAAGGCTGGTGACGCGATTTCTGCGAGAGCAGCGGATAGACGTTCACGTAGCGCTGGAGCTGGATGAGCTGGAAGCGATCGTGAAGATGGTCGAGTGCGGGCTCGGGGTTTCGTTGCTGCCCAGAGCCGGGCTATGGCTGGAGCATCCGCTGAAGGTGAGGGTGATCGAACTGGGAGAACTGACGTTTCATCGGGAGATGGTGGTTTTGCAGCGCTACAGTCAGCGTTCTCAACCGATTCAACAGATGTTTGCCCGTTGCCTGGAATCGCAGGCATGAAAAAGCCCGCCTGAACAGGCGGGCTTTTTATCGGCAGCGCGAAGATTACTCTTCGATGTTGCCCATGGCGGTGGTGTTGAAGCCGCCGTCCACGTAGGTGATTTCACCGCTGATGCCGGACGCCAGGTCCGAGCACAGGAAGGCGCCGACGTTGCCGACTTCTTCGATGGTGACGTTGCGACGCAGCGGGGTTTGCGCTTCGTTGGCGGCCAGCATCTTGCGGAAGCTCTTGATGCCGGAAGCGGCCAGGGTGCGGATCGGACCGGCCGATACGCAGTTGACGCGAGTGCCTTCCGGGCCCAGAGAGCCGGCCAGGTAGCGTACGCCGGCTTCCAGCGAAGCCTTGGCCATGCCCATGACGTTGTAGTTCGGCATGGTGCGCTCGGCGCCCAGGTAGGACAGGGTCAACAGGCTGCCGTTGCGGCCCTTCATCATTTCGCGACCAGCCTTGGCCAGCGCGACGAAGCTGTAGGCGCTGATGTCGTGGGAGATGCGATAGCCTTCACGGGTGGTGACTTCGGTGAAGTCGCCGTCCAGTTGGTCGCCCGGGGCGAAGCCGACGGAGTGCACGATGCAGTCCAGGCCGTCCCACTTCTTGCTCAGCTCTTCGAAGACCTTGGCGATTTCTTCATCGCTGGCTACGTCGCACGGGAAGCACAGCTCAGGGCTCGAACCCCAGCCCTGTGCGAACTCTTCCACGCGACCTTTCAGTTTTTCGTTCTGATAAGTGAAGGCAAGCTCAGCGCCCTCGCGATGCATGGCGGCAGCGATGCCGGATGCGATGGACAGCTTGCTGGCGACACCGACGATCAGTACGCGCTTACCGGCGAGAAAACCCATGTGTTGCTCCTCTTTCAGGTTATTGCGCAGTGGCTGGTGCCAGGAAAGCGGCCTCCAGCAACTGCTGTGTATACGGATGTTGGGGGGCGGCAAAGATACTTTGCGCGTCTCCCTGTTCGACCACTTGGCCATGCTTGACCACCATCAGCTGGTGGCTCAGCGCTTTCACAACAGCCAGGTCATGGCTGATGAACAAATACGTCAGGTTGTACTTGGCTTGCAGTGAACGCAACAACTCCACCACTTGCCGCTGCACCGTCCGGTCGAGGGCCGAAGTCGGCTCGTCCAGCAGGATCAGCGCCGGTTTGAGCACCAAGGCTCGGGCTATGGCAATTCGCTGCCGTTGCCCACCGGAAAATTCGTGGGGGTAGCGGTGCCGGGTTTCCGGATCCAGACCTACCTCCTTCAATGCCGCAATAATTGCCGCTTCCTGCTCGGCGGCGGTGCCCATCCTGTGGATCCGCAAACCTTCGCCAACGATGTCGCTTACGCACATCCGCGGGCTCAGGCTGCCAAACGGGTCCTGAAACACCACCTGCATCTCCCGGCGCAGCGGCCGGACTTCGCTTTGCGTCAGGCAATCCAGCTGTTTGCCCTCAAAACGGATCGCACCCTGGCTGCCGATCAACCGCAGGATCGCCAGACCCAGGGTGGATTTACCGGAACCGCTTTCTCCCACAATCCCCAGGGTCTGACCCTGAGGCAAGCTGAAATTGATGCCGTCCACTGCCTTGACGTGATCCACCGTGCGCTTGAGCAGGCCTTTCCTGATCGGGAACCAGACTTTCAAGTCCTCGACCTCAAGCAGCGGCGCCCCGATTTTATTGCTTGCCGGGCCTCCGCTGGGCTCCGCGCCAAGCAGTTCCCGAGTGTACGGATGCTGCGGCGAACGGAACAGCTCTTCGCACGATACCTGTTCGACGATGCAACCGCGCTGCATGACACATACACGATGCGCAATTCTTCGCACGAGGTTCAAATCGTGACTGATCAGTAACAGCGCCATGCCCAATCGGGCCTGCAATTGCTTGAGCAGGTCGAGGATTTTCAGCTGAACGGTCACGTCCAGCGCGGTGGTCGGTTCGTCGGCGATCAGCAGTTCCGGCTCGTTGGCCAGGGCCATTGCGATCATCACCCGCTGGCGCTGGCCGCCGGACAATTCGTGGGGCAGGGCCTTGAGGCGCTTGTGCGGCTCGGGGATGCCGACCATTTCCAGCAGCTCGAGCGTGCGCTTGGTCGCGACCTTGCCGGTCAGGCCCTTGTGGATGCCCAGCACCTCGTTGATCTGCTTTTCGATCGAGTGCAGCGGGTTGAGCGAGGTCATCGGCTCCTGAAAGATCATTGCGATCCGGTTGCCGCGAATGTGACGGATGGTCTTTTCGCTCAGCCCCAACAGGTTTTGCCCGGAATAGTTGATGCTGCCGGACGGATGTCGCGCCAGCGGGTAGGGCAGCAGGCGCAGGATCGAATGCGCCGTCACCGACTTGCCCGAGCCAGACTCGCCGACCAGCGCCAGGGTTTCGCCGCGCTTGATGTCGAAACTCACGCCCTCGACCACCCGTTGCACGCGATCGCCGAGGCCGAATTCGACGGCGAGGTCGCGGATTTCGATCAGATTGTCCTGATTCATGTCACTTCCTCGGGTCGAAGGCATCGCGAGCGGACTCGCCGATGAACACCAGCAAACTCAACATCAGCGCCAGCACCGCAAACGCACTCATGCCCAGCCATGGCGCCTGCAGGTTGGATTTGCCCTGGGCTACCAGTTCTCCCAGCGACGGACTGCCGGCCGGCAAGCCGAAACCGAGGAAGTCCAGGGCGGTGAGGGTGCCGATGGCGCCGGTCAGGATGAACGGCATGAAGGTCATGGTCGAAACCATCGCGTTGGGCAGGATGTGGCGGAACATGATCGCGCCGTTCTGCATGCCCAGCGCCCGGGCTGCGCGCACGTACTCGAGGTTGCGCCCACGCAGGAACTCGGCGCGCACCACGTCCACCAGGCTCATCCACGAGAACAACAGCATGATCCCCAGCAGCCACCAGAAGTTCGGCTGGACGAAACTGGCGAGAATGATCAGCAGATACAACACCGGCAAGCCCGACCAGATCTCCAGGAAGCGCTGGCCGGCCAGATCGACCCAGCCACCATAGAAACCCTGCAAGGCGCCGGCAATGACGCCGATGATCGAGCTGAGCACGGTCAGGGTCAGGGCAAACAGCACGGAGATACGGAAGCCGTAGATCACCCGCGCCAGCACATCGCGGCCCTGATCGTCGGTGCCCAGCAGGTTGTCCGCCGATGGCGGGGCGGGGGCCGGGACTTTCAGGTCGTAGTTGATGCTCTGGTAGCTGAACGGAATCGGCGCCCACAGCACCCACGCGTCCTTGGCCTTGAGCAGTTCGCGGATGTACGGGCTCTTGTAGTTGGCCTCCAGCGGGAACTCGCCGCCGAAGGTGGTTTCCGGGTAACGCTTGATCGCCGGGAAGTACCAGTTGTTGTCGTAGTGCACCACCAGCGGCTTGTCGTTGGCGATCAGTTCGGCACCGAGGCTCAGGCCGAACAGGATCAGAAACAGCCACAGCGACCACCAGCCGCGCTTGTTGGCCTTGAACAGTTCGAAGCGCCGGCGGTTGAGAGGGGACAGGTTCATCTCAATGCTCCCGGCTGGCAAAGTCGATGCGCGGATCGACGAGGGTGTAGGTGAGGTCGCCGATCAGTTTCACCACCAGCCCCAGCAGGGTGAAGATGAACAGGGTGCCGAACACCACCGGGTAATCGCGGTTGATCGCCGCTTCGAAACTCATCAGGCCGAGGCCGTCGAGGGAGAAGATCACTTCCACCAGCAGGGAACCTGTGAAGAAGATGCCGATGAACGCCGACGGGAACCCGGCGATCACCAGCAGCATCGCGTTGCGAAATACGTGGCCGTAGAGCACGCGATTGCGGGTCAGGCCTTTGGCCTTGGCGGTGACCACGTACTGTTTGTTGATTTCGTCGAGGAAGCTGTTTTTGGTCAGCAGAGTCATGGTCGCGAAGTTGCCGATCACCAGTGCCGTCACTGGCAGCGCCAGGTGCCAGAAGTAATCGAGAATCTTGCCGCCCAGGCTCAGTTCATCGAAGTTGTTCGACGTCAGGCCGCGCAAGGGAAACCAGTCCAGATAACTGCCGCCGGCAAACACCACGATCAGCAGGATCGCAAACAGGAACGCCGGGATCGCGTAACCGACGATGATCGCCGAACTGGTCCAGACGTCGAAATGACTGCCGTGCCGCGTGGCCTTGGCGATCCCCAGCGGGATCGACACCAGGTACATGATCAGCGTGCTCCACAATCCGAGCGAGATCGACACCGGCATCTTTTCCTTGATCAGGTCGATGACCTTGGCGTCGCGAAAGAAACTGTCGCCGAAATCCAGCCGGGCGTAGTTCTTGACCATGATCCACAGACGTTCCGGGGCCGACTTGTCGAACCCGTACATCTTTTCGATTTCCTTGATCAGCGCCGGGTCCAGACCCTGCGCACCGCGATAGGAGGAACCGGCCACCGACACTTCGGCACCACCGCCGGCAATGCGGCTGGTGGCGCCTTCGAAGCCTTCGAGCTTGGCGATCATCTGCTCCACCGGCCCGCCGGGCGCGGCCTGGATGATCACGAAGTTGATCAGCAAAATGCCGAACAGGGTCGGGATGATCAGCAGCAGTCGCCGAAAAATGTACGCCAGCATCTGATTACTCCGTGCCCGCAGGGTCGGCTTGCAGTTGGGTTTCGACTTCTACCGCCGGTTTCGCATCGGGTTTGACCCACCAGGTGTTAATGCCGATGTCGTACTTGGGGGAGACTTTCGGGTGGCCGATGTGGTTCCAGTACGCCACGCGCCAGGTCTTGATGTGCCAGTTCGGAATCACGTAGTAACCCCATTGCAGCACGCGGTCGAGGGCGCGGGCGTGGGCCACCAGGCTTTTGCGCGAATCGGCGTTGATCAGGCTTTCCACCAGATGATCGACCACCGGATCCTTGAGGCCCATCGAGTTGCGGCTGCTGGCCTTGTCGGCGGCCGCGCTCATCCAGAATTCGCGTTGTTCGTTACCCGGCGAGTTGGACTGCGGAAAGCTGCCGACGATCATGTCGAAATCCCGCGATCGCACGCGATTGACGTATTGCGAGACGTCGACACGGCGGATCACCAGATCGATGCCGAGGTCACTGAGGTTGCGCTTGAACGGCAACAGCACGCGTTCGAACTCGGTCTGCGCCAGCAGGAATTCGATGACCACCGGTTTGCCGGTGGTGTCGACCATTTTGTCGTCGACGATTTTCCAGCCGGCCTCTTGCAGCAACTGATACGCCTCGCGCTGTTGCGCGCGAATCATGCCACTGGCGTCGGTTTTCGGATTTTCGAAGGCTTCGCTGAACACCTGCGCCGGCAGCTTGCTGCGAAACGGATCAAGGATCGCCACCTGCTCGGCATCAGGCAGGCCGGTGGCGGCCATTTCCGAATTCTCAAAATAACTGCGGGTGCGCGCATAAGCACCGTTGAACAGTTGCTTGTTGGTCCATTCGAAGTCGAACAACAAGCCCAGAGCCTGTCGTACCCGCACGTCCTGAAACACCGGGCGGCGCAGATTGAAGACGAAACCCTGCATCCCGGTCGGGTTGCTGTTGGCAATCTGTTCCTTGATCAGCCGCCCTTCGTTCACTGCCGGCACGTTGTAGGCGTTGGCCCAGTTTTTTGCGGCCATTTCCAGCCAGTAATCGAACTGCCCGGCCTTCAACGCCTCCAGCGCGACGGTATTGTCACGGTAATAGTCGGTGGTCATCACATCGAAGTTGTAGAAACCGCGGTTGGCCGGCAGATCCTTGCCCCAGTAGTCCTTGACCCGCTCATAGCGCACCGAGCGTCCGGCCTTCACTTCGGTGACCTTGTAAGGACCGCTGCCCAACGGGATTTCCAGGTTGCCCTTGTTGAAATCACGATCGGCCCACCAGTGCTTCGGCAGCACCGGCAACTGACCGAGGATCAGCGGCAGCTCGCGATTGTTAGTGTGCTTGAACTTGAACAACACCTTGAGCGGGTCTTCGGCGATCACTTCTTCAACGTCGGCGTAGTAGCCGCGGTACATCGGCGCGCCTTCCTTGGTCAGGGTCTGGAAGCTGAACACCACGTCGTCGGCACGTACCGGGTGGCCGTCGTGAAACTTCGCTTCGGGGCGCAGGTAGAAGCGCACCCAGCTGTTGTCCGGGGCCTTTTCGATCTTGGCGGCGATCAGGCCGTATTCGGTAAACGGCTCGTCCAGACCCTGTTTGGCCAGCGTGTCGTAGATCAGGCCGATATCGTCCGCCGGCACACCCTTGCTGATGAAAGGGTTGAGGCTGTCGAATCCGCCGAAGCCGGCCTGGCGGAAGATCCCGCCCTTGGGCGCGTCGGGGTTCACGTAATCGAAGTGCTTGAAGTCGGCGGGGTATTTCGGCGGCTCGTTGTACAGGGTCACGGCGTGTTGCGGGGCGGCAAAGGCCAGCCCGGCGAACAGCAGACCGCTGGCCTGCACGAGCAGGGCGCGGATAGGCTTCATCGATCTTTCTCCGAAGATTTCAGCCACCACGCGCTCAGGCCCAAGGTGTAGGGCGGCGTAGTGACAAAGGCGAACCGGTTGCGGTACGCCAGACGGTGATAATTGAGGTACCAGTTGGGAATGCTGTAGTGCTGCCAGAGCAGCACGCGGTCCAGCGCCTTGCCGGCGGCGACCTGTTCATCGCGGGTACGGGCGGCGAGCAGTTGCTCGAGCAAGTGGTCGACCACCGGGTTGGCGATGCCCGCGTAATTCTTGCTGCCCTTGACCCCGACCTGGCTGGAGTGGAAGTACTGCCACTGTTCCAGCCCTGGGCTGAGGGTCTGGTTGAGGGTCATCAGGATCATGTCGAAATCGAACTGGTCCAGACGCTGTTTGTACTGGGCGCGGTCCACCGTGCGCAGGCGCGCGTCGATGCCGATGCTGTTGAGGTTTTCAATGTACGGCTGGAGGATTCGCTCCAGGTTCGGATTGACCAGCAGCAGCTCGAAACGCAGCGGCTGGCCGGCGGCGTTCTGCAGACGCTGGCCGTTGAGCTTCCAGCCGGCCTCGGCCAGCAGGGCCAAGGCTTTGCGCATGGTTTCCCGGGGGATGCCGCGGCCGTCGGTCTGCGGCAGCGTGAACGGTTCGGTGAACAGGCGCGCCGGCAGTTGATCCTTGTACGGCTTGAGCATCAGCCATTCATGACCGACCGGCAGGCCAACGGCACTGAACTCGCTGTTGGGGTAGTAACTGGTGGTGCGCTTGTAGGCGTCGCTGAACAGTGCGCGATTGGTCCATTCGAAGTCGAACATCAGGCCCAGCGCTTCACGCACCTTGATATCGGCAAACGCCGGGCGTCGTGTGTTCATGAACAGGCCCTGACTCTGGGTCGGGATCTGGTGGGGGATTTGTGCCTTGATCACGTCGCCGCGACGGATCGCCGGAAAGTTGTAACCGTTGGCCCAGTTCTTGGCCTGATGCTCGATATAGATGTCGAACTCGCCGGCCTTGAACGCCTCGAAGGCCACATCGCTGTCGCGATAAAACTCGACTTCCATGCGATCGACGTTGTATTTGCCGCGATTGACCGGCAGATCCTTGCCCCAGTAGTCCTTGACCCGCTCGAAAATCAACTGCCGCCCCGGCGTGACCGAGGTGATGCGGTACGGCCCGCTGCCCAGCGGTGGCTCGAAGGTGGTGGCCTTGAAGTCGCGACCCTTCCAGTAATGCTGGGGCAGCACCGGTAATTCGCCCAGGCGCAGGATCAGCAACGGATTGCCGCTGCGCTTGAGCACAAAACGGATACGTTGCGGGTTGAGGATATCGACGCGCAGCACTTCCTGAAGGGCGGTGCGGTACAGCGGATGACCTTCCTTGAGCAGCAGGCGATAGGAAAACGCCACGTCGTACGCGGTGATCGGCGTGCCGTCGTGGAAGCGCGCCTGCGGGCGCAGATTGAACACCACCCAGCTGCGATCTTCGCTGTACTCCACCGATTGGGCGATCAGACCGTAACTGGACGCTGGTTCGTCCCCCGACGGTGCGTATTGCCCGGTGCCGACCATCAGCGGCTCGTTCAGCTCGTTGATGCCGTATTGGAGGAAGTTCGCCGTGGTGACCGGGCTGGTGCCCTTGAAGGTGTAGGGATTGAGCGTATCGAAGGTGCCAAACGCCATCACCCGCAAGGTGCCGCCCTTGGGCGCTTGCGGGTTGACCCAGTCGAAGTGGGTAAATCTGGCCGGGTACTTGAGCGTGCCGAACTGCGCATAACCGTGGCTTTCGGTGATCGTCGCGCTGACGGGGGAGCTCAAGGCCAGGCTGATCAGGAGCAGGAGGAGGGGACGCTTCAAGTCAGATCCGATCCAGGCGGCTTGGGCTTTGTGGGCCGTACAGTAACAGCTTGTATGGACAGGAAAAAGACAGGGGCTTAATGCGCGGTTAATTGTGGGAGCCGTCTGCGCCGATCTACGCAAATATCAAAAAAATGACAGACGAAAAAAAGCCCCTGAAAAGCAGGGGCTCCTTGTCAGTGCGGCTGGTAGACCGTGAGCATTTGCCCAGGCTTGAGCGCCTTGCCAGCGCCCGGATTCCAGCGCTTGAGGTGCTGCATCTCGACGTTGAAACGCTTGGCCACCACGTACAGGGTGTCGCCGCGCTTGACCTTGTACTGGGTCTGCTTGCCGTCGTCGTTGTCTTTGGTCTTGCTGCTGGTCTTGCTGTTGGCGGCGATGACCGTATTGATGCGCCCGCCACTCTTGCGTACCGGCGTACGTTTGGTGGTGTCCTGCATGACCAGGGTCTGGCCGACCTTGAGGTTCTTGCCGGTCAGCTTGTTCCAGCGTTGCAGGTCCTTGACCTCGACCTTGTTGGCCTTGGCGATGGAGCCAAGGTTGTCGCCACGCTTGACCCGATAGGCGCGCTTGGCCTGGGCGATTTCGCTCGGATCGGCACCTTCGAACACTGGTTTCAGCGAACGCGGGCTGATCAGCTCTTCAGGGCGCATGGTTTGCAGGCTGGCGGTCAGCAGTTGCGCCTTCGAGGTCGGCACCAGCAGGTGCTGCGGGCCATCGATGGTGGTGCGCTGCTTGAACGCCGGGTTGAGCTGGAACAGTTCGTCTTCGTCTATGTTGGCCACCGCCGCGACCTTGGAGAGGTCCATGCGCTGGTTGATTTCGACGACCTGGAAATACGGTTCGTTGGCGATCGGGTTGAGGTTCACGCCATAGGCTTCAGGGGTCAGAACCACTTGCGAGAGTGCCAGCAGTTTCGGCACGTAAGCCTGGGTTTCCGCCGGCAGGGGCAGGTTCCAGTAATCGGTCGGCAGGCCGAGCTTCTCGTTGCGCTCGATGGCGCGGCTCACTGTGCCTTCACCGGCGTTGTACGCGGCCAGTGCCAGCAGCCAGTCACCGTTGAACATGTCGTGCAGACGGGTCAGGTAGTCCATCGCTGCGGTGGTCGAAGCCGTAATGTCGCGACGGCCATCGTAGAAACGGGTCTGACGCAGGTTGAAGTAGCGCCCGGTGGAAGGGATGAACTGCCAGAGGCCCACCGCATCGGCCCGGGAATAGGCCATCGGGTTGTAGGCGCTTTCGATGACCGGCAGCAGCGCCAGTTCCAGCGGCATGTTGCGTTCTTCGAGGCGCTCGACGATGTAATGAATGTAGAGGCTGCCGCGTTCACCGGCGTTCTCGAGGAAGGAAGGGTTACTGGCGAACCACAGGCGCTGTTGCTCGATGCGCGGGTTTACGCCCAGGCCTTCCTGCAGCTGGAAACCGCTGCGCATGCGCTCCCAGATGTCCTGGGGTACCTGCGGGCTGGGCTTTTCCGACAACCAGATAGGCTTCTGCTTGGCTCGCGCAGCAATGTTCGGCGTATGCGTCGCTTCAGTCTGCGGAGCATGGCTGGAACAACCCGCCAGTGTGGCGGACACAGCCACCGCGATGGCTTGCGCCAGGCGGGTCAATGCATCTGAATTGACGGACTTACGTATGGATGACGACATTGGCTGGAAGTAAGTTCCGGGCAAAAATGTCGGGCGATTCTAGAAAGCGCACCCCCTGCGGTCAACCATTCAGAACTTTTGAACCAAGCGGTGCGCTGCTTAGAACGTATCTTTCCATGCCCGCAGAGCCGCAAAAACCTCACTCGGCGCCCGGTTTTGAGGGCCGTTCCGTTCGTCCACTTTTTGTGTAACTAATATTTCACTGGTGCGCAGAAAGGGGTTTGTGAGCTTTTCCAGTGCAAGGGTCGAGGGCAGGGTCATGACGCCGTTCGCACGTTGCTGGGTGACTTTTTCCAGACGGGCGGCGATGTCCCGGTTGCCCGGCTCGACGGCGGCGGCAAATTTCAGGTTGCTCAGGGTGTATTCGTGGGTGCAGTAGACCAGCGTGTCTTCCGGCAACGCTGCCAGACGGCTCAGTGACTGGTGCATCTGTTGCGGCGTGCCTTCAAAGAGACGGCCGCAACCGGCGGCGAACAGGGTGTCGCCACAGAACAGCAGGCCGTGATGGTAGTAGGCGATATGTCCCAGGGTGTGGCCGGGCACGGCATGGACGTCGAAGTCCCAGCCGAGCACGCGCACCGTGTCGTTGTCCTTGAGGGCCACGTCCCGCCCCGGAATGCTCTCGCTGGCCGGTCCGTAGACCGTGGCGCCGGTGGCCTTTTTCAGTGTCTCGACGCCGCCGACATGGTCGTGGTGATGGTGAGTGATAAGGATATCGCCGAGCACCCAGCCCGGATGTGCGTCGAGCCACGCCTGTACGGGGGCGGCATCTCCCGGATCGACCACTGCGCAACGCCGGGTGGCATGATCCTGTAACAACCAGATGTAGTTGTCGGTGAAGGCGGGCAGGGCACTGATCTGTATCATCGTCGAATTCGCCAAGCGGGTAACATTGGCGCATCTTAGAGGTTCCTGGCGTGTTGGAGAATGCAATGATCGATAAAGCGTTCGCTCAGGCCGATCCTGACTGGCTCGCGCTGATCGGTGCAGCCCGTGAATGGCTGTCCGGCCCCCTCGGGCAATTTCTGCTGGACGAAGAACGGCGCATGCTCGAAGACGAACTGGGCCGGTTCTTCGGCGGCTATCTGGTGCATTACGGTCCGTCCGCCGAGACGCCGCCGTCGGCGCCGCAAGTGCAGCGCAATGTGCGGCTGGGCGCGCCGTTGCCGGGCGTGGAGATCGTCTGCGAAGAACAGGCCTGGCCATTGAGCGAGCACGCCGCCGACGTGGTGGTGTTGCAGCATGGTCTGGATTTCTGTCTGTCGCCCCACGGACTTTTGCGCGAAGCGGCCAGCAGCGTGCGCCCCGGCGGGCATCTGCTGATCGTCGGCATCAACCCCTGGAGCACTTGGGGACTGCGCCATGTGTTCGCCCATGATGCCTTGCGCAAGGCGCGCTGCATCTCGCCGTCACGTGTGGCGGACTGGCTCAATCTGCTGGGCTTCGCGCTGGAGAAACGCCGCTTCGGGTGCTATCGTCCGCCGCTCGCGTCACCCAAGTGGCAGGCCCGTCTGGCCGGCTGGGAACGCAAGGCCGGTGACTGGCAATTGTCAGGCGGCGGCTTCTATTTACTGGTCGCACGCAAGATCGTGGTCGGCCTGCGTCCGGTGCGGCAGGAACGCCGCGAGCCGATGGGCAAGCTGATTCCGCTGCCGATGGCCAAGGTCAATCGGCGCCGCATCGAACCGTAAACCTTCTTTTATTGTGGCCGGGTCTGTCCCGGCCCGGGCCGTTGTCGATCCTTGATCGGCGAGGCCAGGCATTTTTCTGGATAGAGTGGCATGAGCGAAAGCGTCGATAGCGTAGAACTGTTCACTGACGGCGCCTGCAAGGGCAACCCCGGCCCGGGCGGCTGGGGCGCCTTGCTGGTGTGCAAGGGCGTCGAAAAGGAGCTGTGGGGCGGCGAAGCCAACACCACCAACAACCGCATGGAGCTGCTCGGCGCGATTCGCGGCCTGGAAGCCCTCAAGCGTCCGTGCGAAGTGCTGCTGGTGACCGACTCGCAATACGTGATGAAAGGCATCAACGAGTGGATGGCCAACTGGAAAAAGCGCGGTTGGAAAACCGCGGCCAAGGAGCCGGTGAAAAACGCCGACCTGTGGAAGGAGCTCGACGAGCAGGTCAACCGCCACAAGGTCACCTGGAAATGGGTCCGCGGCCACATCGGCCACCACGGCAACGAACGGGCCGACCAGTTGGCCAACCGTGGAGTGGATGAGGTTCGCGGTTACAAGCAGAGCTGAGCCCTTGGCACTGAAACCCTTCCGGCGAGCGTGTTAACATCGCCGCTTTTGCACGATTGACCCGTTGAGAGCTGAACACTGATGGCCACCAGATCCGTTGTACTCGATACCGAAACCACCGGCATGCCGGTGACCGACGGCCACCGGATTATTGAAATCGGTTGTGTCGAGCTGATCGGTCGACGCCTGACGGGCCGGCACTTTCACGTTTACCTGCAACCGGACCGCGAGAGTGACGAAGGCGCGATCGGCGTCCACGGCATCACCAATGAATTCCTGGTCGGCAAGCCGCGTTTCGCTGAAGTGGCCGACGAGTTCTTCGAGTTCATCAACGGTGCGCAGCTGATCATCCATAACGCGGCGTTCGACGTTGGTTTCATCAACAACGAATTCGCCCTGATGGGGCAGCACGATCGTGCCGATATCACGCAGCACTGCACGATCCTCGATACCCTGATAATGGCCCGGGAGCGTCACCCGGGTCAGCGCAACAGCCTCGATGCCTTGTGCAAACGCTACGGCGTCGACAACTCCGGCCGTGAGCTGCACGGCGCACTGCTCGACTCGGAGATTCTCGCCGACGTCTACCTGACCATGACCGGCGGCCAGACCAGCCTGTCGCTGGCTGGCAATGCCTCCGACGGCAATGGCACGGGCGAGGGCGCGGACAATTCCGCCACCGAAATCCGTCGTCTGCCGGCAGATCGTCAGCCGGGGCGAATCATTCGCGCCACCGAAGCCGAACTGGCCGAACACCAGGTGCGCCTGGAAATCATCGCCAAGTCGGCCGGCGCCCCGGCGTTGTGGACTCAACTGCTGGAAGCCGAAGCTCAGGCGTAAAGCAAAGAGGATCGCCCGAACATACCAGCCGTGTTCGGGCGATCCTTTGTTTTTGGCAGTACTGACAACTGGCCACCCTCGCCACATCCGCTCCGACCCTCTACCCTGAGGACATTGGCAGATCACTCTCCGCCGCCTCAGGACACTGAGCCCATGTACAAAGATCTGAAGTTCCCGGTATTGATCGTTCACCGCGACATCAAGGCCGATACGGTTGCTGGCGAACGCATTCGCGGCATCGCCCATGAATTGGAGCAGGAAGGTTTCAGTATCGTTTCGGCCACGGACTACACCGAGGGCCGGCTGGTTGCGTCGACCCACCATGGTCTGGCGTGCATGCTGATCGCTGCCGAAGATGCCAGCACCAATTCCCATCTGTTGCAGAACATGGCCGAACTGATCGGTCTGGCCCGGGTGCGGGCGCCGGATCTGCCGATCTTTGCCCTCGGCGAGCAAGTCACCCTGGAAAACGCCCCGGCCGATGCCATGGCCGAGCTCAACCAGTTGCGCGGCATTCTCTACCTGTTTGAAGACACGGTGCCGTTTCTCGCCCGGCAGGTGGCGCGGGCGGCGCGCAAATATCTGGACGGCCTGTTGCCGCCATTCTTCAAGGCGCTGGTGCAGCACACCGCCGATTCCAACTACTCCTGGCACACCCCCGGCCATGGCGGCGGGGTTGCGTATCACAAGAGTCCGGTGGGGCAGGCGTTTCATCAGTTTTTTGGTGAAAACACTCTGCGCTCGGACTTGTCGGTCTCGGTGCCGGAGCTGGGGTCGCTGCTCGATCACACCGGTCCATTGGCCGAGGCAGAAGCACGGGCTGCACGCAATTTCGGCGCCGATCACACCTTTTTCGTGATCAACGGCACCTCGACCGCCAACAAGATTGTCTGGCACTCGATGGTCGGGCGCGATGATCTGGTGCTGGTGGATCGCAACTGTCACAAGTCGGTGTTGCACGCGATCATCATGACCGGCGCGATTCCGCTGTACCTGTGCCCGGAGCGTAATGAGCTGGGCATTATCGGCCCGATTCCGCTCAGTGAATTCAGCCGCGAATCGATCCAGGCCAAGATCGATGCCAGCCCGCTGACCAAGGGCCGCGAACCGAAAGTCAAACTGGCGGTGATCACCAACTCGACCTACGACGGCCTTTGCTATAACGCCGAGCTGATCAAGCAGAGTCTGGGCAACAGCGTCGAAGTCCTGCATTTCGACGAAGCCTGGTATGCCTACGCGGCGTTTCACGAATTCTTTGCCGGCCGTTACGGCATGGCCACCTCGCGCAGCGATGACAGTCCGCTGGTGTTCACCACCCACTCCACCCACAAACTGCTGGCGGCGTTCAGCCAGGCCTCGATGATCCATGTGCAGGACGGCGGCGCGCGGCAGCTGGATCGCGACCGGTTCAACGAAGCGTTCATGATGCACATCTCGACTTCGCCGCAGTACAGCATCATCGCCTCGCTGGACGTGGCGTCGGCAATGATGGAAGGGCCGGCCGGCCGCTCGCTGCTACAGGAAACTTTCGATGAAGCCTTGAGTTTTCGCCGGGCCCTGGCCAATTTGCGCCAGCACATCGCGGCTGACGATTGGTGGTTCTCGATCTGGCAGCCGCCGGGCGTCGAGGGGATTGACCGGGTACAGACCGAGGACTGGCTGCTGAAGCCCGAGGCGGACTGGCACGGTTTCGGCGAAGTCAGCGACGACTACGTCCTGCTCGACCCGATCAAGGTCACCCTGGTCATGCCGGGCCTGACCGCCGGCGGCGCGTTAAGCGACAAGGGCATTCCGGCGGCGGTGGTCAGCCGTTTCCTCTGGGAGCGCGGACTGGTAGTGGAGAAAACCGGGCTCTATTCGTTTCTGGTGCTGTTCTCCATGGGCATCACCAAGGGCAAGTGGAGCACGCTGTTGACCGAACTGCTGGAGTTCAAGCGCAGTTACGACGCCAATGTCAGCCTCGACACCTGCCTGAAATGCGTTGCCCAAGAAGATCCTGTGCGCTATCGGGGCATGGGTCTGCGCGATCTGTGCGATCAGCTCCACACCTGCTATCGCAGCAATGCCACCGCCAAACACCTCAAGCGCATGTACACGGTGCTGCCGGAAATCGCCATGAAACCGGCCCACGCCTACGACCAGTTGGTGCGCGGCGAAGTCGAGGCGGTGCCGATCGATGAACTGGAAGGCCGGGTAGCGGCGGTGATGCTGGTGCCGTACCCGCCGGGCATTCCGCTGATCATGCCCGGCGAGCGTTTTACCGAATCCACGCGCTCGATCATCGAATACCTCAGGTTTGCTCGCACGTTCGATGCAATGTTTCCGGGGTTCGTGGTCGATGTGCACGGTCTGCAACACGAAGATGAGGGCAATGGACGGCATTACACCGTCGATTGCGTCAAGGAATGAGGGCTTTTCCGAGTATGCAACCGGTCATGAATCCGAAATACCCAGGGCTGTCGGTGCGGGTCGCCGACGAGGGTTTTGCTGAATATATCTGGGGCAGCGATTTCAGTTTCGAGGTGGCCGCCTACGGCGTGGCCGAAATCGGCAAACCCGTGGCGCAATGGGGCGTGACACCTATCGTGCCGTACCGCAAGTGCTACGGCATCGATCCGGAGGAATTCAGCAGCTTTCGCGATGCCGCCGACAGTGCAATATTCATGGCGTATCTGGAGGACGAGCCGGTCGGTCATCTGGTGATCAGTACCAACTGGAACGGTTTCGCCCATATCGATGAACTGGCGGTGCACGCGCCGGCGCGGCGCCATGGCGTGGCCAAGGCCTTGCTCGACGTGGCGCAGTTCTGGAGTCGCAAGAAAAAGCTGCCGGGGATCATGCTCGAAACCCAGAACAACAACCTTGGCGCCTGTCGCCTGTATGAGCGTTGCGGTTATGTGATTGGCGGCATCGACCACCTGCGTTATCGCGGTATCGATCCGAATACCGCCGAAGTGGCGCTGTTCTGGTATCGATTGTTCGATAACCCGCTGGAACACCCGATCAGCTCGCCAGCATCGCCTCGGCTTGTTCCGTGACGATTGCGAGCAGCGTCTGAATCGCCGCCGACGGCGTGGCGTGTTTGAAGGTCAGGGCATAGAGGCTGATCGGCACCGCCGGCGACAGAGGGCAGACATCAAGACCGCCCGCCCGCGCGCCGAGGGCGGTGAACGGGTCGACGATCGCCAGACCTTCGCCGGCCTCGACCATGCCGCGCATCATCTGGTGAGTTTGCACCCGGGTCTGGATGGTCGGCGCCGGGCGCAGGGCCTGAAGCTTGTTTTCCAGGGCCGGGCTCAGCGGGTCCTGGCCTTCGAGGCCGACCATCGCCTGGCCGGCCAGATCCTGCAGGGAAATGTACTTCTGCTTCGGTTGCAGCCAGCCGTGGGGCGCGAGCAACTGCAGCTTGCCCTGGGCCAGCGGCTGGCAATGAATATCGGGGTGCTGTGGATCGTGCAGGCTCAGGCCCAGATCGCTGTCGCGCAGCAGAAGGTGACGGACGATGTCGCGGGTCGGTTCGCTGAGCAGGGTGCAGGGCACGTCGGGCAGACGCCGACGCAGGGCAGCGAGACTTTGCGGCAGCAGTTGCTGGGCCAGCGGCGGGGTGCCGATGATCCGCAGGGGCGGGGCAAGGTATTGCTTGAGACTGCTGGCCAGCCGTTGCACCGGTTCCAGCGCTTCATAGATGTGACCGATCTCGACTTGCAGCGCCCGGGCCTCCGGGGTCGGCTGAAGTCGTCCGCGTACGCTGGCGAACAGCATGAAACCGAGCTGGCTCTCGGCTTCGCGCAAACGCTCCTCGACCTCGGGCGCCGCCAGTTGCAGCCATTCGGCGGCGGTGCCCACGTGACCGGTCTGCAAAAGCGCCTGAATCACTTCGATATGACGTAAACGCATGCGTGAAGTCCATGTCCGGCCGTTGGGGTCAGTGGCTGAATCCTACCCCAACTCGGCGCGGATGACTTCTGCTCATAACGATCGGTTATGAAGCGACCGATGGCTCGGGTTCGCGGATCAGGGTGATGCCCGACTGAACCAGCAAAAACTCGTTGTCGTCGATCTTGTTGACGCGGTCGCCAATCGCCAGTTTGTAGGTGGTAACGGGCTCCGTGCCGGTGAAACCGTCTGCCGACGGGTTGGATTCCTGGAACTCATGCACGGAATAAACGCGGCCTTCCGCATCTCTTGCATGGAACTGACCGACGAGTACTGCTGCCATCTGCTTAGAACCTCTGGAGATAAAACGCCTGATTTGCGGCTTGGTAGACCGTCATCGAGCTTGGTAAGTTTTCCTACAGGAAAAAAATATTCCAGACGCAGGAAATTACCTTCAGCGTCTGGTGGAATCGTCGCCGGATCATCTATAACTACTGGCTCCTCCCACGGACAGTCGAGAGTCCTCCAATGAGCAATGTCTATAACGTCGCAGTAGTGGTCGGCAGCCTGCGCAAAGCGTCCATCAACCGCAAGGTTGCCCTGGCGCTGGCGGAACTGGCACCGGCCAATCTCAAGCTGAACATTGTCGAAATTGGCGATCTGCCACTCTACAACGAAGACATCGACGGCGATTCACCGCCGGCAGCCTACAGCACTTTCCGGCAAAAAGTGGGTTCGTCCGACGCTCTGCTGTTTGTCACTCCGGAGTACAACCGCTCGGTGCCGGCGCCGTTGAAGAATGCGATCGACGTCGGTTCGCGGCCATATGGCAAGAGTGTCTGGAGTGGCAAACCGGGGGCGGTGATCAGCGTTTCGCCGGGCGCCATCGGCGGTTTCGGCGCCAACCAGCATCTGCGCCAGTCCTTCGTTTTCCTCAACGTGCCATGCATGCAGCAGCCGGAAGCCTATCTGGGCGGCGCGGGCACCGCGTTCGACGAGGCGGGCAAGCTGAACGAATCGGTGAAACCTTTCCTGCAAAGTTTCATCAATGCCTTTGGAGAGTGGGTGGCACAGCACAAGAAGTGATCCACCGTTTTTTCTGACAAGATATCGACCCTGTGGGAGCGAGCTTGCTCGCGATAGCGGTGTATCAGCTGACACATCAGTTGAATGACACATTGCAATCGCGAGCAAGCTCGCTCCCACAGGTTTTTTCGTGTGGTTTGATTTCCCCCAAAACTTTATTGAAGGCTGTCGCGAATGCTCGCTGCGTCACTGATTTTCCTGCTGACCATTACCCTGGTGATCTGGCAACCCAAAGGCCTCGGGGTCGGCTGGAGTGCAACGTTCGGCGCCATCGTTGCGCTGATTTTTGGTGTGGTGCACCTGGGCGACATCCCGTTGGTGTGGCAAATCATCTGGAACGCCACCGGCACGTTTGTGGCGCTGATCATCATCAGCCTGCTGCTCGACGAGGCCGGGTTCTTCGCCTGGGCCGCGTTGCACGTAGCGCGTTGGGGGCGGGGCAGTGGGCGCAGGCTGTTTGCTTTCATGGTGCTGCTCGGCGCACTGGTGTCGGCGCTGTTCGCCAATGACGGCGCGGCGCTGATCCTCACGCCGATCGTGATTTCCATGCTGCTGGCCCTGCGTTTTTCCCCGGCGGCGACCCTGGCGTTCGTCATGGGCGCTGGGTTCATTGCCGACACCGCCAGCCTGCCGCTGGTGGTGTCGAACCTGGTGAACATCGTTTCGGCCGACTTTTTCCACATCGGTTTCAACCGCTATGCAGCGGTGATGGTGCCGGTCAACTTCGTCAGCGTCGCGGCCACGCTGGGCATGTTGCTGTGGTTCTTCCGCCGAGACATTCCCAAGAGTTACGACCCGGAACAGCTTGAGCACCCGGAAACCGCCATCCACGACAAAGCCACGTTCTACGCCGGTTGGGCGGTGTTGCTGATTCTGTTGATCGGCTGCTTCGCGCTGGAGCCGCTGGGGATTCCGATCAGCGCGATCTCGGCAGTATGTGCGGCGCTGCTGCTGGCGATTGCCGCGCGCGGACACAAGATTTCCACGCGTAAAGTCATGAAAGAGGCGCCGTGGCAGATCGTGATTTTCTCGCTGGGCATGTACCTGGTGGTCTACGGCCTGCGCAACGCCGGGCTCACCGATTATCTGGCCGGCTGGCTCGATGTGTTCGCCGGCTACGGCGTATGGGGCGCGGCGATGGGCACCGGGGTGCTGACGGCGTTGTTGTCATCGATCATGAACAACCTGCCGACGGTGCTGGTCGGGTTGCTGTCGATCGATGCCAGCCAGGCCAGCGGCGTGGTGAAGGAAGCGATGATCTACGCCAACGTGATCGGCAGCGACCTGGGGCCGAAAATCACCCCGATCGGCAGTCTTGCGACCCTGCTCTGGCTGCATGTGCTGGAGCGCAAGAACATCAAGATCGGCTGGGGTTATTACTTCAAGGTCGGGATCGTGCTGACCGTGCCGGTTCTGTTGGTTACCCTGGCGGCACTCGCCGTGCGGTTATCCCTTTAGAACAGGTTGGCTTCAATCGCGAGCAAGCTCGCTCCCACGGGTGATGCGGTGAACACTGAACCTGTGGGAGCGAGCTTGCTCGCGAAGGGGCCAGATCAGGCGCCACAGAAATCAGGATTGGCCGGGCACATTCGGCCACAGATCCGACACCAGAAACAGCCGCTCGGCTTCTTCCCACTCGCCCCGGGCATTTTCGGTCAGGCGCACCATCAGTTGCGCCGGGGCCAGCGGTTCGAGTTCGTCGAGCCAGGCCTGCAAGTGGCCGTTGCTCCAGGTCTGGTCTGCCGGGTAGTGCGCCGGCGCCAGCCAGGCGTGGCGGGGCAGGGGTTGCCAGCGTCCGTCCGGGCGCTGGGTGACGAAGGCCGGCCAGTCTTTCTGATGCAGCCAGCTGCCACGCAAATGTTGCGGGTGGGCGCCGTTGGGAGGTGCGGACTGACCGGGCCACGGGTACAGCAAGTACCCGCCAAGCCACAATTGCGCACTCAAAGACCCCACATCCAGCGCCGCCAGCACTTCGCGGCTCTCCGGGCGCGCGGAGATCGGCAGCTGATGTTCGCTCAAATGCGCCAGTTTGCGGTCCAGTCGATCATGGCAACCCGGCCCCAGCCACGACGCCGGATCATGGCCGTCGCCGTTCTGCGGGCCGAGGTAGAGCTTGATCGCCAGTTCCAGGTGATGCACGCCGTCGCGGTCGCGCAGCAGCATGTCCAATTCGCCAAGGGTGTGGCCTTCGCGGCGGATCGGCAGGTTGGCGGCGATCAGCTCAATGCCCGGCGCGTGTTCCACCGCAAATTGCCACAACCGCTCGTAATACAGACCCAGGCGCCGGGTGCGAGCCTGGGACAGCCAGTGCAGCAGGCCGTAACTGTCGCGGTCGAGCTGGCGCAACCAGTGTTCCAGACGCTCGGGGTCGCTGACCCAGTCGCTGCCCGCCAGCGGATGGCGCTGCGGCCACGGGGTGGCGGCGAGCATCGGCGGGGCGAGGATCACCCACGCCAGATCACGCACCTCGGGGTGGCGCAACTGGTGGGGCAACTGCAACAAATCGGGAAATAGGATCATCTTGCGAGCATAGCCTCAAACACCGCGGCCTCCTCGGGGCTGAAAGGATTTTGTCTATCCGGCGCTTTCGCCCATAATCGTGCTTTTCGCCGTCTCAGTCCCCCGCAGGAGTCCCATGGAGCAATTTCGTAATATCGGCATCATCGGTCGCCTGGGCAGTTCCCAGGTGCTGGATACCGTCCGCCGACTGAAACGCTTCCTGCTCGATCGTCACCTGCATGTGATTCTCGAAGACACCATCGCCGAAGTCCTGCCGGGCCATGGCCTGCAAACCTCGTCGCGCAAGATGCTTGGCGAGGTCTGCGACATGGTCATCGTGGTCGGCGGTGACGGCAGCCTGCTCGGCGCGGCACGGGCACTGGCCAAGCACAATATTCCGGTGCTCGGGATCAACCGTGGCAGCCTCGGATTTCTCACCGATATCCGCCCCGACGAGCTGGAAATCAAGGTCGCCGAAGTGCTCGACGGCCACTATCTGGTGGAAAACCGCTTCCTGCTGCAAGCCGAAGTCCGTCGCCACGCCGAAGCCATCGGCCAGGGCGATGCGCTGAACGACGTGGTGCTGCACCCCGGCAAATCGACGCGGATGATCGAGTTCGAGCTGTACATCGACGGCCAGTTCGTCTGCAGCCAGAAGGCCGACGGCCTGATTGTGTCGACCCCGACCGGCTCCACCGCGTACGCACTGTCTGCCGGCGGCCCGATCATGCATCCCAAGCTTGACGCTATTGTGATTGTGCCGATGTACCCCCATACCTTGTCGGGCAGACCGATCGTGGTCGATGGCAACAGTGAGCTGAAAATCGTCGTGTCCAAAGATATGCAGATCTACCCGCAGGTCTCCTGCGACGGGCAGAACCACTTCACCTGCGCGCCGGGCGACACCATCACCGTCAGCAAGAAAGCGCAGAAGCTGCGGCTGATCCATCCGCTCGACCACAACTACTACGAAGTCTGCCGGACCAAGCTCGGCTGGGGCAGCAAGTTGGGTGGTGGAGGCGACTGATGCTCGATCCCGCGCGCAGTTATGACCTGATTGGTGACGTGCACGGATGCGCCCTGACCCTGGAACACCTGCTGGACCGTCTTGGTTACCACAAGCAGGGCGGGGTCTGGCGGCATCCATCGCGCATGGCCGTGTTTGTCGGCGACATCATCGACCGCGGCCCGCGGATTCGCGAGGCGCTGCACATCGTCCACGACATGGTCGAGGCCGGTCAGGCGTTGTGCATCATGGGCAACCACGAGTTCAATGCCTTGGGCTGGAGCACGCCGGCGCCTCCGGGCAGCGGCAAGCAGTTCGTGCGCGAGCACACGCCGCGCCATGCCCGTCTGCTGCACGAAACCCTGACCCAGTTCGAACAGCATCCCGGCGACTGGCACGATTTCCAGCAATGGTTCTATGAGCTGCCGCTGTTTGTCGACGCCGGTCGCTTCCGGGTGGTGCATGCCTGTTGGGACGCCGGCCTGATCGAGCCGTTGCGCGCATTGTTCCCTGATGGCTGCGTCGATGAACACTTCCTCCAGGCCTCGGCGGTACCGGGCAGTTTCGCCTGCACCGTGTTCGACCGCCTGCTGCGCGGCACCGACATGCGCCTGCCGGATGGCCTGACCATGACCAGCGGCGACGGCCTGGTGCGTTCATTCTTCCGCACCAAGTTCTGGGAAGACGATCCGCAGACTTACGGCGACATCGTGTTCCAGCCCGATGCACTGCCGGAACCGGTGGCGCAAAAGCCGTTGACCTCCAGCGAAAAGAATTCCCTGCTGCGCTATGGCATCGATGAGCCATTGCTGTTCGTCGGTCATTACTGGCGCAGCGGCAAACCGGCGCCCATCCGGCCGAACCTCGCCTGCCTGGATTACAGCGCGGTGCTGTACGGCAAACTGGTGGCCTATCGTCTGGATCAGGAAACCCGCCTCGATCCGCATAAATTTGTCTGGGTCGACGTCGAGCGGCCGGAGGTGCTGCGATGAGCGTGGTAGCGGTATTGCGTCTGCCACTGGCGGTGGACCTGAGCGGTTTCGTCAAACTGCTGCAACGCATGCAGGTGCCTCACCGCGTCAGCGAAGAGTCGGGCGAGCAGGTGTTGTGGGTGCCGTCGGAAATCAGCGAAGACGTACGCTCGCTGTACGAGCGTTTCCCGGCGGGCGACCCCGATCAGCAACTGGACATTCCGGTGGCGCCGACCTTCAAGCGTCCGAGCTTCGCCGAGCAACTGAAACATGCCAGGGCCACCGGCTTCATCCTGTTGCTCAGCCTGCTGGTAGCGGGGCTGACGTATCTGGGCGACAACCTCGACACGATGCGCTGGCTGACCTTCCTCGATTTTCGCGTGGTCGGCGACTACATCCACTTCACACCGTTGGCCGACAGCCTGGCGGCGGGGCAATGGTGGCGCCTGTTCACCCCCATGCTGATCCACTTCGGCATCCTGCACTTGGCAATGAACGGCATGTGGTACTGGGAGCTTGGGCGGCGCATCGAGTCGCGCCAGGGCAGCGTCAACCTGATCGGCCTGACGCTGCTGTTCAGCCTGGTGTCCAACTACGCGCAATTCGCCTGGAGCGGCCCGAGCCTGTTCGGCGGTCTGTCCGGCGTACTTTACGGGTTGCTCGGTCACTGCTGGATCTTCCAGTTGCTGGCGCCGAACCCGGCCTATCGCCTGCCGCGCGGTGTGCTGGTGATGATGCTGGTGTGGTTGCTGGTGTGCATGTCGGGGCTGATCTCGATGATCGGTTTCGGCGAAATCGCCAATGCCGCCCACGTCGGCGGGTTACTCATCGGATGCTTCACCGGTTTGTTGGGCGGTTTGTACAACCGCCGTAAACTGGCCGCCTGAATTTTTTGAATAAAGAGCACGGAGACCCTGATGTCCTCTTTTAACGATTTGATCAAGAACATCACCCCGGACATCTACCAGAGCCTGAAACTGGCCGTAGAGATCGGCAAATGGTCGGACGGTGGCAAGCTCACTGCCGAACAGCGTGAGCTGTCGCTGCAGGCGATGATCGCCTGGGAAATCCAGAACCTGCCCGAGGAAGAGCGCACCGGTTACATGGGCCCGCAGGAATGTGCGTCGAAGTCGATCGAAGTGCCGAACATCCTGTTCAAGTCGGACGCCATCCATTGATCGAGATCGGCCGCGGTGCAATCAGCAAAATGTCGGCGCGCCTGGACGGGCCGAACGTGCAGTACGCGTTTCGTCTGGATGACGTCGAGGTGCCGGTCAATCCGTTGATCGGCAGCACGGTGCGTCTGGAATACCTGGGGGCGATTCACTGCACCCATTGCGGGCGCAAGACCAAGACCAGTTTCAGTCAGGGTTATTGCTACCCGTGCATGACCAGACTGGCCCAATGCGACGTATGCATCATGAGCCCGGAGCGCTGCCACTTCGAGGCCGGCACCTGCCGGGAGCCTGAGTGGGGCGAGAAGTTCTGCATGACCGACCACATCGTCTACCTGGCCAATTCGTCGGGGATCAAGGTCGGCATCACCCGCGCCACCCAGTTGCCGACCCGCTGGCTCGATCAGGGCGCCAGTCAGGCGTTGCCGATCATGCGCGTTTCCACGCGCCAGCAATCGGGCTTCGTCGAAGACCTGTTCCGCAGTCAGGTGGCGGACAAGACCAACTGGCGCGCCTTGCTCAAGGGCGACGCGTCGGCGGTGGATCTGGCGCAGGTGCGCGATCAACTGTTCGAAAGCTGCGCCCCGGGTTTGCAAGGTTTGCAGGAGCGATTCGGTCTGCAGGCCATTCAGACCATCGCCGACGTCGAGCCGCTGGAAATCCGCTACCCGGTCGAGCAATACCCGGCCAAGATCGTCAGCTTCAACCTGGACAAGAACCCGATTGCCGAAGGCACGCTGCTGGGGATCAAGGGCCAGTACCTGATCTTCGACACCGGCGTGATCAACATTCGCAAGTACACGGCCTATCAGCTCGCCGTGCATCAATAAGGACTTCAGCATGCGCACCGAACAACCGAAGATGATTTACCTGAAGGACTATCAGGCGCCCGAGTACCTGATCGATGAAACACACCTGACCTTCGAGTTGTTCGAGGACCACAGTCTGGTCCACGCGCAACTGGTGATGCGCCGCAACCCGGCCCGTGGCCCGGGCCTGCCGCCGCTGGTGCTTGACGGCCAACAGCTGGAACTGCTGTCGGTGACCCTGGCAGACCAGGAACTGAGCGCCGCCGACTACCAGCTGACGGAAAACCACCTGACCCTGCAACCGGCCAGCGAAACATTCACGGTCGACACCAGCGTCAGGATCCACCCGGAAACCAACACCGCACTGGAAGGCCTGTACAAGTCCGGCACGATGTTCTGCACCCAATGCGAGGCCGAAGGGTTCCGCAAGATCACCTATTACCTCGACCGCCCGGACGTGATGAGCAAGTTCACCACCACTGTGGTGGCCGAGCAGCACAGCTATCCGGTGCTGCTGTCCAACGGCAACCCGATTGCCAGCGGCCCCGGCGAAGACGGCCGTCATTGGGCAACCTGGGAAGACCCGTTCATGAAGCCGGCGTACCTGTTTGCGCTGGTGGCCGGTGACCTGTGGTGCGTTGAAGACTCTTTCACCACCATGACCAACCGCAACGTGGCGCTGCGCATTTATGTCGAGCCGGAAAACATCGACAAGTGCCAGCACGCCATGAACAGCCTGAAGAAGTCGATGCGCTGGGATGAAGAGGTTTACGGTCGCGAGTACGATCTGGACATCTTCATGATCGTCGCCGTGAACGACTTCAACATGGGCGCCATGGAGAACAAGGGCCTCAACATCTTCAACTCCAGCGCCGTACTGGCCCGTGCCGAAACCGCCACAGACGCTGCGCACCAGCGGGTCGAGGCGATCGTCGCCCACGAATACTTCCACAACTGGTCGGGCAACCGCGTGACCTGCCGCGACTGGTTCCAGCTGTCGCTGAAAGAAGGCTTCACGGTATTCCGCGACGCCGGGTTCTCCTCCGACATGAACTCGGCCACGGTCAAGCGCATTCAGGACGTGGCGTACCTGCGTACCCACCAGTTCGCCGAAGATGCCGGCCCGATGGCCCACGCGGTGCGCCCGGACAGCTTCATCGAGATTTCCAACTTCTACACCCTGACCGTGTACGAAAAGGGCTCGGAAGTGGTCGGCATGATCCACACCCTGCTCGGCGCCGAAGGCTTCCGCAAGGGCAGCGACCTGTACTTTGAACGCCACGACGGCCAGGCCGTGACCTGCGATGACTTCATCAAGGCCATGGAAGATGCCAACGGCGTCGACCTGACCCAGTTCAAGCGCTGGTACAGCCAGGCCGGTACACCGCGACTGGCGGTCAGCGAGTCTTATGACGCCGCCGCGAAAACCTACAGCCTGACCTTCCGCCAGAGCTGCCCGGAAACCCCGGACAAGGTTGAAAAACTGCCGTTCGTGATCCCGGTGGAACTCGGCCTGCTCGACAGCCAAGGTAACGAAATCGCCCTGCGTCTGGCTGGCGAAAGCGCTGCTCAAGGCACCACTCGTGTGATCTCGGTGACCGAAGCCGAGCAGACCTTCACCTTCATCGACATCGCCGAACAGCCGCTGCCGTCATTGCTGCGTGGCTTCTCGGCACCGGTGAAACTGAGCTTCCCGTACAACCGCGATCAGTTGATGTTCCTGATGCAGCACGACAGCGACGGTTTCAACCGCTGGGATGCCGGCCAGCAACTGTCGGTGCAGGTGTTGCAAGAGTTGATCGGTCAGCAGCAGAAGGGCGAAAGCCTGGTGCTTGACCCGCGTCTTGTTTCCGCGCTGCGTACCGTGCTGTCGGACGAGTCGCTGGATCAGGCGATGGTCGCGGAAATGCTCTCGCTGCCAAGCGAAGCCTATTTGACCGAAATCAGCGAAATCGCCGATGTGGAGGCGATCCACACCGCCCGCGAATTCGCCCGTCAGCAACTGGCGGATAACCTGTTCGAGGCGCTGTGGCTGCGTTATCAGGCCAACCGCGACCTGTCGAAACAAACCCCGTACGTGGCCGAAGCCGAGCACTTCGCCCGTCGCGCGTTGCAGAACATCGCGCTGTCGTACCTGATGCTCAGCGGCAAGCCGGAAGTGCTGGCGGCGACGCTCGAACAGTTCGACAGCTGCGACAACATGACCGAGCGCCTGACCGCGCTGGCCGTGCTGGTCAACTCGCCGTTCGACGAACAGAAAGCCAAGGCGCTGGCCAGTTTCGCCGAGCACTTCAAGGACAACCCCCTGGTCATGGATCAGTGGTTCAGCGTGCAGGCCGGCAGCACCTTGCCGGGCGGTCTGGAACGTGTGAAGGCGCTGATGCAGCACCCGGCGTTCAACATCAAGAACCCTAACAAGGTGCGTGCGCTGGTCGGCGCCTTTGCCGGGCAGAACCTGATCAACTTCCACGCGGCGGACGGTTCGGGCTATCGCTTCCTTGCGGATCTGGTGATCGAGCTGAACGGCTTCAACCCGCAGATCGCTTCGCGTCAACTGGCGCCGCTGACTCGCTGGCGCAAGTATGACGGTGCTCGTCAGGCGCTGATGAAGGCGGAGCTGGAGCGGATTCTGGCGTCCGGTCAGCTGTCCAGTGATGTGTATGAAGTGGTCAGCAAAAGCCTGGCGTAAGCTGGGATAGCACCGCTTAAAACTGTGGGGGCGACGGTGCGACGATTCGACTTGCTCGCGAATGCGGTAGTTCAGACGACATCTGCGTGTCTGATACGCCCTCTTCGCGAGCAAGCTCGCTCCCACAGTTGTTTTGCGTTTCCTCAGTTACTTCAGATCGAACCGGTCCAGGTCCATCACCTTCGCCCACGCGGCAACGAAGTCGTTGACGAACTGTTCCTTCGCATCGGAACTGGCATACACCTCGGCCAGCGCCCGCAGTACCGAGTTGGAACCGAACACCAGATCGACCCGGGTCGCCGTCCATTTCACGCTGCCGGTTTTACGGTCACGACCTTCGAACTCGGTTTTGGACGTCGGTTTCCATTCCACGCCCATGTCCAGCAGGTTGCGGAAAAAGTCGTTGGTCAGGGTGCCGGGTTTGTCGGTGAACACCCCGTGTCTGGTTTTACCGACGTTGGTGTCCAGTACGCGCAGGCCGCCAATCAGCACGGTCATTTCCGGTGCCGAAAGGGTCAGCAGTTGCGCCTTGTCGATCAGCAACGCTTCGGCCGGCACGCGATAGGTGGTGGCAGCGTAGTTGCGGAAGCCATCGGTGTGCGGCTCAAGGAAACCGAACGATTCGACGTCGGTCTGCTCCTGACTCGCATCGGTGCGCCCCGGATTGAACGGCACGGTCACCGTGTGCCCGGCATTTTTCGCCGCTTGCTCGACCCCGGCATTACCAGCCAGCACGATCAGATCCGCCAGCGAGACTTGCTTGCCGGATGCCCCGGCGTTGAACTCGTTCTGAATGCCTTCGTAGACTTTCAGCACCTTGTCCAGTTGCTCCGGCTGATTGGCCTGCCAGAACTTTTGCGGCGCCAGACGCAGACGCCCGCCATTGGCGCCGCCGCGTTTGTCCGAACCCCGGAAGGTCGATGCGGCCGCCCAGGCAGTAGAGACCAGTTCCGAAACGGACAGCCCCGATGCCAGCACTTTGTCTTTGAGCGCCCTGATATCGCTGTCATCCACCAGTGGATGTCTGGCCTCGGGAATCGGGTCTTGCCACAGCAGTTCTTCCTGGGGCAATTCCGGGCCGAGGTAGCGCGACAGTGGGCCCATGTCACGGTGAATCAGCTTGTACCAGGCGCGGGCGAAGGCGTCGGCCAGTTGATCGGGATTGGCCAGAAAACGTCGCGAAATCTTCTCGTAGGCCGGGTCGAAACGCAGGGCCAAGTCGGAAGTAAGCATGGTCGGGTCTATGCGTTTGTTCGGGTCGTGGGCGTGGGGAATGGTGCCGGCCCCGGCGCCGTTTTTCGGTTTCCACTGATGGGCGCCGGCCGGGCTTTTGGTCAGTTCCCACTCGAAGCCGAACAGGTTTTCCAGATAGTTGTTGCTCCACTTTGTCGGGGTGGTGGTCCAGGTCACTTCCAGGCCGCTGGTGATGGTGTCGGCGCCCTTGCCGGTGCCGAAGGTGCTTTTCCAGCCCAGGCCTTGTTCTTCAAGGCCGGCGGCTTCCGGTTCCGGGCCGACGTTATCGGCCGGGCCCGCGCCGTGTGTCTTGCCGAAAGCGTGGCCGCCGGCGATCAGGGCGACGGTTTCCTCGTCGTTCATGGCCATGCGGCCGAAGGTTTCGCGGATGTCCTTGGCCGAGGCCACCGGGTCCGGATTGCCTTCCGGACCTTCCGGGTTCACGTAGATCAGGCCCATCTGCACGGCGGCGAGCGGGTTCTCGAGGTTGCGTTCGCCCTGATTGGTGCGGCTTTCTTCATTGCCGTGTTCGGCGGGCTCGGCCACCAGCGTGCCTTCGCCCGGCGGCTGCATGGATTGCGGATCCTTGCCGTAGCGGTTGTCGCCGCCCAGCCATTTGTTTTCCGAGCCCCAGTACACGTCTTCATCCGGTTCCCAGACGTCGGGCCTGCCGCCGGAGAAACCGAAGGTCTTGAAGCCCATGGACTCCAGCGCGACGTTGCCGGTGAGAACGATCAGGTCGGCCCAGGAAATGTTGCGGCCGTATTTCTGCTTGATCGGCCACAGCAGGCGGCGGGCCTTGTCGAGGCTGACGTTGTCCGGCCAGCTGTTGAGCGGGGCGAAGCGTTGCTGGCCGGAGCCGGCGCCACCACGGCCGTCAGCGGTGCGATAGGTGCCGGCGCTGTGCCAGGCCATGCGGATGAAGAGCGGTCCGTAGTGGCCGAAGTCCGCTGGCCACCACTCCTGCGAGTCGGTCATCAGCGCCGTCAGATCGCGTTTGAGGGCCTGGAAATCCAGGCTTTTGAAAGCCTTGGCGTAGTCGAAGTCCTTGCCCAGCGGATCGGACGCGGGCGAGTGCTGACTCAGGATTTTCAGGTTCAGTTGATTCGGCCACCAATCGCGGTTCGTCGTGCCACCGCCGGCGGCGTGATTGAACGGGCATTTCGATTCATTTGCCATGTTCGGGTCCTTATCAGGTCATCTGCGGCCGGCTCGTGCCGACTTCGGAGTAGTAAGGCTAGACCCGACTCGGAGAGTCAGCTAATAGGCCGACTATTGGTGCCTGATAGGCGCAGTCTCTTACGTGAACTGTCGGGCGCCGGCGCCGGCGCCGGGCAGGGCGCTGAAATGCCCCTGCTTGAGCGATGGTTTGCCAATGTGTGGAAGAAACGTGATGGCCATTGGAAATGTTATTGTATAACATAAAAATGATTTCATCTGATTGATGCCGGTCACACGCACTCTGTCTCGCCGGCATTGATCCTCACTTTTCTGCCTGACGGATTCCTGAAATGCCTTCCCGTTTCCACTCCTTCCAACCCCGCCTGACGCTCATGGCCTCTGCGTTGCTGATCGCTTCCCCGACATTCGCCGCCGACCCGCTGGAGCTGCAACCGCAAGTCATCACCGGCAATCCGCTGGGCAGTCAGACCCTGGCCTCGCCCTCGACCGTGTTGAGCGGCGACAACCTGACGCTGCAGCAAAAAGGCAGCCTCGGCGAAACCCTGAACAAGCAGCCGGGCGTGTCCTCGTCCTACTTCGGCCCCGGTGCCAGTCGCCCGATCATTCGCGGGCAGGACGGCGATCGCATTCGCATCCTGCGTAACGGCGTCGGCGCGCTGGACGCCTCGTCGCTGTCCTACGATCACGCGGTGCCGCTGGACCCCGTCAACGTCGAGCGCATCGAAATCGTCCGTGGCCCCGCGGCCTTGCTGTACGGCGGCAGTGCCATCGGCGGGGTGGTCAACACCTTCGACAACCGCATCCCGACCGAAGCCATCGAAGGCATTCACGGTGCCGGCGAGTTGCGCTACGGCGGCGCCGACACCACCCGCAGCAGCGCTGGCAAGCTCGAAGCCGGTAACGGTCAGTTCGCCTTGCACCTAGACGCCAGCGCCCGCGAGTTCAATGACCTGAAGATTCCCGGCTACGCCAAGACCCGTCGTGAACGGGCGAACGACGATGGCGATTCGAAGAAGCATCGGCTGGCCAACAGCGACGGTCGTCAGGACGGCGGTGCGGTGGGCGGGTCGTACACCTGGGATGACGGTTACGCGGGGCTGTCGTACAGCAATTACGATTCGAACTACGGCTCGCCGGCCGAAGACGATGTGCGCATCCGCATGGAGCAGGAGCACTACGCCTTCGCCTCGGAAATCCGCAACCTCGACGGCCCGTTCAGCTCGGTGAAGCTCGACGCTGGCTACACCGATTACCAGCACCGTGAAATCGAGGGCGGCGAGGTCGGCACCACGTTCAAGAACAAGGGCTACGAGGCGCGGGTCGAAGCCCGGCATCAGCCGCTGGGGCCGTTCAACGGGGTGATTGGCGCGCAAGTCAGTCGCAACGAGTTCTCGGCGTTGGGCGAAGAAGCGTTCGTGCCGCACACCGATACCGATGTCGGTGCGCTATTCATTCTCGAAGAGCTGCAAGCCACGGATCGCCTGCTGTTCACCCTCGGCGGACGCCTTGAACACACCACGGTCGACCCCGACGCCAAAGGCAAAGAGCGCTTCGCCAATGCCGATCGCTCCAGCAGTTTCACCGCCGGCAGCCTGTCATCCGGTGCGGTGTACACGCTGACGCCGGTCTGGTCGGTGGCTGCCACGCTCGGCTACACCGAACGCGCGCCGACGTTCTATGAGCTTTACGCCAACGGCGCTCACGTCGCCACCGGCACCTATGAAGTCGGGGACGCGGGGCTGTCGAAAGAGAAAGCCGTCTCCAGCGACCTGGCCCTGCGTTTCGACAACGGTACGCACAAGGGCAGCGTCGGCGTCTTCTATAGCCATTTCTCCAACTACATCGGCCTGCTAGGGACGGGCCGCACACTCAACGACGAAGGCGAGGAGGACGCCGACGGCATTCCCGAGTACAACTATTCCGGCGTTCGGGCCCGCTTCAGCGGCATCGAAGCGCAGGATCGCTGGACCCTCGGCGAAAACGCCTACGGCAAGTTTGCACTGGAGCTGTCGGGCGACTACACCCGGGCCAAGAACCTCGACAATGGTCAGGACCTGCCGCGCATCGCACCGCTTAGGCTGAACACCGGTTTGTTGTGGGAGCTGGATCGCTGGCAGGCGCGGATCGATGTGGAACACGCCAGTTCCCAGCACCGGGTGCCGGACAACGAAAGCAGCACCGACGGCTACACCACGCTGGGGGCAAATGTGGGTTATCACTTTGATGTTGGTCAGAGCAAATGGCTGGCCTTCGTCAATGCCGAGAACCTGACCAACCAGACCGTGCGTTACGCCAGCTCGATCCTGCGCGATATTGCGCCGGCAGAAGGGCGCAGCATTCAGGTCGGGCTGCGCACCACGTTCTGATCGTTCACACCGGACAGGCGCCAGCGTCGTTGCGACGCTGGCGTTGATCTCAACTCGATTGAGCGGTGTCTTCTTCCGGGATCTCGTCCAGCAGATCCTGTTGCCCCGGCAGTTCTGTGATCACGCTGAAATCACTGACCTCCACGGCGCCCAGCCCATACCCCAACAAGTGGAACGAGAACGCCTTGCGCGGTTGCGGGTTGTCGAAGCTGAAATCCATCTCCAGCGGCTGATCTGCCGTGGCGACCATCTCGGTCGGCAGTCCCAGTTGCACGTCCTGTTCGAACTCCTTGGCCTTGAGCTGAATGTACGCCGCCTGCTGTGGATCGACCGAGCGCACGGTCAGGCGTACGCGGGTGTGGGAGCCCTTGGGCATTTCCAGGTATTGCGCGCCGATCAGGTTGTCGGCCCAGTCGTCCTTGATCTGCGCTTGCAGCGGGATAACGTTGGTGCTGCCGAACTGATAGCGCTGGTTCAGCGGGGTGCGCAACAGCGACAGGTCCAGGGCCGAGGCGCGGGCGGCGATGTCCCGGGCGTTCTGGCCGCTGGCGTTGCCTTTGAACGTGGCGCTTTCGGCGATGAATCCTTCGCTGGCGTAATTGCGGCAACGGCGTGGCATGTCGCATTCGGTCAGGAGGCCGCGACCGTCGTGATAGCGCAGCTTGCCGTTGGTGAACGACATGATTTCGCGGCCCGAATCGTAATCGCGAAACAGCGAGCGGCCGCTGAGGGCGGAAGGCACCGGAAAGTCGAAGTAATCCAGGATCGACGCGCTCAGATCGACGTGACCGTAGACCCCGGCGTTCAGGCGGGGCAATTGCGCCTGCTCCGGCGCGAGGGTCAGGTTGAAGCCCCAGGACGACGCGAGGCGGACGCCGTCGATGCCGTGGGATTCGTCAGAAGTGATAACCACCAGCGTGTCTTTCAGCACGCCCTGGCGTTCCAGGCCACTGAGAAACTGCTCCAGCGCATCGTCCAGATAACCGACGGCGGCCTGCTTGGGCGTGTCGTAGCGTTGCAGGTATTCCTCCGGCGCGGAGTAGGGCTGGTGAGTGCCGACGGTCAGCAGCGTGAGCATCCACGGCTGTTTCTGCTTTCTCAGGTCGCCGACGTATTTCAGCGCGCCTTCGAAAAACGCCTTGTCGTCCTTGCCCCACGGGAACTCGAGATAGTTGGCGTTGGTGAACCACTCCAGACCATGGGTCGCGTCGAAACCGATGTGCGGCATGATCTTGTCTTTGGCCATGAACCGCAGCCCTGCGCCTTGCAGGTAATGCGTGGCAAAACCGTGCTGGCGCAGCTGTGCCGGCAGGCAGGCTTGATTGCGTTTGTGCTGGGTCAGCATTTCCACGCCTTTGGGCGTGCCGTTGTCGAGTTTGTCGTAGTCGCCGCAGAGCATGGCGTACAGACCGCGAATGGTCTGGTGGGTGTGCAGCACGTAATCCGGAGTGTTCATGCCGCGCTCGGCCCAGCGGCTGAGGTTGGGCATCAGGTCTTCCTGATAATGACTGCCGATGGCCCGGCGATTGGCGCCGATGTAAGCGCCGGGAATGCCTTCGAGGGCAACGATCAGCACATTGCGCGCCTGGCCCTTGGCCGCCAGCAACGGGTGACCATTCAGATCAACATCGGTGAGCCCGGCCATGGGCGGAGGAGCGACCTGAGTGTCGCCGTCCAGCCATTCTTCGGTCTGCATCTGAAGATCGGCGACCTGCGCGGCCAGCAACTGGTGCGGCAAGTTGTACAGGCGCCACGGGTCGTCATCGCTCGGGGCCAGGTGTTGCGCGCCCCAGTACGCTGAGAACAGCAGCACCGGCATCGCCCAGATTGCGCGGGGCAGAGCGCGAACCGGTGTTGCACGTCGATTCCAATGACTGAGCAGCCACAGGGCGAGAGCCACCAGCAGCGCAACCGCCACACCGGGATGGGCGAAGCCACCGCCGGTGGAGTTTTCCACGAACTGCGGGTCGATCAGGTAATGCAGGTCTGCCACGGTCGGCAGGCGACCGACCGCGCTGACCAGTTCCGCGGTCGCTACCGCCAGCAATCCCCAAAACAGCAGCACCGGCAGCGCCAGCCACCAGGGACGGCGGTGTAACAAAACCATCAACAGACTGCCGATGGCCAGATCTGACAGATAACCGAACAGGCTCGACCAGCCGAGTGCCGCCCGCAGGCACACCGGCACGATCAGTACCAGGAAAACCAGAGAAAGAAGACGGGCATCCAGGCGCCGCAACCGTTGAAAAAGAGCGCTCACAAAAAAGACCTTCCAGCCATCAAATCGTCACAAAAGTGTGGGCGATCATACCAAGGGTGGGCTGTCTGATCGCCTTTTTAAACGGCAGGGTGATCTGATCTTGAAAGCCACGGTGAGCCACCCGGACGAGGCTGGGCCTTGATCGGCGTCAGTCCTGGCGATTTTTCGGCCTGAGCGAGGCAGCGGTTTTATTGTTTCAGGCTGTTTAACCGGCTTTTGATCCATTGCTGCTGCATTTGCGAACCAGTCCGATTTACAATGCGCGCCCCCTGATGGAGTCGGTCGTCGTGGATTTACTCACGCAACTTCATGCGCAGCTCAGCCGCTGGGTGATCGATCCGGTCACCGAGCGGTTCCTTGGCCTGTTCGATTTGAACGGCCGTCTTGGTGTGGCGTTTCTGCTCACGTCCTAAGGCGTGGCGTACGGCCTTTATCGCTACCGAAAATCCAGACACCTGACACAGGCCCGCTCCTTCTGGCAATTTGTCGGCGGTGGTCGTGTCCACGGGCATCGTTCGGCCTGGCTGGATTACCGTTATTACTTCATCAAGGCGATTCTGAAGGTGGCCCTGGTATTGCCGGTTGTTGGTCTCGTCGACCCGTACATCCTTCGCTCGGGCGACTATGCGCGGTTTTTCACCCAACTCTGGGGCGCTCGCGAGCAGGTTCCGGATCACCCGCTGATCGCGTTGTTCTACGGTCTGGGCGTTTTCCTGTTCAGGGATTTTCTGCATTACTGGATTCACCGCGCTTTCCACTCCCGCTATCTATGGGCGTTTCACAAGGTTCACCATTCGGCGCCGGTGCTGGTGCCGGCCACCGCCAGCCGGATTCACATCGTCGAATCGATCGTTGAACGAATCGTCATCACCGCCGGCCTCGGCGCGTTTGCGGGTGTAGTCTGGTACGCCTGCGGTGGTGAAGTCAGCCGCTATACGCTGTTCGGCGTGACCTGGCTGGCGCTGATCATCAACAGCCTGGCCTCCAATCTACGGCACAGCCATGTCTGGCTGTCGTTCGGGCCAGTGGTCGAACATGTGCTCAACAGCCCGGCCCAGCACCAGATCCACCACAGCGACGCGCCACGACATTTCGACAAGAACTTCGCGATCAATCTTTCACTGTGGGACTGGCTGTTCGGCACGCTGTACGTCACCACTTCAAAGCCCGAAGACTTGCGCTTCGGAACGGGCGAGCAGGACCACGCCCGCTACCTGACGCTGTACAGCCTGATCGTCACGCCGTTCGTGGACACCGCCAAACGCTTGTCGTCGAACGCCGACGGTCTCAAAACCCGGTTCAACCAGCGTACGCCTTGAATACTCGTCATTGTTGAACAACCCGCACGTCCGCTTGCCGGATGGGCGTTAAACCCGCGTCTATAGTGAGAGGGCTGTGTGAGACGGGTGGCGCACCTCAAGCTGCGACGGGAGGCGCCGAGTGAACAATCTGCTGTTTTTCATTCAGGAGATCGCCATGAGTCAGATTGAAAAAGTCCTCTATACCGCGAAAACCCACACCACCGGCGGACGTGACGGCGCATCGCGCAGTTCCGACGGGATCCTTGATGTAAAACTGTCGTCGCCCGGTTCCAGTGGCGGCGGGACCAATCCGGAACAATTGTTCGCCGCAGGCTGGTCGGCGTGTTTCATCGGCGCGATGAAAGCGGTGGCGGGGCAGCAGAAAATAAGCCTGCCGGCAGACCTGGCGGTGGATGCCGAAGTGGACCTGGGCACTAATTCGGGAGGGTATCTCCTGCAGGCGCGACTCAATGTAAGCCTGCCGGGCATGGAGCGCGGTGCGGCGCAGCAGTTGGTGGATGCGGCGCATCAGGTGTGCCCGTATTCCAAGGCCACGCGCAACAACATCGAGGTCGAATTGAAACTGGTCTGACCTCCAGACGCAAAAGGGGCGGCATGATCATCGATCATGCCGCCCCTTTTGTTTTTTTAAGCCGTATCTGTCAATCAGCGATCAATGCATCTTGCTGTGATCGTGGCCTTCCATGGTCAGCGCCTTGACCGGCGCTTTCACTTCAACGGTTTCCTTTTCACCTTTGGCGTTTTCGACGGTCAGGGTCAGCGGCACGCTGTCGCCTTCTTTCAACTGAGCAGTCAGGCCCATCAGCATCACGTGGTAGCCATTCGGATCGAAATTGACGGCTTTGCCGGCCGGCAGGTCGACCGAGTTGACCGGGCCCATGCTCATCACGTCGTTCTTCATGGTCATTTCATGAATCTGCACGTTCTTGGCCACGGGCGATGCAACACTGAGCAGCTTGCTGTCGCTGTCGGCGGTGACGGTCATGAACGCACCGCTGGCCGACTGGTTCGGCACGGTTGCCCGCACCCACGCGTCGTCGACCCTGGTCTGCGCCGAGACCTGGAAAGCCAGGCCCAGCAGCGACAGGCCCAATACGGCACATTTGATGTTGTTCAGAAAAGGATTCATCAGCAGACCTCCATGACGGTAAGCAAATCTTCCGTGCACTCTTGTGCCGAAAGCGATTGAGACAGGCCCACACGCAACGTGCCCCGGGTGTCGTAGACATAACTGGTGGCGGTGTGGGAAAGGGTATAGGTGTCGCCGGCCGGGACTTTTTCGTAGAACACGTCGAATTCCTTGGCGGTGGCCTTGGTTTCTTCGAGGGTGCCATACAGCGCGACGAAGCTTGGATCGAAGGTCTTGACGTAAGCGTCGAGGATTTCCGGGGTGTCGCGTTCCGGGTCGAGGGTGATGAACACCACTTGCAGGATGTCGCCGTCCTTGCCCATCAATTTCTTGATTTTTGCGGCGCGGGCCAGCGTCGTCGGACAGATCGCCGGGCACTGGGTGAAACCGAAGAAGATCATCGGCATCAGGCCGCGAAAGCTCGACAGCGTCACGGTGTTGCCTTCGGTGTCCTTGAGCTTGAAGGTGCGTCCGAGGATCTTGTCGCTCAGATCCTTGCCGTACTTGTACGACAGTTCGCCGCGGGTGTCGCAGCCGGCGAGCAGGCCGAGACCGAGTACGCCCATTCCCGCAAGCACCTTGCGGCGAGTCAACAAAGCCGTCATTTCATACCGCCCTTTGGAGCCCGCCAGTCGGCAAGACAGGCGGGCGGGTTAACCGTAAAAGCGGCGCATGATACCAAAATGATCCGGCAGGTCGGTTTTTGATCACCCGTCAATGTCGGAGCGGGCGACAAAAGGTGTAAGAAAAAATGACTCAAGGTGATGGCGAAGGCGGCTCGGGCGGGCTCCAGCCACCGCCCAGTGCGGTGTACAGGTTCACTTGCGCGACCAGTTGCGCCAACCCTTGCCGGCCTCGCGGTTGCGGATGGTCAGGTGCAGGCTTCGCTCGTCGGCGGCCAGCGTTTCCCGGGCCAGCGTCAGCAACTCCTGATCGACGTTCAGCGCGGCTACCCGCAGATCACGATTGTTGATCAGCGCGCTTTCGATCAATTGCTGCAACGCCGGGTCATTGAACAGCGCGCGCCAGTCTTCGACCCGGGGTGTGCGCGGGGATTGCGCGGCATACGCCGGACCTTGTGGATACTGCGCAGCGCTCGGCGATGCCGGTCGCTGGTAGTCGGGAGTCAACGAGCAACCGCCCAGCAGCAGTGCCACGGACAGGAGGGAGATCGGGAGCCTGGACATCAAACAGCCTCGTTCACGAATAAGAGCGGAGGCCGGGCGTCCGATAAAAGGAAGCGCGGATCAGGCGCCGGCCATCCATCTGGCCAGACCGTGTCGTCCGCTGACACCGAGCTTGGCGGCCGCATGCTTGAGGTAGGTATCGATCGAGCTGTTTTTGACCCTCAGCTTCTCGGCCATCTGCGGTACGGTGCCGCCGGTCAGCAAGCCCAGGCAGACTTCTTTTTCTCGTACCGACAACGTGATGTCGCCCAGTGCCATACCCTCCGCACACTGAGTCTTGCCGAAAAAAAGCCCCGCAAAGGCGATTTTTTCCGCCTGTCGTTTGCGTCGTCGCCGTGTCTATGCCTCGTTCAACGAAGGTAATGCGGCATCCACCAGCTCGATCCAGTGCCTGACTGGCGTACGCCCTGCACCGTCGAGGTGAGCCTGACAACCGATATTGGCGGTTGCGATGACGTCAGGATGGCCGCTTTCCAGGGCGTTGAGCTTTTGGTCGCGCAGTTGCCGGGCCAGTGTTGGCTGGGTCAGCGAGTAGGTGCCTGCCGAGCCACAGCACAGATGTGCGTCCGGTACGGTCGTGAGGTTGAAGCCCAGCCGGTTCAGCACTGACTCCACCGCGCCGCCGAGTTTCTGTGCGTGCTGCAGGGTGCAAGGGCAGTGGAAAGCCAGACGCTGATCAGCGTGGATGCCCAGGGATTCGAGCGGTTCTTCGCGCAGCACCTCAACGAGATCCCGAGCCAGCGTGCTGACACGTCTTGCCTTCTCGGCGTATACCGGATCGGCGCCGAGCAAATGCCCGTAATCCTTGATGAACGCACCGCAACCGCTGGCGGTCTGCACGATCGCCTCGGCCCCCCGTTCGATGGCCGGCCACCACGCATCAATGTTGTGGCGGGCGCGGTCAAGGCCGGTGATCTGGGCGTCGAGGTGATAATCCACGGCGCCGCAACAGCCAGCCTCACGGACGGGAATCACGCTGACGCCCAGACGATCCAGCACCCGTGCCGCTGCTGCATTGGTATTGGGTGACAAACCCGGTTGCACGCAACCCTCCAGCATCAACACTTGCCGTGCATGGCGGATGACTGGACGTGATGCAGGCGTCAACGCATTGCGTGGCAGTTTGTCTTGCAAGGTATCGGGCAGTAGCGACCGGAACATCTGCCCGCCATTGACCAATCCTTTGAACAACCGTGGATTGGGTACGACACTTCGAAGTCCTTCTCGCAGAAGGCGCTGTCCGGGCGGTCGCGGGACGGCGGCGTCGACTACAGCCCGCCCTATGTCGAGCAGGTTGTGATAATCCACGCCGGAAGGGCAGGTGGTTTCACAGTTGCGGCACGACAGGCAGCGGTCCAGGTGTTGCTGGGTTTTCGCCGTGACTTCGTTGCCTTCGAGCACCTGCTTGATCAAGTAGATGCGCCCGCGCGGGCCGTCCAGTTCATCGCCGAGCAATTGATAAGTCGGGCAGGTCGCGTTGCAGAATCCGCAATGAACGCACGTGCGCAGGATGCTTTCGGCCTCTTCGGCGCGGGGCAGTTGTCGGGCTTGCGGGCTGAGGGTGGTCTGCATGGCTCAAAGCTCCGCGTACAGAAGGCCGGGGTTGAAAATGCCCCGGGGGTCGAGTTGTCGTTTGAGTTGACGGTGATAGTGAAGCAAGGCGGGCGCCAGGGGATGGAACGGTTCGTCGATCAAACCGTGGCTATAACAGGTCGCATGGCCGCCGACGTCGCCGACCGCTTTGCGAATGACCGACGCTTCGGCCGTCGATTTGAGCCAGCGTTGCGCTCCGCCCCAGTCGAGCCACTGCTTGCCGGGCAGGTCCAGCGGCGGTGTGTTGAGTGGTACGGACAGGCGCCAGAGCGGGTGGTCTTCATCGAAGAAGTCCAGGCGTTGTTCGTTGAGGTCGGCCCAGAACGAATTGTCGATCAGCTCGCCGCCAAGGCGATCACGGGCGGCCGCCACTGAACCTTCACCACCCTCCAGGCGCAAGTGCAATTGCCGGCCATCGTGACACGCGGCGCTGATCGGCAACGGCTGCTGGCCCCATTCGGCCAGGCGCAGCAGGGCATGTTCGCTGGTCATTTCCAGACGCAGGCTAAGGCACGCGCGCGGTTTGGGCAGCACTTTGAGCGAGACTTCAGTGATGACACCCAGCGACCCGTAACTGCCAGCCATCAGGCGCGACAGATCGTAGCCGGCGACGTTCTTCATGACTTCGCCACCGAAACGCAGGTGTTTGCCATGACCGGTGATGATTCGCGTGCCCAGCACGAAATCGCGCACCGATCCCGACCAGGGACGACGCGGCCCGGACAGCCCAGTGGCGATCATGCCGCCGACCGTTGCGTCGTCGGCGAAGGCGGGGGGCTCGCACGCCAGCATTTGTTGCGAGGCGTCCAGCACAGCCAGCAACTTTGCCAGCGGAGTGCCGCAGCGCGCGGTGATCACCAGTTCGGTCGGGTCGTAGCTGACGATGCCGCGATGGGCGCGGGTATCGAGAATTTCCCCTCCGACGATGCGTCCGAGAAACGCCTTGCTGTTGGCCCCCTGAATGCGCAGCGGCGTAGCGTTTACCAGTGCCCGGTTGACCTGTTCGAGCAGCGCGGCGCTGTCATCGAAATCTTTGGTGTCACCCATCAGAACCGCTCCAGCTCGGGGAAGGGCAATTGCCCGTGGTGTACGTGCAGGGCACCGAATTCGGCGCAGCGATGCAGGGTCGGAATATTTTTGCCGGGATTGAGCAGTCCACCGGGGTCGAAGGCTGCTTTCACGGCATGGAAAAGGGTCAACTCATCACGGTTGAACTGCGCGCACATCTGGTTGATTTTTTCCCGGCCCACGCCGTGTTCGCCAGTGATGCTGCCGCCAACCTTCACGCACAATTCGAGGATCTTGCCACCCAGCGCTTCGGCTCGTTCCAGTTCGCCGGGCTGATTGGCATCGAACAGAATCAATGGATGCATGTTGCCGTCGCCGGCGTGGAATACGTTGGCGACCCCCAAGCCATATTCGGCTGAAAGCTGCGCTATCGCGTGCAGTACGCCGGGCAACTCGCGGCGCGGGATGGTGCCGTCCATGCAGTAATAGTCCGGCGACAACCGACCCACGGCGGGGAAGGCATTCTTGCGTCCGGCCCAGAACCGTAAGCGCTCGGCTTCGTCCCGGGCCTGGCGCAGTTCGGTGGCGCCGGCCTGTTCGAGCACTTGGCGAACCCGAGCGCAATCATCGTGGACATCCGCTTCAACACCATCGAGTTCACAGAGCAGAATCGCCTCGGCGTCTACTGGATAACCGGCGTGTATGAAGTCTTCGGCGGCGCGGATCGCCAGGTTGTCCATCATCTCCAGGCCGCCGGGAATGATGCCGGCCGCGATGATGTCGGCTACTGCACGGCCGGCTTTTTCCACGGAGTCGAACGCCGCCAGCAGCACTTTGGCGGTTTGCGGTTTGGGCAAGAGTTTGACCGTGACTTCGGTGATCACCCCGAGCAGTCCTTCGGAGCCGGTGAACAGCGCCAACAGGTCGAAGCCGGGAGAATCCAGCGCATCGGACCCCAGCGTCAGGCGCTCGCCATCCACGGTAAGAATCTCGATCTTGAGCAGGTTGTGAACGGTCAGGCCGTACTTGAGGCAATGCACGCCGCCGGCGTTTTCCGCAACATTGCCGCCGATGGAGCAGGCGATTTGCGAGGAAGGATCAGGCGCGTAATACAGTCCGAACGGCGCAGCGGCCTGGGAAATCGCCAGGTTGCGCACGCCGGGTTGAACCCGTGCGGTACGTGCTTCGGGGTCGATCCGCAGAATATTGTTGAAGCGCGCCATCACCAGCAGCACGCCTTTTTCCAGTGGCAGGGCACCGCCGGACAAACCGGTCCCGGCGCCCCGTGCCACCACCGGTACCCGCCGTTCGTGGCAGATTCGCAACACGCCCTGAACTTCATCGATGTGCCGTGGCAGCACCACCAGCAGCGGCGTGGTGCGATAGGCCGAGAGGCCATCGCATTCATACGGCTTCAGTTCTTCAAGCTGATGCAGGACTTCAAGATCCGGCCATTGGTGGTGCAGGGCTTGCAACAGCGCGGCTTTGTCGACATCGGGCAAAACGCCGTCGACCTGTTCGTCATAGAGAATGTTCATGATCGCTGGACGACCCTCCGTTGTCGTTATTCGAGGTCGGTGCCGTTTTCCATCATTGGGCTGCTGATACCGAGAAGTAAAGCGTAGCGGCCGGAGGTCCGTTGTCTCGCGCTTCTGTATGCCGCTACTTCAGGACTGCGATTGCGACGATGCGTCGGCAGACGGCCTGAGAAGGGTGGGACACCACCCAACGCCCGAGCAGTGCGGGCGTTGGGTGGTGTCAGCGAACTTCAGTCCAGATCGCTTGCTTGATGCCGCTCCGGAACCTGGCCGGCTTCATCGCCCCACGTCCGGTTGACGCGCTGGCCGCGAATTACCGCAGGCCGGTCAGCAATCACTTGCGCCCAGCGTTGCACGTGGGTGTATTCGTGAGCGGAAAGAAACTCGGCGGCGGAGTACACGTTGTTGCGCACCAATTGCCCGTACCACGGCCAGACCGCGATGTCGGCGATGGTGTAGTCGTTGCCGGCGAGGAAGGCGCTTTCGCTCAGGCGGCGGTCGAGAACATCCAGCTGCCGCTTGGTTTCCATGGTGAATCGGTTGATCGGGTATTCGAGCTTTTCCGGCGCATACGCATAGAAATGACCGAAACCACCGCCCAGGTAAGGTGCTGATCCCATCTGCCAGAACAGCCAGTTCAGGGTTTCGGTGCGTGCCGCCAGGTCGGTGGGCAGGAAGGCGCCAAATTTTTCTGCCAGATAGAGCAGGATCGAACCGGATTCGAATACGCGAATGGCCGGTTCTACGCTGCGATCCAGCAGCGCCGGGATTTTCGAATTGGGGTTGATCTCGACAAAGCCGCTGGAAAACTGGTCGCCCTCGTTGATGCGGATCAGCCAGGCGTCGTACTCGGCGCCGGAATGTCCGAGCGCCAGCAACTCCTCAAGCAGAATGGTCACTTTCACGCCGTTGGGCGTGGCCAGTGAATACAACTGCAACGGATGTTGGCCGATCGGCAGCGTCTTTTCATGCGTCGGCCCGGCAATCGGGCGATTGATGCTGGCGAACTGGCCGCCGGACGGAGCGATGTGTTTCCAGACCTTGGGTGGAGCGTAGGGCGCCTTGCTCATGAAACGGACCTCATCGGTTGTATGCCGCAATGACTTGAGCCGGACAGCGAGCGTGCCAGACTTTTGTCGAACAGAACACCATGCAAGGGCGTTTGAATGCCACTGGTGGTTCGCTGAAAAACGTTGATCGGCTGCAGACGCATTGCCGGGTTTTTGTCATTCAAGGCGTCAGGTGGCCGCTTCTCCTTTGATAGACGAGCGGGCAGGGCTTTTGCGCGAATCTGTCCGCAGTTGCGCCGGACTCACGCCCAGACGCTGCCTGAAGGCTGTGGTCATGTGCGCCTGTGAGTTAAAGCCACAGGCGAGGGCAATCTGCGAAAGACTGTCTGTTGTATCGCGCATCGACGCTCGGGCTTTGGCCAGTCGTCTGTCGATCAGGTAACTGTGGGGACTTTTGCCGGTCGCCTGTTTGAAAGCGCGCATGAAATAGCCCTCGGACAACTCCAGCAGTTGCGCCATAGCCGGAACGCCGAGAGGGTTGCCGAGGCCGGCGTCGATGAATTCATCCAGCAGGCGCATGCGGCTGCCGGTGATTGAACCTTGCTGCGTTGCGGTCGCATGACCTTCAACCCGTTCTGCCAGGTTGAGCGCCCAGCTTTCCCAGTCATCTTCCAGAGAGGTTTTCAGCAGTGCGCTGCGCATTCGCGACGCGAGGTAGATCGCTTGCGGGTCGATGCGATTATTGAACGCCTCGTCGCCGGCCAATGCTGTGCCGTCGGTGCGTATCACCCGCAGATATTCGCCGCCCATGGGCGACTCGGAGAACACGTCACAGCCAGCCGGAACAAACGCCAGGCCATTGGGCATTGCATCGAAGGGGCGTATCCGGTCACTACCGATGGCGTGCACGCCGCGCTGGCTGTCGAAGGCAAAGCCGATCGCTGACTGGGTCGCCACGTACCGCGCCGAGTAGGCTGCGCCCGGCAGCAACTCGATCACCCACGGGCCGGCTTCGATACGACGTATCGGCTCGGCGACGGTTATGGAGGGGCGACGGTTTCGATGGCTCATGAACGCCATAGTAGTGAAGGGCGTGCATAAAAGTCAGGTCTGTTTTTTGAAAGCCGATGTGAAGCGTCCGTGCCTAGACTGGGCCAAAGTCCAAGGAGCCACTTATATGCACGCACTCACTCGCGACGACATCGAGAACGCTGCCCGCCAGGTTTATCAAGTGATGCCGGCTACCGCCCAATACCGTTGGCCGCTGCTGGCAGAACGGCTGGGCTGCACAGTTTGGGTCAAGCATGAAAACCACACGCCGACCGGTGCCTTTAAGGTGCGTGGCGGTATCACGTTCATGCACTGGCTGCGTCGCGAACATCCCACTGTCAAAGGCATTGTCTCTGCGACGCGTGGCAATCACGGTCAGAGCCTGGCGCTGGCAGCGCAGGCGGTGGGCCTGAAAGCATTGATCGTGGTGCCGCAGGGCAATTCGCTGGAAAAGAACAATGCCATGCGCGGCTTCGGTGGTGAAGTGGTCGAGTACGGGCGCGATTTCGACGAGGCGCGTGAAGAGGCGGCGCGTTTGGCGCAGGAACATGACCTTTTTCTGGTGCCGCCTTTTCACGTTGAACTGGTCAAGGGCGTGGCGACTTATGCGCTGGAGCTGTTTGGTGCTGCATCGGATCTGGATACGATTTACGTGCCCATTGGTTGCGGATCGGGGATCTGTGGTGTGATCGCTGCCCGTGACGCGCTGGGACTGAATACTGAAGTGGTGGGGGTTGTATCGACAGAGGCCGCGGCCGCCAAGCTGTCGTTCGACGCGAACATGATCTGCGAAACCGCTTCGGCGAATACGTTCGCGGATGGCCTGGCTGTGCGCAAGCCGATTGCCCAGGCGTTCGACATCTATAAGGAAGGAGCGGCGAGGATCGTTTCGGTCAGCGAAGGCGAGATCGCCGAGGCCATGCGCGTGTATTACACCGAGACTCACAACCTTGCAGAGGGCGCGGGTGCCTCAGCGCTGGCAGCGTTGATGCAGGAGCGTGGAAGGATGCAGGGGAAAAAGGTCGGGGTGATTCTGTCCGGGGGGAATATTGACCGATCGGTGTATGCGAGGGTTATTGGTTGAGTGCTGACTTGCCGGTGGATGCACTCATCGCGTTCGCGTCTATATAGAAGCGGCGTTTTCCTAAGGTTGATAGAAAACTCAAATTAAGTGTTGACGGCAGATTCTGAGTCTCTATAATTCGCCCCACTTCCGGCGCAGTCGAAACGGAAAACCCCTTGAAATTCAATGAGTTAGTGAGTTTCGAAGGCGGGCCGCTTCAGTTCATCGAAGCCTGGAAGGCGTTGGAAATGCCGGTTTGTTGGGCGCTTTCAGCGATTCGATCTTCTCGGTCGAAAGCGAAGAAAAAGAGGTGTTGACAGCAGCGTGTAACGCTGTAGAATTCGCCTCCCGCTAACGAGAGATCGGAAGCGCAAGTGGTTGA